>JBBDOC010000055.1:0-18219 GCA_040877295.1 Nitrosopumilaceae archaeon
GTTTTGCCTCTAATTTGGCAATTTTGGCCTCAAGATCCTTTTTTGTTCTTTTTGATGTCTTAGTTGACATTGACTTCCTACTATTTGCATAGTTTATTTACATTTTGATCATTGCCAATTTTCAATCAATTTTTTACTAAATTTTCTAAATAATTTTTAAAAAAATTTATAGGTGATACTAAATTAATCGATTTTCAAGAGTGTTTTATTATAATTGTCTAGGGTTTTGATTTAAAAAATGAAATGCTAATAATTAGAATCCTTGCGGTAAGCTACCACGTGTAAGGTTTTTCTTTGGTATTACTGTGTGTTTAAGTCTTAATTCCATAGCCAGCAAATTGTTTTGCTGGTGGATGATATGCTAATCTTGCTCTAGTGGCAAAATACTTGTTTGATGGTGCAGTATAACCTGGCACCTTTGGTTTTTGAAGATTCCAATTACTGGTTGGAACATCAGCACGAAGAACAACTCTACTTGCATAGTATCTGTTTGGAGCACTAACATAACCTGGCACCTTTGTTTTTTGAATATTCCAGTTGCCCATTGGAGAGTCTTTCCATTGCTCCCAAACCGCTTTTGTAGCTGGTGGAGGTGGTGTCTGGGCGGATGGTTTTGGTTGTGGTGGAGGTGCTTGTTGTTTAGGTGGCGGTGGAGGTGCTTGTTGTTTAGGTGGCGGTGGAGGTGCTTGTTGTTTAGGCGGTGGTGCTTGTGTTGATGGTTTAGCAGATACTTGAGTAGAAAGCTGAGAAAGTTTTGCCTCTAATTTGGCAATTTTGGCCTCAAGATCCTTTTTTGTTCTTTTTGAACTTGGTTTCTTTGACATGTGGTTTCTTTTGACTAGGAGGGGTTTATTTACATTTTGTTTAATTCGAGCTTGAAAAATTGATCAAGTTTTATAAACAATTGAGAACTATTTCGGTTATTGGACGATTTTGAAAAAGAATATCCTGGATTTGATTGGAAGAATACGCCTGCCTACAAGCACCCTAGAGGAAAGAACTGTCCTTGTCCTAAACATGAGTACATACGGGAGCAAATCAACGTTGCAAAAACGATTAATCAAACAAGCAAGGAACCAGCAAAGGTCACTCTAAAGTTCTGCCCCGATCACCATGATGTATACATGAAAGAGGTAATACCGGCAATGCCGCTAAAGTATAGATTACTAACAAAAATTGCATTAAAGATTGGTGCAATTCAAATTGAAAAATTAACTTACATGCAATCTGATTTGTGTTTTTACTGTAAATTTGGCTCTGGAGGACACGGCAAAAAAAGCGAGCTTCCTCCAATTAATTAAAACAAATTACTAAACTGGACCTAACAAAATTTTTGGTTTGTTAGGAGTGTCGTGATGACACTTTTTTGTACACAACGGACAGGTTTTCCTATCCAAAAATATACACTGACAGATATGTGATTTTAGATAGCTTTCTGCTGTCTTTGAGTACTCCCCTGTTCCATTACAGAATGGGCATTGCGAATTAAGTAGCTCAATTGTGCCAGTGCCCTTGCATACTGCACACTTTTTCTGCTCGTCCAACGTATGAGAACCTTGTATTAGTAATTAAAACACCTGTGTTAAATTTTTTTCCAAAAAGTACATTATTAGATAAATCTAGTTAAGCTTATACTGTCAACGTCTTCATATGGATTCGTGACGCTTGATGACATCCATCAGTTTATTGATGAGTTAGAAAAAGCCGGCGAGCTTAAACGAATAACTACACAAGTTGATGCAGATCTAGAAATTGCAGAGATTCTTAGGAGGACGATGTATGCAAAGGGTCCTGCACTTCTTTTTGAAAATGTGAAAAATTACGATATGCCGGTTTTAGGAAATGCATTTGGCTCGCTAAAAAGACTTGAGATTGGTCTTGAAACATCAAACTTTACAGAAATTGGCCAACGAATTGTAGATATGACAAAGATGGAAATGCCTTCGGGTGTTTTAAACAAGATAAAAAAATTACCAGAGCTTGCAAAAATGGGCGATGTTTTTCCAAAGTTAGAAAAAGATGGACCAGTAACAGAAATTGTTAATGATTCTCCATCATTTGATAAACTTCCAATTCTAAAAACTTGGCCAAAAGATGCAGGACGATTCATAACATTTGGTTTTGTTGTTACAAAACATCCAGAGACAGGGGTTAGAAATCTTGGTGTGTATAGAATGCAAGTTCTTGATAGCAAACACGCGTTAATGCATTGGCAAAAACACAAACGTGGTGCACACCATCATGATATAACAAAAGAAAGAGGCAAAAAAATCGAAGCTGCAATAGTGATAGGCGGAGATCCCGCGACAATTTTTTCTGCAGTTGCACCAGTTCCTGAAGGACTAGACAAATTTGTGTTTGCTGGCATTACACGAAAAAAAGGAATCAAAACTGTCAAGTGCAAGACTGTGGACTTGGAGGTTCCTGCTAATGCAGAAATTGTACTAGAAGGATATGTTGATCCTTTTGATGTTAAAGACGAGGGACCTTTTGGTGATCACACAGGATACTATACCCCAAAAGAACCGTATCCAACATTTACCTTAACTGGAATGATGCAAAGGAAAAAACCGATTTATCTTACCACGATAGTTGGAAAACCGATTTTAGAGGATGCGTACATTGGCAAGGTAATAGAGCGCTCCTTTTTACCGTTAATTAGGATGTTTCAGCCAGAAGTTGTGGATTTTTCAATGCCTGCTTCTGGATGGTTCCAAGGTCTTGCAATAATTTCTATCAAAAAACGTTACCCAGGACAAGCAAGAAAGGTCATGATGGGATTATGGGGGCTAGGACAGCTGTCATTAACGAAAATTTTTGTTGTAGTGGATGATGATGTAAACGTACATGACATAAACGATGTCATCTGGGCAATAACTACACGAGTTGATGCAGCCCGTGATGTTATGATAATTGATAAAACTCCAACAGATACATTGGATCCTGCATCTCCTCTGCTTAACCTAGGATCAAAACTTGGAATAGATGCAACTCAAAAAACAAAAGAGGAAGGATTTGAGCGAGAGATTCAAGAGCAGGTAAATGTTGATGATGCTACAAAAAGTGTTGTCGATTCTAAATGGTCAAGCTATGGAATTTAATGCATGCATACAGTATTGTAAAAGTTATCCCTTTCTTCTACCTGATAACCAATCTGTCTTATAGAATCAATTATTCTTTGACTGGTAAGCTCAGTTGAGCGAGCACCCGTACATGATACTACCTCTTCTCCAATGAGGGTTCCACCAAAATCATCTGCACCGTATTGAAGCGCAAGTTGTGCCATTCCGACTCCATTTGTCAGCCATGACGACTGGATATGAGGTATAAGCCCATCATAGACTAGTCTGCTTATTGCAATCATTTTCAAAAGCTGCATTCCCCCTGCACCAAAATTTACAGTTCCTTCTTTTTGCAATAGAGTATTATTTGGCTCAAAGCTCCATGGAATAAATGCCATGAATCCCTTTGTTTTTTCCTGCAATGTTGCTATTTTGTAAAAGTGTTCTGCTATATCCTGTACAGATTCAACATGCCCATACATCATAGTAGCTGATGCAGGAAGTCCAATTGAGTGTGCTTCTTCCATGATGCGAAGCCATTCGTCACTTGAAATCTTTTTTGGACTGATAATTTTTTTGACAGGATCAACAAGGATTTCAGAGCCAGCTCCTGGGACAGACTGCAATCCAGATTCCTTTAATCGCAAGATAATTTCTTTTGTGGATGATTTTTCAACACGCGCAATCATGTCTATTTCCGATGCAGAAAGCCCATGAACCCCAACTTTTGGAAACTTTGTCCTAATCATTTTAAATGCATCCTCATAGTATTCAACTCCAAGATTTGGGTTATGCCCTCCCTGAATGAGCACTTGTCTAATCTTAAACAGATCCCATGCAGTTTTTACTCTGACTTCGATTTGATCAAGGGTTAATGTGTATGCTTCATTATCTCCAGGAGGTCGATAAAATGCACAAAACTTGCAATCAGTAATGCAAACGTTTGTGTAATTTAGTATTATGTTATTTACAAAAGATACTTTTTTCCCAAATTGGTTTTGTGTTAGTGTTCCTGCAACAAGGCCCATCAGAAAAACATCATCTGACTCTAAAAGCCTGATACAATCATCAAGGGCAGGTCGTTTTCCATGAAGCGAATTTTCTAAAATGTCTCCAATTTCGCTTGAATGAATTTGTTCAGTAATTTGACTCAATTAATCTGCATTTGTTGCTTTTCAAATGCTATTTAATCTTTGAGCTGTTACCAAAATGAATCAACTTGATAACTTTTGTATGATTGATTGGCTTTTTGATGATTTCATTTTTTACGTTATTTTTAAGTAATGTTTAACGTGTTACGCATTACCTGATTTTACGTATATCAAAAAACACAAAATAGAGTCGATTTGGTTGCTATATTTTACAATAGATTTTAACGTGTTAAGCCTTATTTTCTATTTATGATTCCTCCCAGTTGGGAAGGAAAAATGTTGTTTATCGTAAAGGTTAAAATTCAAAGATCATGATCAATATCAAAGATGAATGATGCTCAAATATTATCTTCAACTGTTACAACAATAGGGCTCATAATAGATATTCTCGGCGTAAGTGTGCTAGCATTAATTACTTCTAGAGTATTGAGGCATTTACTACATGCATCCAACACCGTTACACCCGATGTTCATCATGAACGAACTTTACTTACCAATAGAGAAAGATGGATAACAATAATCGGATTAGGATTAATCATCCTTGGATTTATAATTCAGATATTTGGTACATGGATGCCTGATTCTTTCTAAATGACTCTTAAAGGTCACAAATCGCATTTTAATGTAAAATTACTTCGTGGTTATGGAGTATCAATCAATCTAAAAGACAACAAACTCATTCTCAAAAACGGTCAAAACTACATTAGCGGAAACGCAAAAAGAAGAATGGTTTGTAACAAAAATACCTTATGAAAAAATAGTAGTCTCTGGAAAAGGATGTCATATAGAATATTTCTACCGTATAACGTTGGTTATGATTTGTTAATGTTTCATTAAGATAATGATATGAAAAGTTTAACAGAATGTTATTAAAATGAATCACTGCTATGAATTGTTCATACACAGATTGTAACACTCTTCTAGTTTTTCCAGATTCATTTACATGTAAATTTTGCAAGCAAAAATTTTGTGCAAAACATATACAATTAGAAAAACTATCAGAAACAGTAAAAAATCAAAAACATTTTTACTATCGAAAACATCTAAAATTAGGTTTGCAAAATATTGTTTTTGGATATATCTTCATGATTTTATTACTATCTGGAAATTTACTTTCGTTTTCTTCAGGAGTTTTATACTATGATCACACGACAGCCATTTCTTTTGAATATCCGAAAGAATGGATTACAGACGATCGTTTTTCAAACGATGAGCAGAAATTAGTTTATCTTCTTTATTTTGATCAGGAACATTTACCAAAAGCTGACATAACAGGTCTGACTCCAAAAGAATTTGTACTTGACTATAATGAGATTCTTTATGGCGCAATATTAATACAAAAGCCAACAAGCTTTGAACCACAAAAGAGTGAGGATGATTATTTTGAAAAATTATTTACAACACAAAAAAATGATTGTAAATTGCTTGATTTTTTTAATTATCAGTATACATGTGATAATCTTGTTTTGATTGATGAAAAAATGTTAGAACTTGGCGAAAATACACAGTATCAAATTACTTATTCATGGTTTGAAAATTATGAACTTTGTGAGATATCAGATTATACGGGTTACAAATGCACGAATAAAACAAAGAAGAACATCTCTATAGCTTATGATATTATCACAGATGATCAGGTTTGGAGAGTAAACTCGAAATTTACTGAAGAAAAATTTAATGAACTTTCAGATGAGTTAGATAAAATAATTAATTCATTACAATTTATAGACAAAGAAACAAAAACAGATAAGCAAATTCCAATTTGGATTAAAAATAATGCTTTGTGGTGGTCTGAAGGAAATATCGATGATTCAGAATTCGTACAAGGAATACAATACCTTATCAACAATTACATCATAGACCTTCCAGAATCTTCCGAAGAAAAAATTAACTCATACACATTACCAAAATCTGGTTCTTTGGTAGTTGGATTAAATGGCCATATATCAAATTTTACAGGTTCTAAAATTGTCCTAACCATTGAAAAACCAGATGGAACAATTCAAAAAATTATCCCTAAGATGGACAATCAAGGTAACTATCTTACCCATTTAACGCTTGATAGAAATTCTCCAACTGGCGAATACAGAATATTTGCAAAACAAGCAGAAAATGAATTAAAATATTCAATTATTGTAAAAAAAATGGATTCAAACGAAGTTCCTAATTGGGTAAGGAATAATGCAAAATGGTGGGCACAAAATCAGATTTCTGAAAATGAATTTTTATCTGCGATGCAATTTTTGGTTAAAGAAAATATAATTAAGTTAGAGAAGAAAGACACATACTCAATTGTAAATAACATTGACCATGATCTATTAACTTATGAAACAAAGCTATTCTCACATGATGATCTATTTGATGTGGTATTAGTTAAAGCAACTAAAAATGACATCTGCTCACTTGACGAAAAAAGAGCTGCTAGGGAATATGCCATAGTTTCTGAATACATGCTCAAAAAAAATTTACGCCAAGAATTGACACATGTGGTAGGAGTATGTACGAAAATTGAGCAAATCAAACAAAGTACCTATCCTCTAGTTTTGAGTAAGCTAGGTATACAAAAACCAGATCTTTTAATTTTTGTTGGTAATGTGGATGTAAATTTTGAAACATATTATGATTATGGTGCCTATGGTTCTTGGGCATGTGTTCCAGTTTACGATTCTAAATTAACTCAAGGAGAATGCAGGCAACACATTATTGTCATTTGTGAGTGTGATAAAAGATATGAAAATGTAAAAGACGGTTCAGTGTGGACTTTATCACATGAAATTTCGCATTATATGTTATATGAACAAAGATTTTCTCCAAGAGATTATGGTGATAACGTGCATTGGATAGAATATCTATACAATGAGTGTAGAGAAAAAAATCTGCTAGAAAGCAAAGATTGTTTAAAATTATACCAAAAAGTCAACATCGAAGAAGAGTATTATAACATAATGAATATAGATTATCTTAAAACTAATTGGCGAGAAATTGCAAATCAGGTAAAGCAAGAGATTTTACAATTCAGAGGTTATTGAATAGTATACCATTCTGTAGTCATTGCAGACCTCAAAAATTCATGAACTGTGATGAGTATTATAGCACATCATTATATGCATAATTAAATGACAGATTGGTCAAAGTACCACTCAAGGCGTAGAAAACTAAAGTATGTAGCAATTGTTTGTGCGATTATAGGATTTTATTTATTATATGGTATTGCTGCTGAACTCACTTCGGATAATGAAAACGCTACAGAACAAAAAATAGTTGTACCAGAACAAGATGATTTAGAATCACCACCTAATGTTGAACCTGAACCAGAAATAAAATCCATGCCAAGAAATGAAAACACCGCTGATTCTAAAGAAAAAGAAACTGAATTAGAAATTCATCGGTTAGTAAATATAGAAAGGCAAAAACATGGATTGAAAACTCTTTCTTATGATGACGCCTTAGCTTCTATTGCAAGAAATCATAGTGAGGATATGGCACAAAGAAAATTTTATTCCCATGTAAATCCAGATGGAGATGATCCTACTGCCAGAGGTCATAAGACAGGATATAATTGTCGAGTTGTTCAAGGTGATGGATATTGGGAAGGAATTGGTGAAAATCTTCACATGGTTAGTGGTTCAACAATCACGTTTTGGGATTCCCCTGAATCAATAGCCAAAGATGCTGTTGAAGGATGGATGAATAGTGTAGGTCATAGGGAAAATATTCTTACTGAACATTATCTTAGCGAGGGAATAGGAGTCGAAATAACAACCTTTGAGATATACGTTACTCAGAATTTTTGTTAATTGAAAAATCGATGAGTTTATTGATTTTGATCCTTTGTGATCCTATCTAATGCACTATGAGCAGATATTATGGCACGTATTGATTCTGCAAGTTTTGGCCCTTCGCCCTTGTAATGCAATTTCATTTTTAGTAAAGTCTGGCATAATCAGTATAGGTTAAAAATTAGTAAAGTTTTCTGGTGTGCTTGTATAAAATTAAAAAAAGCGTTTGAAGCATAATAAGGTGCAACCCGTTAAACATTATTTTTAAGTAGGGCGCAAAGCGGAGAATCATTCATGGCATCTGGTCTCGAAATAAGACTCAATCGAATTTTAAGAAAAGGCAAAATGCTTTGCATCCCAATGGATCATGGTATTTCAAATGGACCGATTGAGGGCCTTGAGGATCCCCATTCAATAATTTACAAATGCGAAAGTCATGGATTAACAAGTGTGATTATTAACAAAGGAATTCTAAAAACACTCCCAAAGCCAACAAAGATTGGTATCTTGGTTCATTTTTCAAGTAGCACTTCGTTATCATCGTCACCAAACAGAAAAATGTTGACAGGCACCGCAGAAGAGGCCTTGCGCCTTGGTGCTGATGGAGTATCATTACACATCAACATTGGCGGAAAAGAAGAGCCAGAAATGCTAGAACAGCTTGGGATGACAGCAGAGCAGTGTCATAAATGGAATATGCCGCTTTTAGCAATGATGTATCCTAGAGGAGAAAATATCAAAAATCCGCACGATCCTGAAATTGTAGCACATGTTGCAAGAATTGGTGCAGAGTGTGGCGCAGATATTGTCAAGACACTATATACTGGCGATATTGATTCATTTGCAAAAGTAGTAAAAAGCGTTCCAGTACCAGTTGTAATAGCAGGTGGACCAAAAGCAAAAACTGATCTTGACGTTTTACAAATGACTGAAGACGCAATGAAAGCAGGAGCAAAGGGCGTAACTTATGGACGAAATATTTTTGCCCACAAAAATCCTGAAAAGATGGTACAAGCCCTAGCTGCAATCATATTCAAAAAAGAAACTGCAAAGGAAGCAGCAAAGAAAATTGAGCAAAAATAGAGAATTAATTATTTTACCTAAAGTGCCAAAAAATCAATTAGGTAAATTCCTTGTTCATCTAGAAAATGAGGGCATAAACATTGTATATTTAGATCCAAAAAGGCTAGCTAGCGCAAAAACAAGGCTTGCGTCATTGTTTCCATCCACTTCTGCAAATTATGTAATACTTGATAAAGACACTGCAAAACCAAAAGGGAAAAAGACTGGACGAAAATTCAAGGTCTTGTCTAATGCAGATATAGAAAAAATTCTAGATTCTGCAAAAAAAGGCTTAGATTTTGTAATAGTTGAGGTAAAAGACTGGAAAATAATTCCACTTGAGAACATTATTGCAAAATTGCACAAGTTACATACCAAAATTTTTGCCATAGCAAAAGCACCTGAAGAGGTACGGAAGATGTTCTCAATACTTGAGATTGGAGTAGATGGAGTCATTTTTGAGACATCATCGATTAATGAGGTAAGAGAAGCGCTTGTTTATCTTGGTTCAGGAAGTTTTGATTTGCAGACGGCAAAAATAATTGATATTAAAGGAGTAGGAGATGGAGAACGAGTCTGTGTAGATACCGCATCTATGCTCCACAAGGGAGAGGGAATGCTAATTGGAAGTAGGGCAAACTTTTTGTTTTTAGTTCATAATGAATCAGTTGGATCCTCTTTTACATCACCGCGACCATTCAGAGTAAATGCTGGTGCAGTACACTGTTACACTGTATCACCTGATGGCACGACAAAGTATCTATCAGAGCTTGAAACAGGCTCTGAAGTGTTGGTACTTGATTCAAAAGGAAAAGCCCGTAGAGCCACGGTAGGAAGATCAAAAATTGAAAGAAGACCAATGCTTATGATAAAAGCTCAGATAGATGATGAGATTGGAGGAATAATAGCTCAAGACGCAGAAACTATACGATTTGTAAAACCAAATGGCCATCTAGTATCTGTGACTCACTTAAAAAAAGGAGATTCGGTACTTGTGTACTCAAAGCCTGCCACCGGCAGACATTTTGGAATGGAAGTATCTGATGAATATATTCTTGAAAAATAGACAATGGCATACAAAACATGTGTTACAATAGCTGAAAAAACACCACAAAAACTCAGTCAGGTTGTAAAAAAGGCAACAAAAAAATCAAATTATGTTGAAATACGGTTTGATTTTCTAATCCCTAGCCAAGTTCCAGAATCATTAGAATTGGTAAAAAAATATTTGAATAGATCTGTTTGTACTTTACGCCCAAAATCTGAAGGAGGTAAATTTTCTGGAAGTGAAAATGAAAGGATATCTATTTTAAAATTAATTGCAGAATACAATCCATTTCTTTTAGATATTGAGTATAACACATTAAGAAAAAACAAACAGTTTACAAATTATATTAAAAAAACTAGAACCGATTTGCTTGTTTCATGGCATGATTTTAAAAAAACACCAAGTGACTCATTTTTGAGCAAGATTTTAAACAAAATGACAAAATTTTCAAAAAACATCAAAATTGTAACTACTGCAAAATCAACAAACGACTCTTCACGCGTATTGTCACTATACAATAATGCCCAAAAACTGAATCTAATTGCATTTTCTATGGGCGAATATGGCAAGATGTCACGTATTCTTTGCCTTTTTCTTGGAAGTCCCTACACCTATGTTTCGCTAGAAAGACCGATAGCACCCGGTCAATTTAGTTTGGATGAAATAAAATCCATTATCAAAATCTAGTTTTCAAAACTTATCTCGTGATAAATAGTTTAAATCAATCTTTTCTTTGACAATTCTAAATGACAAAAACTTTTGCTGTGATAGGTGATCCAATTAATCATTCACTTTCACCAACCATACATAATGCTGCATTTAGAGAACTTGGTTTAGATTGTACGTATATTGCCTATAGGATACCAAAAGACGAGCTTGCAGCAGGAGTTGAATCCTTAAAGTCAATTAAAATTGCAGGATTCAATGTAACAATTCCACACAAAGTTGAGATGCTAAAATATTTGGATGAGGCAGATGATAACTGTACTCTCATAGGTGCAACAAACACAGTATCAAATGATAATGGAAAACTAAAAGGATACAATACTGATATGGATGGATTTCTTGATCCAATAAAAAAACGAAACATCGCAGTAAAGGATTCTAATGTGTTATTGCTAGGTGCAGGGGGGGCAGCTAGAGCAATTGTTGCTGCTTTTGTTAAAGAAAAGGCGGCAAAGATAACAATAGCCAACAGAACAAAAGAAAATGCAATAAAACTAGCACAGTTTGCTCAAAAACTT
Source organism: Nitrosopumilaceae archaeon (assembly GCA_040877295.1). GTDB lineage: Archaea > Thermoproteota > Nitrososphaeria > Nitrososphaerales > Nitrosopumilaceae > VHBM01. The sequence continues at coordinate 11,347 of JBBDOC010000055.1, forward strand.
GGAATTGATGCAGCAGCAAAATCCTTTCAAGAAATTGATGCATCACCACAACACAAATTCATTGTAAATGCAACTTCGATAGGCTTAAAAAATGAGCCCCACCCTATTCCAAAAGCGTGCATCAATAAAGATACAGTTGTTTACGATATTGTTTACATGCCAATGAATACTGATCTTATTGTACAGGCAAAGAAAAATGATGCGACAGTAGTTTATGGTTATGAAATGCTTCTAGGACAAGCTATTCGCTCATTTGGAATATGGCATGGCATTGATGCCCCCTACGATGTTATGAAAAAAGCATTACTTGGAGGATTTTGATGCCAACAGCAAAAGCTAGTCTGCATGGAGCAATTTCCATAGTTAATGCCATAGCCACAGGAAAAGGGGCTACGCTTGGAATATCACTTAAGGTAGAAACAGAAGTAGAAGCATCACCTGGAAAGGGAATTGTAATAGAATCAGAAACAAAAAACCTTAGTTCACGACTGATAAATAAAGTCGTAGAAAAAATAGTGCCAAAAGACGATCTTGAAAAAACAAAGATTAGAATCTCATTGAAATCTGAAATTCCAACCGGTTACGGGTTAAAAAGCTCAAGTGCAATATCGTCTGCAGTTGCATTAGCATGTGCAAAATTGTTCAAGCCTAGCCTAAATGACTCGCAAATATTGGTTGCAGGAGTTGATGCATCTATTGAAACAGGAGTTAGTATTACAGGTGCCTATGATGATGCCTGTGCATGCTACTATGGAGGTTTTGTTGTTACCGACAATTACAAAAGAAAAATAATTCATTCAGAAAAAGGTCCACGAAACGTGTCAGTTGTAATATTTATTCCAAAATCACGTAAACGGGGAGACGTTAGAAATCTAAAAACTCAGAGTACGATTTTTGATCAAGCGTGGAATCTTGCAAAAAATTCTGACTATTGGAATGCCATGATTTTAAATGGACTTGCTACCTCAACTGTCTTAAATTCTGATCCTAAAATAATTGCAGCACTTGTTGAAAGAGGGGCTTTGGGGGCATCAATATCAGGTAATGGTCCTTCTATTGCAGCAGTTGCCAAAAAGGATAATATTTCAAATCTAAAGAAAGTTTTTTCATCATTTGAAGGAGAAACTATAGTTTCTGAAGTCAATAACAAAAAGGCTGAAGTGTATGAACTGTAGAGTTGAAAAATCAAAAATCAATGGAACGCTAGTTTGTCCCCCAAACAAAAGCTACACACATAGAGCAATTTTTCTAGCATCACTTGCTGATGGAAAAAGTGTTATCAAAAATGTGTTGTATTCAAGAGACACTAGTGCCACAATATCTGCGTGTAAGAGCTTTGGTGCCACAATAATACAAGACAATTCAAGTCTTACAGTAAACGGAATCAAAAAAATAAAGTCAGCTTCCGAAATAGATGCGTCAAATTCTGGAACAACAATACGCGTTGCCTCTGCAATTGCAGCCCTAGCTAAAGGAAAAACCGTGCTTTCAGGAGATGAAAGCCTCAGACAAAGACCTATGCAGCCTCTTTTAGACGCATTAGAATCGATAGGTGCAAAATGTTCATCTGCAAATGGTAAACCGCCCCTTTCCATTACAGGCAAAGCCGATGGAGGCGAGGTAACCATTCCTGGAAACATATCAAGTCAGTTTGTATCTGCCTTAATGGTGATGGGCCCACTTACTGAAAATGGTCTTGTTTTGAATATAGATGGAGATTTAGTTTCAAAACCATATCTTGATGCAACAATTGCAGCTATGGGAAAATTTGGTGTGACGGTTAAAACTGTCAAACAGTACAAAAACTATATCATTTCTCAACAGAAATACAAACCAACAACCTTTACTGTTCCTTCTGACTTTTCAAGTCTTGCCATGTTGCTTTCAGCATCTATTTTACTTGGAGACAATATTACAATTAAAACAACTATTGATGATTTACCGCAAGCAGACAAGGCAATTTTTGACATTTTAAAAAAATTGGGCGCTACGGTGAATATTGAAAAAGATAGTGTGTCTGCACAGTCTCAAAATCTACTGAATGGTGGTAAATTTGATTTGGGCAATTCTCCTGATCTTCTTCCACCTCTTGCAATTCTTTCACTCAAATCTTCAAAACCAATACACATTTTCAATGTGAGGCATGCACGATACAAAGAAACTGACAGGATTGCAATTCTTGCAAGAGAGTTAAAAAAGTTAGGTGTTAATGTAGAGGAAAAAGAAGATGGTTTAATTCTTGAACCAACAGATAAACTACATTCTGCTGATTTGAATTCTGAGAACGATCATAGATTGTTCATGGCATTTTGTATTGCAGGAATATATGTTGGTAACTGTACTGTATCAGATCCTGAGTCAATTGATGTTTCATATCCAAATTTTATTTCTGATCTTAAGAGGATTGGAGGAAAGATTTTACTTTCATAGTTTAAAACTGCGAGTATAACTCAAAAAACAGTCGTAAACTCCTTTCAAATATGTATAACAGTACCAATTAATTATCGTTATAAGCATCTAATAGTGAGATCAATCATTGCCTGGTAGTTCTATTGGTCAGAGACTAGTTTTAACAAGTTTTGGTGAAAGTCATGGCATATGTGTAGGTGCAGTGCTAGATGGTTGCCCTGCTGGATTAGAGCTTGATGAAAACGATATTCAAAAGATGCTTGACTTGAGAAAGCCAGGCCAATCACTTGTTTCAACACAAAGAAAGGAAGAAGACAAAGTTGAGATCCTATCTGGAGTTTTTAGAGGTTTTACTACTGGTGCACCAATTGCTATGATTATTTGGAATGCTGATCATGATTCACGTGATTATGAACAACTTAAAACAAAAATGAGGCCGGGACACTCGGACTATCCTGCCTTAATAAAATACAAAAAATTCAATGACTTTCGCGGCGGTGGAAGATTTTCTGGGAGACTAACAGCTACTCATGTCATGGGTGGTGCAATTGCACGAAAATTACTTAAAACAACATTAGGTATTGAGACTAATTCTTACACTTTACAGATTGGAAAAATACGAATGAGTAAGGTAACTCAACAAATGATCAAGATGATTTATTCAAACGAAGTACGCTGTCCAGATAAAAATACTGCAAAAAAAATGCGAGACATAATTCTTGCTGCCAGAAAAAAAGGAGACTCTCTTGGAGGAATAATCGAATCAGTTACAACTAATCTTCCAGTTGGACTAGGTGAACCAATTTTTGGATCATTAGAATCGGATCTTGGAAAGGCACTTTATTCAATTCCTGCTGTAAAAGGAATAGAGTTTGGTTCTGGTTTTGGAGGAGCTGAGACCTTCGGTTCTCAAAATAATGACCCATACATGATAAAAAATGGTAAGATTGTGACTAAAACTAACAATGCTGGTGGGATATTAGGAGGTCTTTCAAATGGAATGCCAATAGTTTTACGCATAGCGTTCAAGCCGGCCTCATCAATATAGAAAAAACAAACTACCATCGATATAAAAACGAAAAAGCCCGCTAGCTTACAAGTTACTGGCAGGCATGATCCTTGTGTTGTTCCACGTGCACCACCAGTCGTGGACTCACTAGTTTCGTTAGTTCTAGCAGATCATGCATTGCAAGGTGGCTTCATAAAACCTGTTTTGTAGCATTATGTCACATATAGACGAATTACGAAATAAAGTGGACGAAGTTACGCTTGAAATGATCAAGCTGCTAAAAACACGAACAGATATTGCAAAAGAGATTGGCAATATCAAAAAAAATCTTGGGCTTGGCATAACGGATCAAGCCAGAGAGGAACAATTACGAGCAAAAATTATTTCATTATGTCATGATATAGGTCTAGATGAGCCCATTGGGGCAAAATTTTTAAACTTTCTATTAACCGAGTCTGTAAAAATTCAGTCAGAAACAAAACAGACTCATCTTTCAATTTTTTTAAAAGCAAAGACGCTTGAAGAGGAAGGCAAAAAAATTATTCATATGGAAGTTGGAGAACCTGATTTTTCTCCTCCAAAGATTGTTAAAAATGCATTGGGGGAAGTATATGACAAGGGTTTTGTAAAATATGGACAAGCCAAAGGAATGCCAGTCTTTCGAACTGCGCTTGCAGAATCAGTTGCCAAACGATATGAAACAAATACAAAATCAGAAAATATCATAGTTTGTCCTGGTGCAAGGTTTGCAGTATACCTGTCGATATCAACGCTTTTGAATGCAGGCGATGAAATAATCGTAATAGAACCTGCGTGGCCTGCCTATAGGGAATGTGCACAAAATGCAGGAATAAAGGTACGTTCAATCAAAACCACTATTGAAAACAAGTGGGAGCCATCAATACAACAAATTGCTGATGCGATTAATTCGAACACAAAAATGATTGTTTTAAACTATCCAAATAATCCTACAGGTAAAATACTACCACCAAAACTTCAAGATAAAATTATAGATCTTGCAATCAAAAATGATCTCTACATATTAAGTGACGAAATTTATTCACAATACACATACAACGAAGAATGGAAAAGTGTTCTTTCATACAATTATAAAAAAAGCATTGTCACACAATCATTTTCTAAATCTCACTCAATGACAGGCTTTAGAATAGGTTTTGCGATTGCAGATTCACAAATAATAGACAAAATGGCAAAACTGCAAGCTTTGTGTTTAACAAATGTGTCAGAACCAATTCAATATGTTGCATTACAAGCACTCAAAGCTGATACAAGCAATAATTCTATTAGCATGAAATCAAGGCTAAATACTGTGACTCAGAAAGCAAAAGCGATGAAATTGGATTTTGTTGAGCCTGATGGTGCTATGTATCTATTTGTAAGATTTGGAAATGAAAGTTTTGATGCAACAAAATTTACAAATGAAGCACTGAATTTTGGACTTGCGCTTGCCCCTGGTGAAGCCTTTGGAGATTACAAGAATTTTATCAGAATTTCTGCAGGTATAGAAGAAAAGAATCTAATTGAAGGGATGTCATTATTAAAAAAGGTACTAGATAAGAAATGAAAAAGAGGATTACAATACTTGGCGCTGGAGGAAAAATGGGAAAGTGGTTTTCAAACTATTTTCTTGAAAAAGGCTATGATGTAATTGTTTATGATTCAGAAGCTGACATCAAGGGCAAATCGTTTATCAAAGCAGCATCTTTGGTTGGTGCAGTGTTAAACACAGATTATGTAATGTTATGTACACCTACAAGACGAACGCCAGAAATTATTAGATTGATCGCAAAAGAAATGAAACGTGGTGCTTATATAATTGAAATTTCATCGCAAAAAACAAAAACAGCAACATCTCTTTCAAAAATTCCAGCAAAGGTCAATCCAATATGTATACATCCAATGTTTGGACCTGGAGTAAAAAAAATTGAAAATCAAAATATAATTTCTGTTCCAATCAAGGACGCAAAAAAAGAACTAGCTGTTGCAAAGTCACTTTTCCCTGGAGCAAATTTTGTAACTATCGATGTTATTGAACACGATAAGAAAATTGCAGTAATTTTAGGTTTAACACATCTTATTAATTTGGTTTTTGCAAATGTTATCTCAAAAGATGACAAAATTTCTCTAACTGAAAAGATGTCAGGTACTACCTTTAAGGTCCAAAAAATATTAGCAGAAAGCATACTGACAGAGTCGCCAGACTTAATTGAAACAATTATTTCAAATCCAGAGATAAGAAAATTTGCAGAAGAGTTCTGGAAGGATTTAGGCAGGATACTAACATACATTCAAGAAACAAAATCAGAACAAATTATAGAGTATGTCACTACCTGCCAAAAAGAATTATCAAAAAATGTGAATTTAGAAGAATCTTATAAAAAATTAACAACTATGGTAAATGCTATTGAAAAATAATCAATATGCGTGCAACAAAAATTGTAACATGCTTTATCATAAATGAGGACAAAATTCTCATCTTAAAAAGAAGTGATAAAGTAAAATCAATGAAAGGACTATGGGCAGGAGTTAGTGGCATTATAGAAAAAGACGAACACCCACTTGCAAGAGCCAAAAGAGAGATTTTTGAAGAAGTTGGGTTGCATGAGGGTCAAATCAAGCTTTTAAAATCTGAAAAAGAAATGAGTATAGTTTCTCCTCAATACAAAAACCATGAATGGCTAGTCTTTCCTTTCCTATTTAGCGCTGAAAATCCGACAATAAGGCTAAATTGGGAAAATTCTGATTATAGATGGATAAGTGTTAATGAAATTAAAAATTTTGAAACGGTTCCTAGTTTAGATAAGGTCTTGTTCAATCTGCTCTAAATTCTTGTTTTCTTTAGCATATTTTCTTTGTTGAGGCAACATTACATAGACACATGCTCCCCCACACATGGTGCATGGTACGTTGTTGCCGCCTATCTGTCCTGTCCTATTATGGATACGTGCAGCTTCTTCAGGATCGATTGATAATGCAAGCTGTTTTTCCCAGTCTAGTGTACGACGGGCCTCTGTCATCTGCATATCCCACTTGATTGCTTTTTCACGTAATTTGACAAGATCAGCTGCATGTGCTGCTATTCTATATGCAATTAGTCCTGCCTTTACTTCTTGTGCGTTAGGTAATGCCAAGTGTTCTGATGGTGTCAAGTAACAGAGAAGATCAACACCTTCGCTTGCAGACACTGCAGCACCTATTGCACTGGCTATATGATCATGTCCTGATGCAATGTCTGTTACAAGTGGACCCAAAACATAGTATGGCACGTCTCCAATTAATGATTTAGCTAATCTGACATTGGCGGCAACTTCGTTTAGCGGGACGTGTCCTGGTCCTTCTACCATCACTTGCACATCGTTTTCGTGTGCCTGTTTAGTTAGTCGTGCAACATTAATCATTTCTTGCACTTGAAGCTCATCATGAGAGTCTAGTAT
>JBBDOC010000056.1:0-16570 GCA_040877295.1 Nitrosopumilaceae archaeon
TAGAAATTGTATCCTAGTCCAAATCCTATTGCAAAGGCGCCATGTGATGCCCCATGTGCTATTGGGTTTATTCCAGATAGAAATCCTGGTAGTATAGATGACTCTTCTTCTACCTGAACAGATTGAATTCCAAATGAGTTATCAAGATATTCTGTGAATAGTTCATGAATTCCTTCCTCTGCGGTTAGACCAATTACACCGATTCCAATTGTCAGTGCAGCAAGGATTCCGTATGGAACCCACATTGACATTGGAGCTTCATGTATGTGGTGTCCCTCGCTTTCCATGTGCTCAATGTGCTTGCTCTTGTTTCCAAAGAAGACCATTCCGATCATTCTTGTTGTGTAAAATGCAGTTATTACTGCAGTAAGAACAGCTATTGCAAAGATTGGTATTGCCCAAGTGTTGCCTGACTCGTATACAGCTGCAAAGATTGCGTCCTTGCTCCAAAATCCTGTTGTGATAAATGGAGCACCCATCAGGGCAAGGCCTGCAGCCCACATAAACGCATATGTCTTTCTCATTTGTTTTCGCAGTCCTCCCATATCTGTCATAAATCGAGACCCAACAACATGTAAAAGTGATCCTGCTGCCATGAAAAGCGATGCCTTGAACATTGCATGAGATATTAAATGAAAGAATCCAGCAGTGTATCCATCAACAAACTGCTGAGAAAGTCCTGCAACACCAAGTGCCATCATCATGTAACCTATCTGAGATCCTGTAGAGTATGCAAGAACCTTTTTGATCTCAGGATTTACCATTCCCTGTGTTGCAAGAAGTAGTGCTGTGATTGCCCCAACCCAAGCTACAACTTCAAAGAACTGGTCTGCAAGAATTCCAGCAGCTCCCAGTGCAAAGAATAGCGGCCCAAGTCGCGCAACCAAAAATACGCCTGCCTTGACCATTGTTGCCGCATGAATTAGGGCAGAAACTGCCGTAGGACCAGTCATGGCTTCCAAAAGCCACTCATTTAGGGGGAACTGGGCAGATTTTCCAACTGCTCCTCCAAATAGCAAGACAGCAGCTGGAACCAATAATCCTTGAGCAGACATCTCAGTTGCCCATGCAGTATCGCCGATTAATTCCTTGAATCCAAATGTTCCAGCAAATGCAAATATCAAAAACATTCCAGCAAGCATCATTACGTCGCCAACCTTTGTCATGATGAATGCTTTCATTCCAGCATGGGTTGGCGAATAGTATTCCATTATGCCAAGTGCATAGTGTCCTTCTCTTCCAACATGATCCTTTTTTTTATCACGATACCAAAATCCAATCAGGGCATATGATGCAAGTCCTACCCCTTCCCATCCAAAGAAAAGCTGCAGGAGATTATCGGATAATACAATTAGTTGCATCGAGCCAATGAAGAACAACATCCAGAACCAAAATCGAACAATGTCCTTGTCGCCTTTCATGTAACCGGTGCTGTAGACCATGATCAAAAATGAGATCCAGCCAACAACATTTGCCATAATTATGGCAAGTGGATCTGCAAGAACTCCTGCCTTTATTCCAATTGACGAGATCCAAGACACCTGATCATGGATTTCATGTGCCTCAAGTGCAGCTGGCAACAGTGATGCGGCTGATAGTGCACTCATTAGCGAAAATCCAACTGCTACATATCCTGTAACATTTTTTGAGCCCTTGCCGACTGCCGGCATTATCAGTGCGGCAACAAATGGAATTATCCATACAGCCCATGCATACATTCCACTTGCATCAAATCCCAGTACTTCAGTTGCCATAGGCTATGCCCCCAGTACCCCTCTCATGTAGGGAATTATTTTATCAAAAAATATGTCATGATAAATTCCAACAACCATTGTAAATCCTGCAAGTACCATCATTGGTGCAGTCATGTAGTAGCTAGCTTCTTTTACGTTTGAAAGATTTTCTGGCAATTTTCCAAAGAATACTCGCTTTAGCATCCAAAGAATATATGACATTGTCAGAACTGTTCCAACAAGTCCAAGGCCAAAGGTTACCATTCGTAGTGTAGAGCCTTCCTCAAGGGCAGTCTCTAATGCACCATAAAACAGCGTCCACTCTCCCATAAATCCGCTAGTTGGAGGAACGCCCATTATTGTAAGTGCACCAATGACTGCGCAGACTGCAGTGATTGGCATCTTTCCTGCCAGCCCTCCAAGCTTTGAGATGTTTCTAGTACCAACCTGTACTATCAAAACACCTGCTGTCATGAAGAGGAGGCCCTTTCCAAGGCCGTGGGTAACATACATCATCTCAGCCCCTGAAAGACCAAGGACAGACATTGAGCCAATTCCAAACAGTATGTATCCCATCTGGCTAACGCTTGAATAAGCAAAGAGTCGCTTTATGTCATCTTGCATCAGCGCCATTGTACCACCATAAATCATAGTTACAACACCCCACAAATGCAGCCATATTGCAAGCTCACCATACTGCATAGGCAGGATCTGAACAACTAGTCTAAAGATTCCATATGCACCAATTCCGATCATTGCAGGAGACAAAAGAGCGCTTATTGGTGTTGGTGCCGCACCGTGTGCATAAGGCAACCAAATATGGAAAAGAAATGCGGCAAGCTTTACTCCAAGACCGATAATTATTGCAACAGCAGCAAGCGTTACAACATCGGATGGAATGTCTGCTTCATGAATGTCGGCAAAGTCAAAGCTTCCAACTGTCAGCCCAATTGTTAAAAATCCTAAAAGAAGTACTACAGCACCAACATGTGTCCAGAAAAAGAACATTAGTGCAATTCTTCGTTTTGGCCCATCGCCATAAAATGCAATCAAAAAGAAGCTTGGGATCAACATCACTTCAAAGAAAATGTAAAACTCGATGAGGTTTGTTGCAAGGACAGTTCCAAGCATTCCCATCGAAAATACCAAAAACATTGCAAAGTAGAGCCCAGAATGAGAGTTTACATAACTTGTAAGAGCAGCTGACTCTACTACTGCCGTTGCCTGACTGCCAGAAGTGGCTGCTGATCTTGTAACCTGTTGGTGCTCAAAGTTTTCCTTGAACTTGTGTACCATGTATGGCTTTGAGTAGAGTACCAAGATGGTACAGAGAACATAGATTATGATTGCAAACGGAATTGCAAGCCCATCAAGCAAAAATCCAAACTCGCCAAATAGCTCTGTCCATGGATAGTGTTCCTCGTATTTTCCCTCAAGTGAGGCAAGAACTAGCAGTACGGTGCAGTAAAGTAGTATGCCAAAGGTAAACCAAGTTGCACTGTTCGGTCCTGCCTTTCTTCCAATGATATAGGCAACCGGTGAGAGTAACAGAGGCAGGAAAACTGCCTGTAATAATGCAAATTCCAACTAGCCTTTCAAACTCCTAAATTCTGCAATATCGATATTCTTGTACATCCTGTATGCTACAATGATTAGTGCTAATCCTACTGCAACCTCGGCTGCAGCAATTGCAATAGAAAAGAGTGCAAGTGTCTGGCCACCGCTGTGTGATAGAAATCTTGCAAATGCAACCAAGTTAAGATTTGCCGCATTGATTATTATCTCAACTGCAAAAAGCATCCTGATTGCATTTCTTTTTACAGCTAGTCCATAGATGCCAATTCCCAAAAGTGCAATTGATACAATAAAAAAATCAATCAGTTCGTTGCTCATCTACAACATCCTCCCTTCTTGCAAGCACAAGTGCGCCAGTAACAGAGCCTGCCAAGATAAGTGCCATCAAAACAAGTGCAGGCCAATAATATATCAAAAAGTCCTCGCCAATCAGTCTAAAATCAACAGGTGGTTCGTCTGTTGTAACTGATTTTAGGCCAGAGTCGATTACCAAAGACCCAAGTCCTACCATCAAAACAAGCATAAGACCAATTCCTGCATATCGTCTTCTTGGATCCTCAACTTTTGTGAAAATTAGTTCTCTTCTTACAAGCATTACTGTAAACAAGATCAAAACTGCAATTGAACCAACATATACTGCGATTTGAAACATAGCAACAAAAGGAGAATCAAGTAACAAAAAGAATCCTGCAACGCCACCAAGGGTACCCATTAGTGCAATTGAGCCGTAAATTAGCGAGCGCATCTCAAGTGCTGCAATTGCAGAACCAATTGTCAAAACAGAAAGTGCAAGAAATGTCGCATCAACCATGTGAGGCACCCCGGTCGTCTATCTGGATTTCTGCGTCTTGCTGAACCTGCGGCTTTACTTGTAGCTGTGATGGGGTGTAGATTAGTCCCTCCTTTGTAAAAGAAGACAACTCATAGTCATTTGTCATGTACAGCGCATAAAATGGACAAGCATCAACACATAGTCCACAAAAAACACATTTTCCGTAATCTATTTGCGGCATGATAGCCTTTTTGTTATGTTTCCAGTTTTCGTTTACCTTTACCATTGCAATGGCTTCTGCAACCCCTTCACATGCTATTGCACAAAGTTGACAACCGGTACATTTATCATGAAACAAAATGTGGCGACCCTTGTATCCTGCAATTCCAACTCCTGTTGTTGGGTCGTACTGATATCCATCGCCTACAAACTTGAGTTTTTGTTCAGGATATCGCAGGGTAAATCGCTTTACTGCCAAGTGTTTTATGCCAGAGTTTAGTGCCTTGATTATTCCGCTTGCTGTTCCCATTTACAATATTCCCTCCGGCCCCAGAACTCCAGCGTAAAGCAAGCCAAGAGCTATAAAGATGTTAACAAAAGACAAGCCAATCAGTTTGTACCAACCCACATGCAAAAGCAGGTCTATTCTAATTCTTGGAAACACACCTCTTGGTAGTAAAATGAAAAATATTACAGCTGCAGTTTTTATCACAAACCACAAAGTGCCATTTAACATTTCTTGTGAAAAAAGTGGCAACCCTGAAACTTGTGTAGTAATTGGCCCCATCGTTATGCCTTCTTTTACTATCTCCTCTGGGAATGGCGGCCAGACCATTGGACCCTGCCAGCCGCCCAAGAAAAGTACAACAAACAATCCAGCAAATGCATAAAGTTTTAGATACGATCCAAGCTGCACAAGACCATACATCATGCCTGAAAATTCTGTTAACCATCCTGCAACTATTTCGCTTTCTGCTTCCGGCAGATCAAATGGAATTCGCTCAAGCTCTGCAAGCATTGCAATAAAAAATACAATAGCACCAACTGGCAAAAATGCAATCCACCAGTAAGTAGCTTGGCTTTCTACAATTTCTGATAGATTTAGCGTTCCAGTTAGTATTACAACACCAAGCAACGACAAGATAAGTGGTATTTCAAATGATATCATTTGGTGTAGTGCACGAATTCCGCCAATGAATGGATACTTGCTGTTTGCAGACCATGAAGCTAGTACAGTGATTATTGGAAAGAACCCAATTATTGCAAATACTGCAAGTAACCCAACATCAACATCAGCAACAACGGTCTTTGGTGCTACAGGAATCAACGAAACAAAGGCAGCTGCTGTCCCTACAAACAAAAGTGGTGCGACCCAAAAGATAGGCTTGTCAGCCTTTGCCGGAATGATTATTTCTTTTGTGAGCAGTTTTATTCCATCACTCATTAGTTGCAAAATTCCTTCTACTTTACCACAGTAGAATGGTCCAACCCTAAGCTGAAGTTTTGCAAGCATTTTTCTTTCAACAAAAATTACGCCTGCAGCAAGTAACGCACCAAAACCAAATCCCGGAAATGCTGCAATTCTAAAAAAGTCTGTTTGCATAAATGCCTTGACTAATGGAACTGACATTTCAGGATGTGTCATCCATGTAAATGCAAGAAATGGAGTTAGAATCTGGCCATCAATTATTGGCATGTCTACAAAAAACAGCAGTATCATGATTAGTGGAATGCCAACAAGTGTAAGTAAGACAACTGCCCAGAAAATATTGTCAAGTAGTGCCTTGATAAAATATCCTAGTCGAAACTTTGGTGCAATTACAGACATTTATCTATCTGCCTCCACAGGCCAGTAGTTAAGGCTCCAGTAGACTGCCGGCATGTTTCCAAGTTTTTCGCCTCTTAGCAAGTATGGTATGCAAATTAAATTTCTAAACGAACCAACACTAATTTTTACTCGATATGGCTCTGGCTTTCCTTTTGAAATAACATGCATGCCAAGTGCGCCTCTTCCTGACTCGACTCTTCTATAAACTTCGACATCGCCGCCTTTTGGATTTGGCTTTAGCTTTACTCTGACAGTACCAGACTTTGGCATCTTTTTCAATGCATCTCGAATTATTCTGCAGCTTTCAAACATGTCAAGCCATGGGATTTTGGATCTTGCGTACGAGTCTCCATTTTGTAAAACATTTGTTTGAAAGTCAAGATTATCGTAAACATCGTATGGCTCTTTTTTTCTAATATCAAAGTCAACGCCGCTTGCACGCAAAACAGAGCCTGTGGTGCCTAGTCGTATTGCATCCTGTCTTGATAATATGCCAGTATTTTCTGTTCTTGATATTAGTATTGGGTTGTCATAGAAAATATCAGCATATTCTTTTATTCGCTTTTCAAAATAGTTAACCTGCCTTAGACAGACATCTTCAAAGTTTGCAGGAAGGTCATTTCGTACTCCGCCTGGAACAAAGTATGCATGTGTTACTCTTGCTCCTGTAATTTTTTCTAAAAGATCAATTAGTAGTTCCCTATCGCCTGTAGGCCACATAAACATTGTAGAGTGTCCAAGAAAAATGCCATAGATTGCAAGCCAGTACATAGTGTAAACACAACGATTCAGCTCAGATGCAATAACTCTAACATACTTTGCACGCTCAGGAACCTCTAGTCCCAAAATTTCCTCAACTGCAAGACAATACGGGTATAGTATGTTGCAAGAGTCGTGAATGACTGGCCTTTCAAGGTGTGGGATATTTGTAATATAGTTACGATATTCTGACATTTTTTCTTCGCCTCGGTGCACATATCCTGGGTCTGGATCACATGCAACAATATAGTCGCCGTCAACCTGTACGATTAGCCTCATGTGACCTGAGCCTGGATGTTGTGGTCCAACATTGAGTGTCATTATTCTCTCATCGACTTTCTCTAGTTGAAGACCTGGTGGTAACTGTGTAGTCATTTTGTTATCTACCTTTTATTGCAAAATCTTTTCTTAGTGGTGGAATGTCTGCCCAATCTTCTGGAAGCAACAGTCGTCTGTTATCTGGATGACCCTCAAAGTAAACGCCTAACATCTCAAAGCATTCTCTTTCGTGAAACTCGACGCTGTAGAAAATTTCTCGCAGGCTTGGAAGTCTTGTGCTGTCTCTTCCTGGATTTGGGTCTGCTTCTCTTGGTGCACTTGTGACAAGTGCAAGTATCTGTTTGCTAAGGTCCGGATCTGTGTATGAGCCCAAGTGGTACACCACCTCAATTTTGTTTTCAGCCGGATAATCTACTCCGCTAACTGATTCTGCATGATCAAAGTTTAGCTCGTCTCTAATGTATGATGCAACATCTTTGATGTCTTCTTTTTTTACGTTGATTCTAATCCTATTTTCTCTTATGTAAGCAACTTCTGCCTTTGAGCCAAACCTCTGTGTTATCTTGTCAGCTAATGACTTTTCAAACTTTGGAAGGTCTACTTGCGGTACAACATCTTCAGCCTCTACTTTTTCTTCAGTTTCTGGAACAATTTCTTCTACTGAAGTAGATTCTTCTACCGGAGCAGGTGCTGTCTCTTGTACAACTGGCGTAGTCTCTTCAATTGGTGTTGTGATTTCAGTTGTAGGGGTTTCAGCTAGTGCAGGTGTTATTTCTTCAGATTTTTTTGTTTTACTTTTTGTTGATCTTGGTTTGCGTGTTCTTTTCTTTTTAGTGTCCTTAGTCTCAGTAGTATCAGAGGAGCTCATTTTTGTGCACTACCTAGCCTTCATTCTCTTAATTTTTTCTTGAAGGAGCATACATCCTTGAATAAGAGTTTCGGGTCTAGGTGGACAGCCAGGTACATACACATCAACAGGCAGTACCCCATCAATTCCTGGAAGAACGTTGTATGAATCAAAATAGAGTCCTCCAGTTATTGCACAGGCACCCATCGCAATGACGTATTTTGGCTCAGGCATCTGGTCATAGACTAGTCTTAGTCGTGGGGCCATCTTTCTTGTAATGGTACCCTGCACAACAACTAGATCACATTGCCTTAGTGATCCAAATGCCTCAATGATGCCAAATCTTTCTACATCATATCTTGGACCAGATGCAGCACCAAACTCAACGCTGCAACAGGCAGTCTCTATGTGTACTGGCCAAAGGGACCACAGTCTACTCCAGTTGATTGCGTATCCTAGTGGTTCATCGATTGCCTTGACTAGAATATCTCCTAGCTTGCCAACAAACGCATTGATGCCGTGTGGAGTTATTAGTTCTTTTAGCAATTTGTGCCCTTACCTCTTACTGTGCTTCGATTTTTATTATAATTTACCATATGTTTCGCCTCTTTGCCTGATATAGCGCAAAAGCCATTGCGGCAAACATTATAGCTAAAAATGCAATAATTGGAAGTGTTGCAGTTCTTGGAAGGTTTAAAATCGTACTACCCCACGCGTATAGAAAAATTGCCATTACATCAAAGACAACAAACATCAAAACATACGCATAATACTGCATCATAAAGTGGGTTCGTCCCTCGCCTTGTGGAACCTGTCCGCACTCCATTGGCAGAAACTTTACTGGATTGCTTCTACGCCTTGGAGAAAGCATTCTAGATATCAAAAGAGCTGGAGCTGTAGCAACTATTGCAAATCCGAACATCATCATTACCTGACTAAAATTTGCCGCTGCTTCACCAACCAAAGTAGCTTTGAGACTCTTCCCAGAATATAAAAAGGTATGCACATTTTTTTGGATCAAATTTTTTCAAAACATGATTTTTTTCAAATTACCCAAAATGATTGATATATGACAAGTTTTCTTTTTACAAGTATGGCAATTAATGTCGGAGACAAAGCTCATAGCTTTGAATTAGTTGATACCGACTTGAAAATGAGAACGCTTGATGAGTTCAAAGGCAAAAAAGTTGTCTTGTCATTTTTTGTTGCAGCAAGCTCGCCAGTGTGTACAAACGAAATGTGTACGTTTCGTGATTCGTTAAGTGAGCTGTCAAGTCTTGGAGCACAAGTTGTGGCAATTAGTAACGACGGTCCGTTTGCAAACAAGGCATTTGCAGAAAAGTACAATCTCAAGTTTCCGGTTCTTGGTGATTACAAGAGCAAGACTATTCGTGACTATGATGTCCTGATGCCTCACCTATTGCATGTAAAGGATTACGATGCAGCAAAGCGTTCTGTTTTCATAGTTGATGAAAATGGGAAAATTGTATACAAATGGGTAAGCGACAATCCACTAGTTGAACCAAACTACAAAGAGATAAAAGATTTCCTCAAAAAAGGAAATTAATTTTATTTTTATTCTATTTCTGCGATGACATCATTTTTTGCAACAGAGCCACCTTTTTTTATCTTAATTTTTCTGACAACTCCGTCTTTGTGTGATTTTACAGAGACCTGCATCTTCATTGATTCCAAAACACAAATGACATCGCCTTTTTTGACCTTTGAGCCTTCTTCAGCATCAATTGAGACAACCTTTCCAGGTATTTGGCTTCGCAAATTAACTTGGATATCATCACGTCCTGTCTCGCCTGTATTTTTGTAAACTATTTGGTTTAGCTTGTGGTTCTTGTTTAGTGTAATTTGTACTCCGTCAACTACCATCTTTATGTTTGCTGTCGTGTTTTCAAGATACTTGATGTTGTGATATTTTTGGTCTAAGAGAAATTCTATTCCCCTTGTTGACATGGAAAGCATCTTGAGATGTCTTTCCTTGCCATTTATCTTGACAAGGTATTCAGAATTTCCTAAAACTTGAATGACTTCTGCATTAAAAACATCCTCAATGTCTGCAATCTTGTATTCCATTATGCTCTATCCAGCTTACTTTTCCAGTGAATGCTGCTCTCAGGTATTGTCTTTATTTTGCTGTTATAGTAAGTTGAGTATAGTGTTGCAGCTGCAAGTGCTGCGTCTTGCTTTTCAATTGTGTCTTTTTTTATGTCACTTTTTAGCTTGTCAAGTACCTTGAATCTTGCAAGAAAGTCAGTAGACAGATTGCCTTCCTTGTACTCTTTTGTTTTCAAGATGGTTTTGTAAAGTGGAATCGATGTTTCAACGCCTTGAATATAGAAATCATCTAGAGCGTTTAGCATTCGAGTTCTTGATTCTTCAAAAGTTTGTCCCCATGTGCAAAGCTTTGCCATAAGTGAATCATAAAATGGCGAAACGGTGCATCCTGGATACAAGTATGTATCACAACGAATCCCCGGTCCAGATGGAATTGTAACATCTGGTACATGGCCTGTGGATGGAGCGAAGTCCAAAAATGTGTCTTCTGCGTTTATTCTGCATTCAATTGCATAGCCATTCATTTTAAGATCTTTTTGCTTAAATGGTAATGACTCTCCATTTGCAATATCGATTTGTAATTTTACAAGATCTAGGCCTGTAACAAGTTCTGTAATTGGGTGTTCGACTTGCAATCTGGCGTTGATTTCAATAAAGTGAAATTCCCCATTATCAGCTCGGAGAAATTCGGCAGTTCCAAGATTAGTGTAATCAACTGCTTCTGCTGCCTTGACTACTAGTTCTCCAATTCTTTCCCTTGTCTTTTGATCAACTGCAGGAGATGGAGTCTGCTCGATTAGTTTCTGGTTACGTCTTTGAATGGAGCATTCTCTTTCAAACGTATGGACTGCGTTGCCATGTTTGTCTCGTACTAGTTGATATTCAATGTGACGGATTTTTTCAAGAAACTTTTCAACAAGAATTGCAGATTTTCCAAACGCGGCCATTGATTCGCCAGTTACTGTTTCAAATGCCTCACGTAGTTCCTTGTCATTGTTCACCAGTCTAATTCCTCTTCCACCGCCACCAAAAACTGACTTTAGTAAAACAGGGTACCCAATTTTGTTTGCAATGTCTAGTGCGTCGTCTGCATCTTTTACAAGATCTGGACTTCCAGGTATTGTAGGAACTTTAGCTTTTAGCATAGCAGCTTTGCATCTCATCTTGTCACCACAAAGCTCCATGGATGAAGCTGATGGACCAATAAAGTTGATCTTGTTTTTTTCACACAGTTTTGCAAAGTCAGAGTTTTCAGATAAAAAGCCATAACCAGGATGTACTGCGTCAGCACCAGATGCATGAATAGCGTCCATGATTTTTTGTTGGTTTAGATAACTTTCTTTTGGTGCTGCCTCGCCAATATGATATGCCTCTGTCGCCTTTTTTACATGCAACGAGTTATAGTCTTCATCAGAATAGACTGCAACTGTCTTTATTCCAAGTGCCTGACAAGTCCTGATCACACGCAGTGCAATCTCACCCCTATTTGCAATCAGAATCTTTTTTATCATAAAATCACAGATTGATGTTTCCGTGTTTTCGTGGTAGCTGTTTTTCTCTCTTATTTACTAGGCTATCTAGTGCCTTGATTAGCATTGGTCTTGTCTCTGCTGGATCAATCACACTATCTACTGTTCCATGTGAGGCTGCAACGTAGGGGTTTGCAAATTTTTCTGTAAACTCTTCTACTAGCTGCTTTTTTAGCGCCTCTGGATCCTTTGCTTTATCCAAGTCTCTTTTGTTCATTATTCTAACTGCTGCTTCAGATCCAAGTACTGCAATTTGAGCAGTAGGCCATGCATAGTTGATGTCTGTTCGCAAATTTTTGCTTGCCATTGCAATGTATGCCCCACCATATGCCTTGCCAATGACTAGCGTAATCTTTGGAACCGTAGCTTCACAGTATGCATACAATAGCTTGCTTCCATGTCTTATGATGCCGTTGTGTTCTTGGTTTGTCCCAGGCATGTATCCAGGAGTGTCAACCAAAGTAATGATTGGAACATTAAAGCAGTCACAGAATCTAATGAATCGTGCTGCCTTGTTTGATGAATCAATGTCTAGCGCACCAGCTAAATGAAAAGGCTGGTTTGCAACAATTCCAACTGTTCTTCCATGCAGTCTTGCAAATCCTACTATGATGTTTTGCGCAAATAGCTCATGGACCTCAAAGAATGTGTGATTATCAACAAAAGAATAGATTATCTTTTTCATGTCATATGGTTGTAGTGAATTTTCAGGAACTATATTGATGAGGTTATGATCCAATCTGTTTGGGTCATCGTCGTTTGGAACAACAGATGGCTCTTCTGTATTGTTTTGCGGGATGTAGGAAAGAAGTGTTTTGATGTAATCCATACATTCGTATTCATTTTTTGCAACAAAATGTGCAACGCCGCTTTTTGTTCCATGTGTCACTGCGCCACCCAGTTCATCAAATGATACTTCTTCTCCAAGAACCGTTTTTACGACATCTGGGCCTGTAACAAACATTGTGGCTGCCTTTTCAACCATTATTACAAAGTCAGTCATTGCAGGAGAATATACTGCACCTCCAGCAGACGGACCAATGCTTGCAGTAATCTGTGGTACTACACCTGATGCAAGCTCATTATGGTAAAAGATATCAGCAAAGCCATCAAGGCTTAGTATTCCTTCCTGAATTCGTGCACCGCCAGAGTCCATAATACCAATAATTGGAGATCCTACACGGACTGCATGATCCATAAGCTTTGTAATTTTTTTTGCACCCATTGCACTCAGCGTGCCACCTAGCACGGTAAAATCATAAGCAAAAACAAAGACCTGTCTTCCGTTTATTGTTCCATAACCTGTAATGACACCATCACCAAAGAACTTTTTTTGCTGCATGTCAAATTCATAATAATGATGAGTGGTAAGTGCGTTAAGCTCAACAAAGCTTCCCTCGTCTAAAAGAAGCTCGATTCTTTCTCGTGCAGTAAGCTTTCCCTTTTCATGTTGAGCAAGGATTTTGTCTTCCCCTCCACCTTGGGCAGCAGTTTTATTTTTTTTTAAAAACTCTTTAATTTTATCAGAATGCATGCCCAGCGATCTGAAGCGTCATGCTACATATATTAATTTAATTAGATTTTCTTGTTAAATTTTGGAAATGTGATTTATGCTATCTCTTTAAGATTTAGCAAATGAAATTTCTTTTTTACCGACTGCTGGTAAACGCCAAAAGGATCACTCGACTCACTGCATCTTTTGCATATGCAAAGCTGCGAGACAACGGAACGATTGCATTCTTCCTGAAACTCGCATTGCAGGCAGCCAGCAGAATTGCCACATACTATACAGTTTAGCTCATTTACATTAGCGCATTTTTCGTGTTTTACTCCCTGTCCTTTTGACCACAGACCAATCTCGTTTGCCTCTATCTTTTGGTTACATACAATGCATGTTCCTGCAAACTTCATTGTAATTTTACGCCAGCTCATTTTAGCAACTTTATCTCCTTTTCTAGCAATTCGCTATAACTTTCATCCAGATTCAGGTCTAGTTTTTTGTTTTGCATCAAAAACAAAATGAACGGAAAATAAAAGGTTGCAAAGGTGCTCTTTGAAACGTGTAAAATTTTTGTCATGTTTGTTGCAAGCGATTTGATGTTTTTTCCATCCCATCGCAGTCTGTTTAAAAGTGGCCAAGAAAGGTTAAATCGTGAATATCTAACAGGCATGTCCTTTTTGTATAGCCCAACAAGTATTGCGTCAAGATATCGCAAGAGCCTCCATTCCTGTGTTCTGATTATTCTACCATACAAAATATCAGCTTCTGATATGATTTGTAGCATTTGCCGCATTTGATCTTGTGATATGCTACTTGAGATAATGCTAGAGTAGAATGCGTCGATTTTTTCTCTTGGATCAATTCTTAGTGAATAAAGTACTAGACGAGCTTCATCCAAAGAATTTGCCTTAAAAAACGAGTTTATTCCTTCTTCAATGTCTAAAATCTCAAATGACTTTTCGGTTTGCGGCTCAAAGCCTGTTACAAGTGCTTGAGATGAGTTTATCATGGAGCGTATGTCACCTCTTGACTCCATTACCAGTTTGGCTAGCGAGCCAGGACTAAGCTTTGCGTCCTCTTTTTGCAAAATCCTTTGAAGATATAGCTGCATGAGTCGAGGTGAGAGTGGTCTTAGGTAGATTGTCTTTGTTGCCTTTTTGATGCTTTTCATTTTGTCTGATGATTCAGAGTTTGCTGCAAGAATTATTGGAACTGTTGGCTCTTTTAGAATGTCAAGCAGCGCCTCAACGCCACCAAAGTCTGCTCTGCCATGAACTCCATCCACCTCATCAACAAATATCATGGGACTTCCAAGCAAGCTTGCGTTTCCAAGAACTGGACTGAGAATTTCCTGTATTTGCTGCTTGTTTCTAACATCGCTTGCATTAAGGCTTATCATGTCATAGCCAAACTGCTTTGCTGCAAGGTTTGCAAGCGTTGTTTTGCCTATTCCTGGAGGACCAACTAGTAGGAGTGGTTTTGTGCCCTTTTTCCATTTTCCAAACCATTCAACAAATAATGTTCGTGCCTCCTCATTTCCAATCATATCCATTAAAGATTGAGGGCGATATTTTTCTGACCACATCATTTTGAAACACTTGGAAGATTTGCTGAGAATTCTTTCCACAGATTTTCTTTTTGAAGCCGATTATACCAGTACTGGTTATAGTGCTCAACTGTAAGAAACAAAAATTCTAAAAAGCTTTTATGCGAGAAATTTTCAGGCAGCAATTCCAGTGCAAGCCTTGCGTCATTGAGGTAAAGTTCGCTTTTTTGTATCGTAAAATCAAAGCCACGTTTTACATCACCTGCAAGTTGCGAATAGTATAACGGCCATGATGGAATTTTGATAAATTTATTTTTGATAGAGTCTTCTATCTCGTTTCCACATCCAACACATTCTGCTGCTCTTGCCATTCCAAGATAAAATATCTCACCTAGCGGATTTTTCCCTAGTGCCATATTTCGTCCAGCAGTTCCCATAACAGATCGATATTTTTTGTAGCATTCGTTCATGTCTTCTTCTGTGATTTGGTTTGGTCTTGACTTGAGCTTGACATCAAGGTATTGTCCCATTCTTGCGTCCTTAAAACCACGTTCAAATTCGCAAAGTACTTTTTCTCCACCTTTTGAGATTTTTTCTCTTGCAATCTTTAGGATGTAGGGATTCATTAGCTTGTAATCATCAAGATAATCCAAGTCTTCGTCTTTGTCAACAATTCTATCCATTGGTTCGCTAAGATCGATTGCTATGATATGGCCATCAATGATGTTTTCGCGCAATTTGGGATCATCATAGCCATAATGTTTTGAGGCTGCATCAAAGAGGGCATTAAAAACAGGCAGTGTCATTTTGACAAAATTTGAGTTTAGTATTCGCAAAACCCTGTCATGTAAAACGTCAAAATTTTCAAGTTTTGACTTGATAGGTCCTATTTGTGATGATTCTAGTGTAATCTCTGATGAGCCAATTTCTTCTGCAAATTTCTGTTGGGTCAAATCAGGCGAGGAATCGTTTTTAATTTCGCTTAAAAGATCGGTTGTAAAACGTTTTGCAAAATCTGGAAATTGTTTTTCTGCTTCTTCTTTGTAATGGTCGAATTGTTTGAATCCTTGTGATTTGAATAGTCCTTGTTTTATGATTTGTTTTCCAGGTTTTGTTCCCATTAATGCATCTTTGCTAAAAATTGATTCGTCTTTTCCACTCACACACTGCAAGCTCTGATTTTGCTATTTATGCGTTCAGTGAAATTTAATTCAAGTAATCTTAAATTATGAAAAATTTGAGTGGTTTTATGCAAGTAATCGAGGTTCTCCGTGAAGCCTCAAAACAAGTGTATCAAAGTGTAAAAAACTTTGCAGGTACCGAAGATGCTGCAGGAGATTTTGGAAGAGGTGCAGGAGGAGATATCTCACGAAGAATAGATGTTGTTGCAGAAAAAGCTGTCCTTGATTATTTAAAAAAAATCAACTTTCAATGCGTTGTTTTAGGTGAGGAATGTGGTCGTGTTGAGTTATCAAATAATCCAAAAGGATATGTGATAATGGATGCAATTGATGGTTCTGCAAATGCAGTAAGGGGAATACCATTTTTTTGCTGCTCGCTTGCGTTTGCGACAGATAACAAGCTAAGCTCTGTAACTGATGGTGTTGTAACCGATTTACATTCAGGTGATATGTATTGGGCAACAAAGGGGAAAGGTGCCTTTATGAATGGAAAAAAAATCCATGTACAAAAAACATTACCAATCTATCGAATTGTTGGGGTTAATGTCTCAGGTTCAGACCCAAAGCTAATCCAGAGACTTCATCCTGTTTTTAAAAGTAGTAACCATACAAGACATCTTGGGGCAAATGCACTAGAGCTTGCAATGTTTGCTCGTGGTTTGATTGATGTGTATATCGATCTTAGAGAAAAAATTAGAGTTACTGATATGGCTGCAGGTTATTTGTTGGTAAATGAAGCTGGTGGATTTGTTTTAGATCCTGATTTGAAACCACTTGATTCTGATCTTGGCTTTGAAACAAAGTTGTCCTTTATAGCTGCTGCAAATAAGAAAATTCTTGATGAGATTGTATCTCAGATTAACAAATAAGTGGCGCCCTTGGCGGGATTTGAACTCGCGTCTCAGCCGTGACAGGGCCGAATTCTAGACCGGGCTATACTACAAGGGCGC
>JBBDOC010000057.1:0-16501 GCA_040877295.1 Nitrosopumilaceae archaeon
GAATCCAGCTTGGTAACCCATTTGACAGACGGACTCTTCAGGTACCGCCTCCGTGCAAAATGACATGCTAGCATAAGTGCCATCATCAAATCGTCGTGCTCGCCTGATGGCGCCTCGAATTTATTTTTGTGATACTCGCCAAATATGTGCCACTGTTTTTTCAGCTCTCTTGTGTATTCGTCGTCGTTTCTTGGCCAGTCAATGATGTTATGGTTCTGAAAAAGCCATGTTACCATCTCGCCTTTGTTCATCGTATCTAGCTTGTTTCCCTTTGAGCTTGCGCTTGTTGTAAATACGGCCTGCACGGGCAGCCTGTATTCGTATTTTAGTGTCTCAGATATAGGGTCGCCTGCAGAATTTTTCTCAACTATAACGTATGAAACGCTGTGCTGTCTTACTATCCTAGCAATGTCGTCATATACCAGCTGGTATCTTTCCTGCTTTTTCCAGAACTTGGCTCCCATGATGTAGATTTTCTTGTCCCTTACATCGATCAGTACAGATGCAAAGGGGTCTGTCCTGCCAGGGTCCACGCCCAGAACCCGTGTCATAGCCTAAGCGCACTCCTCTCTGATGTGACAAGATCATCGATTGGTGGCAGTACGGCCCCTAATGGCGCTATGAACTCGTTGTTTAGCTCCTGCCGCCATAGTCTGGGATTTTCTTTTTGCTTTTTATCGACTTCCTCTTTTGTGAGAAGCCTGCACTCAAGGCCCAGCTGATAGTTCCAGATGTAGCACTTGTAGTCGTTTCTTGAAGACAGAGCGTCTGTAAAGATCTGGTAAAACGTCCCGTCCGGGCCGTTTGGCGTGCTTACCCAGACGATAAAAGGCTGCGTCTTTGTGTCGTACCGTTCTATTGCCATGCGAAGATCTTCTTGCATGTTTGGATGAAAGAACGCAGCTTCATCAATGAAAATGAATTGCAGATCATCTTGTCCACGAATTGCGTCGATGTGATCTGTTGGATAGCCCTTAAAGTAATAGCCGTTTGCAAGCTCGATAGTATCGCTTGTCGTCCTTGCTATTAATTCAGGATGGTTTCTTGTAATTATCGGCCTTATCCTGTTTCTTATAACCTGCTCTGTAAAGTTCATCCTTGTCCCGGTAACTATGGCAAACTGCCTGAACGGAAGATCAAGTGTAGTCATCATTTCCAGTTCAATTCTTGGAATTATTTCGGTGGCGCCAGCTCCTGCAAACTTGTTTATTACGATATGCTTGTTGCGCCCTTTTATGATATCGTCCCGCAAATTATGCTGGTATGAAAATATCTGGAATTCTTTTCCATCCTTTTCTGGAAGACCTAACCATTCGTTGAATCTGTCAAAATCGTCTTTTGGAATTTTTTTTCTATACTCAGGCCAGTCTATGCTAGGGCCGCCAAGCCTGCCAAGCAGCGTCTCTGCCTTTTGGTTTTGCCTTTCAACCTTGCTTGATGCCAAGCTTTTTCTCCATTTCAGCTACAAGCTCTTTTTGCCGCGTCAGCGCAGGCCCCTCTGCTACCATCCTGTCGTATTTTATCCAGGATTCTATTATGTCGACTGTGGCTTTTTCCTGCATCTGTGTGTCCCTTATACCTGCGCGAATGTTTTTCAGCTTGGCTATCTCATCAAAGATCTCCTCTGTGTTTGCCCTGTGTATTGCCTGAAGCGTGCCTCTTGGAAGCGACTTGTACCAGTCGTCGACTCCATCGTAGATTTCCCTTAAAATTCGCTCTACCTGGCGAACCGAAATCCTAAATTTCTTTGAGATGTAATCCTTTGATCTTCCTACGCTGGTATCCCGCAAAATGATATTGTTTCTGAGGCGCAGCTTTTCGTCCCGTGGCAGGTTCTTTGTCTTTTCCTCAAACTGCGAAAAAAACGACATAATTTGTTCCTGTTCCGACATGTTTTGCGACATCTCCAAGGAGTCCGCTATATCCCTAAGGTTGCGGTCCAATGTTTAGATTACCTCCAGAAAATTTCTGCCATTACATGATCCTACGACAGAAGACCTGTCCCCAACAGGTTGCGCTTTTGTTACTCTCATATCTCGGCTAGATCTAGGGTGCTTCACTTACAAATACTAACGAAATTGAAAGAAATTGATAAAAGGTTAGTGCTTTTTCTTGAGCTGAAACATTCTATTTATTAGGCTAGAACAAATTTTTATCTAAATTGAAGATCGCAGTTTGTGGAATGGGTGTTGCCGGATCTTATCTAATGGCCAGACTAAAAAAAGATCACGAAGTAACAGGCTTTGAGAGGATGGCTGAAAAGGATCATGATTCGATTTGCGCATGGGGTTCATCAAAATCCAAGATGCAAGAGCTTTGCAAAAAAGCAGACATTGATTTTGAAAAATACATCATTCATGACGGAAAAAACCTCCACATCGAAGTAAATGACAGGAACAAGTTTGACATCAAGCTAAAAGGACTATGCACGTATGACAAGATTGGAATTATTCGCGATATGACTAAAGGCTGCAAGGTGCATTATGGCATCACACCAAAACTAGATGACCTGGAAAGAGACTATGATCTTATCATAGATGCAACCGGGTTCTACAGGATGTATCTGCCAAAACCAGCCAATGATTTTTACCTGCCCACATACCAGTACAAAATAGAATATGAAAATGAAGTTCCCATGGATGATTTCTATGTCAAGCCATTCCGGGGCATAACTGGATATTTCTGGTATTTTCCATTAGGCAAAAAACTTGCCCATATTGGAGCAGGTGATTACAGAAAAAACCATGTCAAAGAGACTGACGAGTTTTTAAAAAAACATGGCGGTAAAATTACTAAAACTGTCGGCAGGCCAATAAGACTTGCTACGCCAGATAGATGTGAGCCATTTTATCATGGTAAAGTAGTAGGCGTTGGAGAATCAATAGGTACTGTTTATCCGCTGCTAGGTGAGGGAATCATCCCAAGCATGATCTGTGCCGATATTTTTATCAAAAATATGGGAAACAACGAAAAATACAGAAAAGAGGTTCTGACATATTTTGCAATTTACAGCAAGGTGTTAAAGTTTGTACTATCAAAAATGAAAGGCGAGTTTAGTTTTATAAAACAATTTGCTGACTTGTTATCAATTTTTAGGTATATGAAAAAAAATGAGGACAGGTTTGGTATGGAAATTCACATACGTGATTTGGTAAAGGTAGCAAAGGCCTAGCCAAATGTTACATGGCCAAAGTTTTCTCTAGCTGTCCTGTTTGATTTCATGTTATAGTCATAAACTAGTCCAGAGTATTCTTTCAAAGTTTCTTTCATAGAGTCAATTGATTCTGCCAAATAAAATCCCGGACAGTCTCCTGTAAACTGAAATGTTGCATGAACCCGTGCCGTACCGCTTTCGTTTACAAGCCACGTAGAAAATGGATAGAGATAGCAAACTCCAGGCCTTTGTGGGTGCAAGCTGCAAAATCCTTTGTTGTCTAAAAACCTGCATGAGATGTGGGTTCCATCATCAGCTATAGTCTCGTCAGCTTTTCGTTTCAGATTAACGCCAGTCATTGTAGTTACCTCCCCTGATGGCCCGTATTCCTGCCATGTAGCAACCAAGGTTTCATTTTTTAAAAAGTCAGATGTCTTTTGATATTTCATGCCTTTTCCAATCGTAATTATGTCATCTGAAGTCAATGGCAGTCTTCCCTGCCTGTTGCAACAGTTGTGACAGTCTGGCCAGTAACACTTCCACAGGATGAATTTTTTTTCCCCACTCAAGTATGGAATATGAAAAATTACATTTTTTACTTTGACTGGATAGTCTGACACGTCAGCACATTTTCCCAACATAAAATCATGTAAAAGCGGATCAATTTCCCAATCCTTTTCTAGTAAAACAAGGGACTCTACAATTTCTTTTTGTGACAATTCAATTATAACCAATTCTCAAGATGCTATTAATGTTGAGCGAGAAAGGAAAGTATGCTTCTGCTACTGAAAATCGAAGATTTGTCTGGCAAAAAATTGTCTGGCCTTTGATACTAGAACTAAATGATGTGGCATTTACACTAAAACAGTATCAAAAAAAGCGCGATGAGATTTGTAAAAATGACAGTGCGATGACGATGAGCACGTCAAGAGGGTTGGTGTCCTTGCTGCAAAAAGGGATTCTCTACAAAGAAAAGTATCTCTACTCCATACATTATAGATTGATTCCTTATATGAGATTAAAAGCAGACTGTGATTACGCTACTGCAATCCATGAAGTGAAAATCAAATAATCAATGCTTCAAGTTGTGAATAAATAATTATATTCTAACTAAATCAAGTCGTCTTGGTAGCCCGATAGTCTAGCGGCCAAATGATTTTCAGGTTATGGATTCCGCGCTCTGGATCTTATATGAGAGGACACGCGGGGACGGCAGTTCGAATCTGCCTCGGGCTACTCGTCTTTTTATCTGGATGCTTGAGCTATTCTTTCCAGCTCGTGCTTTTTCTTTACAGATGGGGCATCAGGATCGTTTGTGGCAGCCAGGATTAGATGCTCTGCCAGGTGTTCCTCTATTGCTTTTGGATTTGAAAATGTGGCCTCCTTGACACCATCTGAAATGAACTTTAATGCCAAGTCAATTCGTCTTACAGGTGCTACGTCTACAGAAACATGGTAGACTGTTCCACCATATACTATTCTGGTTGTGTCTTCATTTGGTGCTGAGTGCTCTACTGCCCTGACTAAAACCTCAACAGGATTTTTGCCAGTTTTTAAATTGATTATATCAAAAGCTGCTTTCATGGTATTTATTGCATGAGTTTTTTTGCCAGCCATCCTTCCCGTATTTTTTGCATATTTTTTTCCAAAGTGCATTAGTTTGTTGACTAGACGTTCTACTATGTTGACATCTGCCTTGTTAAATCGTTTAAGAGCAGAGCGCCCAAATGTCAATGGCATAATAGACTGCCTCAACGAGATTACATTCTTTAGGCCTCTATCTTGTATTGCAATATCTGATAAATCCCATTTTCTAAACAACAAAAGTTTTTGTGTTTCCACCATGTTCTACTATCTCCTTGGTTTTTCTTTCTTGCCTAGCACCAATTCACGCAAAGAGGTGCCATTTACTTTGAATACCTTAAATCTGACTCCTGGAATATCGCCCATTGCGCCGCCCATTGTAGCGCCCATTCCTTCAACATGAACCTCATCATGCTCATCTACAAAGTTCATTGCGCCGTCTCGTGGAAGAAATGCTGTAATTGTTTTTCCGTTTTTGATTAGCTGAACCCTGACACATTTTCTTACAGCAGAGTTTGGCTGTTTTGCTTCAATTCCTACTTTCTCTAATACAATTCCCCTTGCCTGTGGTGCCCCACCAAGCGGGTTTGCTTTTCTGTCCAGTCCAAGTTTTCTTCTTTTGTATGTTCCAATAGACCAACGCAGTCGTTTTCGTTTTGTTTTCAAAACTCTGCCTGCAAACAGGCCAAGCGGGGATTTTGCCATAAAACTATATCTCTGGTATTCTTTCTGGACTGTTTATTTGGACGTTTGTAATTTCAAAATATCTTTTTGCCAAAAGTCGCGCTTTTTCAGCGTTGCGGCCTTCCCTGCCAACAACAATGCCTTTCTTTCTTGGATCAACTAGAACAATTGCCTGCATGGTACCATCTGCTCTTTTATTCAGCTTTACTTCAGAAACTAATTTTGAGTTCAGCATATTTTTTAAAAATTCTGCTGGATCATCTGAATATTCTACCAGCTCTACATTTTTTTTGACAATGTTTTGCAAAGTTCGTATGTGAGAGCCTCCTTTTCCTATTGCAAGTCCCATCTTTCCCGAATTTACGACAAAAATAACTCTGTCTTGTTTTTCATCTTCGACACAATCTCGTGCTGTTGCACCAGTAACGTTTTGAAATAGCGACATTAGTCGCATTTGATCAGTTGTTAGCTTGATTGTTTGTGGCATGATTCCTTTATCTCGAAGCTTTACCGCTCTCATTTAAACTTTCATGACAAAAGTTTGTTGGAAAACTTGATTCAATCATTTGTCTTTCGTTTCTTTTAGTAATGATTTGATGTTAGTGTCGCTTAGTGATGTTAATGAAATAGCTGATACTCGAAATTGTAGTCCGCATAGCCTTCCTAATGCAACTGACGAGCCTTCAAAATTTAGTGTTGGAATTTTTTCTTTTTTTGCCGATTCCTGTATTTTTTCTTCCATGTTTTGTGAAATCGATTGTGATAATACTATAAGTTTGGAATTTTGCATTGCAGCAAGGATTTGTTTTGAGCCTAGTATGCGTTTTTTTTCCTTGATTGCATCTTTTAGTGTTTTTTCTAGTAGCTTGCTCAATCGTTTTACCTGTATTTGCCCATTCTTAGCATGATCTTTATAGATTTATTGAAAAAGTATTGATGATTAATCCTTCTTCTTTGAGACCTGCATGTAAAGGTCTACTATGCCGCTTCCTATTGGAATGTTACTTCCCACAATAACATTTTCAGTGACTCCCTTTAGTTCCTCAATTTCTCCAGCCAGTGCAGCGTGTGCTATTGTAGGTACTGTGATTTCAAATGCAGCCCTTGCCAATACACTTTCTTTGGTGCCTGCTATGCCGTGGCGTCCTATCTGTTGCATGTATCCTCTTGAACACATCAAGTCAGACACTAGCATGATGTATCTGATATCAACTTCCAGTCCTTGGTCCTCAAGTGTGGAGCTTATTTCATTAATCAGGGCATTTCTTGCAGCCTCGATTCCAAGTGTTGCAGCGATTTCAAAGACATTGTTTGTTCTAACTTGCTTTTTGTCAATTCCTGCGACTTCTAAAACTTTGGCAAGATTTGAACCGGTTGTCTGAATAACCCATTCATCGTCTTTTTGAACCAACGTTACCCTTTCAATATCTGGAACGCCTTTTACGGTGGTTCCTAAAATTTTGTTTCGAATTGTTATGACTGTTGGGGCATCAGACTCTTCAGCCAGGTTTAGCGTTAAGATGTCACCTTTTTCATCAAGCTTGAATTTTTTGTTTGACTGTAATGCTTCAACTACATCAGCTACAGTACATCCTCTTTCTTTCAGCTTTGTAGGGCTCAAGTGCAATGTAATTTTAGTAGAGTAATCAGTTTCTGCTTTAGCTAAAACGCTGACCTTTGTTTGCAGGATGTTGCGAGCAACCTCTATTGCTTTTTCTCTTGATTTTTTTGACTCCTGGTCAAGGTAGATGTCCATTGTTGGAGTCACCGGTTTTTTGCGTGCATCTACAAGCTCGATTAGTCTTGGAAGACCCAAGGTTACGTTTCTTTCTCTAATTCCTGCAAAGTGGAAGGTTCTCAGTGTCATCTGAGTACCAGGCTCGCCGATTGACTGGGCTGTTACTATTCCTACTGCCTGTCCTGGTTCAACTTTTGCCTTGTTATAGAGCTCCAGTCCTTTTTTACATACTTTATCAACTCCGTCTCTGCTAAGCTTTGATTCAGTTAATGCATCAGTGACTATTTTGCCTAGTCTATAGTTGAAAGTTTTTGTGTATTTTTTAGCTAGTTCAAGGATTTCTTCTTTTGTTGCTTTTTTGCCAGAGTCTACAATTGTTTGTGATTCTATTAACCTGTTAACATTAAAGGCCTCTCCATGATCGCTTTTTGCAACATCAATTCCGTCTTCTCCATATAGAAATTGAATTATGTGACCGTGTGGGTCCCTTACAGTCCCATCATATTCTAGCTTGATGTGCTCCAGTGCGTTGATAAGCCTTCGTTGCATGTAGCCGCTTTGCTGTGTTCTAACTGCAGTGTCTACTAGTCCCTCTCGTCCACCCATGGCATGGAAGAAAAATTCCAGCGCAGACAGGCCATCCCTATAGTTTGATTTTACAAATCCTTTTGAATCTGGATTATCGTCGTTTTCTTTAAAGTGTGGTAGCGCACGATTACTGTAACCTTTGATTATTCTCTGGCCACGTCTTGATTGCTGGCCCAGTGCACCTGCCATCTGGCCTATGTTTAATGAAGAGCCTCTTGCACCAGTAGTTGCCATGATTCTACCTGCGTTTGTTTCATCAAATGATTGGTCAGCAGTGCTTCCAGCCCGGTCTCTTGCCTTTCCTAATTCGTTTACAATGTAGGCTTCTAATGCTTCTTCGGCAGAAAGTCCCCTTGTTAATTTTAGGGTTCCCTTCTTTGCTTGTGAAATAAAATCATAGACTTTATCATATGATTCCTGTATTCCTCCAAGTATTTCTTGTCTGACTTTATCTGATAATTCAAGATCAGCATAGCCGTAGCTGAATCCATAGTGAGTAATGAACTGTTTTGCTATGATCAAAATTGAGTTAAGGAATTTTCTTGCTTGTGCATTGCCATAGTCTTTTGCTATTCTGTGCAAAACGCTTTCTGGCTCTTCTGCACCGATAGATGACTTGTCAATAATTCCGCTTATGAGCTGGCCGTTTTTTATTACAACGTCTTTTTGTTTTCCTTTTGTTCCTTTTGACCACTTTGAAGTCATTACATAGTTAAAATCATCAGGAAGGAAAAGTGAAAACAGTTGCTTTCCGGTATAAAGAGGACCGCCTTTACCTTTTACTGCAGGTTCTGGTAATAGTCCCAGGTAACCACCCAACATCGAGTAATTTGCAAATTCTTGCGGTGTTAGTGTTGTACTGTCTTTTGTAAGGAGATAAGAGCCTGTAATGAAATCTCGCAGTCCACCAATTATTGGTCCTCCATATCTTGGAGAGATTAGCTGATCCTGCACTCGCATTAACAGTATTGCTTCTGCTCTTGCCTCCTCGCTTTGTGGCACATGAAGATTCATTTCGTCTCCATCAAAATCTGCGTTGTAAGGAGGACATACGGAAGGATGCAATCGAAATGTTTTGCCTGGCAAGACCTTGACATAATGTGCCATAATTGACATTTGGTGCAATGATGGTTGTCTGTTGAACAGGACAATATCACCGTCTGAAAGATGCCTTTCAACCAAATATCCAATCTCTATGCTATCAGCAATAGTTTTTCTGTCCTCAACAAAATCTAATCTTATTTTAACGCCATCTGGTCTTACGATATAGTTTACGCCTGGAAACTGATTGGGCCCATTGACAATTAGTTCTTTTAATTTTTCAATATTCCATTCTGTAACAATTTCAGGAATTGTTAGCTTCATTGCAACAGACTCTGGAACGCCTACTTCAGACAAGTCAAGGTTTGGATCAGGTGAAATTACTGTTCTGCTTGAAAAATCAACTCTTTTTCCAGACAGTGAGCCTCGGAATCGGCCTTCCTTTCCTTTCAATCTTTGAGTTAGTGTTTTTAGAGGCCTGCCTGAACGGTGATGAGCTTGAGGAATTCCAGAAACCTCGTTATCAAAATATGTTGTAACGTGGTATTGTAACAAATCGACAAGATCTTGTACAATTAATGGTGGAGTTCCAGCTTCTTTGCTTTCCTTTAGTCGCTGATTTACTCTTATGATATCTACCATCTTGTGGGTAAGATCATCTTCGGATCTAATTCCAGTTTCTAATATTATTGAAGGTCTGACAGTTACTGGTGGAACAGGCAGTGCCTGCAGGATAAACCATTCTGGTCTTGCAGTTGCCGGATCATAGCCCAAAAGTTTAAGATCTGGGTCAATTATTTGTGAGAATCGTTCTCTTATTGTAATTGGAAGTAGTCTATGTTCTCCTATCTCAGTTTTTTCGATAAAAATTGTTGGTTTTGTAAAAATCAATTCGTATTGTGTTTTTCCACAGTGCGGACATTCCTTTGCTTTTTTTGCCTTTTCTAAAATTGCTTCTGGGATTCGCTTTTGTGATATTACTGTATATGCTGCCTCTCTTTTCATTATTTTTTCAAATTCATCAAGTTCGTCTTGCGGTACTTTAAGTCGCGAACAGGATCTGCATGTAGCCAGTAAAAGTTTGTAAATATTATCAATAAACGCAATATGCAAAACAGGTTCTGCTACCTCAATGTGTCCAAAATGGCCAGGACACCTTGCAGCTGTATTACCACAGGTTAGACATTTTTGTCCTGGTTCCAGGGTTCCCAGTCTTCCATCCATTAGTCCTCCCTGTACTGCCATACCGTCCTCATCATATGTTTCAGGGGCAGTGATTTCTGCAACAGAATATTTTCGAATTTCAGTTGGGGACCATACAGAAAATCTGATGCTGTCAATTGATTTTATGGTTTGAAGTGACATTACACTTTCTCCTTGATCAATAATCTGGGGGCAACGTTAAGGCTCTGCATCTCTTGTAAGAGCAGTTTGAATGCATATGCTACTGATACAGAAGAAACTTTGGCTTTATCACCACATACTCTACAAACATATTTTCGCTGTTTAACGTCATGATAGGCTACCAAACCACATCTCTCACACACAAATATGTCAGCCTTGTCAGATTCATCTAGTAATCTGTCTTTTAGAATCATTGATGCTCCATACGCAATTAAACAGTCTCTTTCCATTTCTCCAAATCGCAATCCCCCACCCCTTGCTCTTCCCTCTGTTGGCTGTTTTGTTAGCATTTGGACTTGGCCTCTTGCCCTTGCATGAATCTTGTCAGCAACCATGTGATGTAATTTTTGATAATAAACTACGCCGATGAATATCTCAACAGGAAATGGTTTTCCTGTTCTTCCATCATACATTATTTCTTTGCCGGAATGCTTGAAGCCTGCACTCTCCAAGATACTTCGTGCCACATCCATTTTTTCTCCAACAAATGCAGAGCCGTCAAATTTTTGTCCTCTTAGTGCAGCTGCCTTTCCAGTTATTGATTCCAAAAACATACCGACTGTCATTCTTGATGGAAATGCATGTGGGTTAATTAGAACATCAGGTGTGATGCCATCAGCAGTATAAGGCAAGTCTTCATTTTTAGCTAAAATTCCCAAGACGCCTTTTTGTCCATGTCTTGATGCAAATTTATCGCCGATTTCAGGAATTCTCATGTCACGTACTCGTATCTTGTACATTTTACCGCCTTCGTTTGATTGCGTCATGACTACAGTATCGACAACTCCTGTTTCTGATGGCCTTACGCCAATTGAGGTATCTCGTCTGTATGGACCCTTTACCTCAAACTCACGGTATTCTTCCATGAATCTAGGTGGGCTTGTTTTTCCAATTAGAATATCGCCACCAAGCACTTGTGACTCTGTTGCAACTACACCATCTTCTTCAAGAAGCCTATACGCTTTTTCTCCTTTGTAGCCTCTAATGTTATCTTCGGCATTTGGGATTTCAAAGTTATCACGCATTCCGCCTGGATATTGTTTGGCCTCTGCGTCGTAAATCCTATAGAAGAATGTGCGTCCTAACCCTCGATCAACTGATGCCTTGCTTAAGACAATTGCATCTTCAATGTTGTATCCATCAAAAGGCAAAACCGCTACAACGCAGTTCTGTCCTGCGGGCCTATCTTCTAAACCAAGTAGACTCATGGCCTTGGTAGTAACAATTGGTGTTTGTGGATAAAGCATGAGATGTTGTCTGACATAAGTACTAGTGTTCATCATTGGAGTAGAAAATCCTAAACTCTGTTTTGCCATTGCTGCTTCGTATGTATTTCTTGGCGATTGGTTATGTTCAGGATATGGAATGATTGATGCGCCTGCTCCCAAAATTGCAGATGGAAATATTTCTAGGTGTGTATGTTTCTTTGCATCTTTTTCATCAAATGCAATGTAACAGTTTTCTTCTTCATTTGCATCTATGAGCTCAATTATTCCCATTCGCAAAAGATCATTCCAGGAAAGCAATTTTTTTGAAACTTTCTCTATAAGATCCTGAGTCAAAAGGGGTTTGTTGTCTTTTGTAATTACAAGAGGACGCAGTACTCTTCCTGCATTACAGTTGACGTATAGGCGTTTTGTTGAACCATCTATTGGAGATTTGTGAAATGATATTCCAACATGTGGATGGATTTTTGAGGATCTTCGCAGATCTCGTAATGATTCAGATAGTTTGTCTCCGTCTCTGTAATATCCAATTAGTTTTCCATCAACAAAAACTCTTGTACCTTCTTTTCGTAGATCATCTTTAACATCTGAAAAGTGAACTGTTCCAAGATCGTATAGCTTTTCGACAATTTCTTCGGATGGTACATTAACTGAAATTATTGCAGATAATGCAAGATTTTTTACCAGTCCACAGTTAGAACCCTCAGGGGTTTCACTTGGACAGATTCGCCCAAAGTGGGTTGCATGCAGGTCTCTTGCCTCAAAGTTAGGTTGTGTTCTACTCAAAGGAGATTGTATTCTTCTTAGATGGCTAATAGTAGAAAGATAGTTTGTTCTATCCAAGAGTTGGGTAACACCTACTCTTCCTCTTCCCCAGTTTCCAGTGGCTATGGCATTGTTAAGCTTGTCAGTTACTATTCCTGGTCGAATTGCTGCAGCAACTGCATTTATTCCTCTTTTCTGTCCGGATCTTTCCAACTGGTACTTCATGTCTCTAACCAAATTCCTAAAGGCAGTTCTAAACAAATCTGCAAGCATCTGGCCTGCAAATTTTATGACTTTGTTGCCATAGTGGTCTTTATCGTCTGGGGAAAGCCATCCAAGTTTTAATTCTAAAAGTTTGCATGCAGCTTCGCCAAGAAATTGGGCCTTTTCTTTTCTATTTTCTGTATGTTTTCCTAAATGTGGTAAGAGGCCCCAATCTAGCAAAGTCTCTGCACGTTTAATTTGAAATTCTTCTAACATTCCAGGTGCGATTCTTTTACTGATATAGACTATGGCGTCTTTTGAAGTTGGAACATCACCAGCTTTTTCAAATGATGCTTCAAGCTCATCTTGGAGCTCATCTACAAGTGAAACTGTAGCTGCAATGTCCTTGTCTGACTCTAAACCAAGAGCTCGCATTAATGTTACAACCGGAATGTCAACAGGAGAGCCAGGTATTCTTGCAACAATTAGCCCATCATTTTTCAGCATTAACTCTAGCTTTGCACGATAGCCTACAATAGATGAATAGACTTTGGCTTTGAAAACAGCATTTCCCCCCACTAGTTCTTTATCTACAATTATTTTGTTGTATGAAAGATCTTCCAGTCCGACAATGACTCTTTCTGAACCATTTATTATAAAATAACCGCCTGGATCGTTTGGATCCTCACCATGCTCTATTAGTTTTTGAGTTGAAAAATTATGTAATATACAGGCATTTGATCTTACCATTACTGGAATATCACCAATGTGAACAAAACGAGATTCCAAAATTTTTCCATCTTCAACAACGCTTGCCTCCATCATGACTGGTGCAGAGTATGAAACATTTCGTAATCTTGCTTCTGCAGGAGTAATGTGGGTTATTGAGCCATCAAGTTCCATCATTCTTGGTTGTTGAAGTTTTACCTTGCCAAGCTGAATTTTATATGGATATTCTGCGTTTTCTATCTCGATTTGGCCTACTTCATTGATAATACTTTGCAGTCCGCGTTCTAAAAACTCATCAAAGGAATTCAAATGTTGTCTGGCAATCCCCTCTCTTTTTAGAATATCGTGTATTATTGGCCAACGTTTGTTTGATGAATCTGTCAAGTTATACTTCCACCACGTATCTATAGTACAGACCTTCACCTGCTGTGGCACTGTTTCTTGTTATTTTGATCACATCACCAGGTTTTACACCAAGCCCCATAATCGCAGGATCATTTACAAAAATTAATGGAAGTTCGGTTGGTTTGCAATTGAATTTCGTTAAGACTTCTTCTGCCTCTTTTTTTGTCATGATTTCATGTTTTGGAACATATGTGTGATCAGGTACTAGAACTGGATTTTTTTTTGTGGTCATTTGCTAGATTCTCCCATGAATAACATCAGCTGTAACCAATAGATAGATTACACAAACTATTGGTGAGGTCACCGAGAGGTTAATATATATCTAATTTGGTGGTTGCCAGTGTTTTTTGTTTTTAGTCAAGATTATTTATCACAAACTTAAATAGTACAAATTGTTCCGATATTCACGATGAGTAATCTGAAGGTATTATCCTTGTTTGCAATTTTAGTTGCAAGTATAGGGGCAATACCAGCTTTTGCACAAAGTGCAGACATCACGGTCTCCACTGACAAGGAATCCTACTCAGACGGTGAAGTGGTGATGGTTTCAGGACAAGTTAGGGAGTTACTATCTATTCCAGTATCTCTAAGAGTAATTGCACCAAATGGAAACATTGTAAGGATTGACCAAATTGATATTGGTTCTGACAAAACATTCAGTGTAGAGATAGCAGCTGGTGGCAATCTTTGGAAGGCTGCTGGGACATATACAATAGAGGCATCTTATGGATTAACATCTGAAAACACATCTACGGCTACAACAACATTTGAGTTCGGAGGTTCAAGCGGCGGTAAACCTTCTACAACAATAGGCGTAGATGGTACGGACTTTCTTCTAAGTTACACGATTACTGGAGGAAAGGTACTCAGTATAACACCAGATGTTGCCGCAAATTCATTGATAATTGCAATCGAGGCGACAAACGATGGCCAATTAACGATAACCCTACCACGAGCATTAATTGACGCTCTATTACCAGACGGTGGAGATGACTTGTTCTTTGTACTAGTCGACGGCGAGGAAAGAGACTTTGATGAAACAAAGACTGATACAGATAGAACACTTGCAATAGTATTTGAGGAAGGAGCCGAAGAAATTGAGATAATTGGTACCTTTGTTGTCCCAGAATTTGGCACTATTGCGGCCTTGATTCTAGCAGTTGCGATCATATCAATAATTGCAGTGTCTGCAAGATCTAGACTGAATATGTTACCAAAGTACTAAAAATCATATCTACTTTTTTCATTTTAAATAATACATAAATAGTCATGCTGTTAATTCGCAAACAAGATGAGGCCCCATAAAGGATCAATAACTGTGGTTTTGTTAACATTACTTGTTATACTATCACCAATTTTCTTGCAACAAGTGTTTGCAGCAGAACAGGGAATGACACTGATGGCAACTGCAAGTGCAGGTTCTAAGACCATCTCAATAGGTGGCCATACTGCCAATCCAAGTAATGAGGTTTCAATTGTAGTAACATCTCCAAATGGAAACATTGTGACTGTTGATCAAGTAACACCAAATTCAAATGGCGACTATATGACAAAGATACAGACAAACAGTGCGTTGTGGAAGCAAGATGGATTGTATAAAATCACAGCTCAGCAAAGTACAGCATTGATGTATACATTATCGGTGCAAGTTGAAGTAGTGGGTGGCGCAACTACAGAAACTTCTGTTTCGCAATCATCACTTGATAGTCTTTTAACAGGTGGAGTTTCTCCAACACCTCTTCGCGGTTTGACAATGAAAGTTGACGCACCGCTAGGAGCTACTACAATCACAATTAATGGACATACAGATCGTATCAGTACTGCTGTATCAATAGTTGTAAAAGCTCCAAATGGAAACATTGTGACTGTTGATCAAGTAACACCAAATGCAAGTGGTGACTATATGACAAAGATACAGACAAACAGTGCGTTGTGGAAGCAAGATGGATTCTACACAATAACCGCTCAACAAGTAGCTCTCTCAGGCTATACTGCTTCAGCACAAGTTGAAATAGCAAATGGTGCAATTATTCCAGAATTTGGCACAATCGCAGTCATGATTCTAGCAGTTGCGATCATATCAATAATTGCAGTATCTGCAAGATCTAGACTGAACGTGTTACCAAAGTACTAAAAATCATCTATTTTTTTCATTTTAAATAATACATAAATAGTCATGCTGTTAATTCGCAAACAAGATGAACAACCATATGACATATCTTCTTGCGGCACTAGCTTCTATAGGAATGTTATCTGCGTATCCAGTATTTGCTGCTGTTGATACACCGGTATCAATTTGGACAGACATGTCAAGCTATGATCATAATTCAATGATAGCAGTGCAAGGAAAGGTTGCAAATATCAGACCAGGTGTTGATATTACCATAAGAGTGACAAACCCATTAAACAATGTGGTTACTGTTGATCAACTCAAAGTCAACAGCGATGGAACATTTCAGACAACATTTAACACATCAGGCCTGTTATGGAAACTAAATGGTCCTTATGTTATCAAGGCAACTTATGGTACACAAGAAGTAAACAACAAAGTCATTGTTGAGCTTACAGGCGAGATGCTAGGTGCCACTCAAGAAACAACTTGTAATGCAAATGAGCTTAGCGCTAGCGGCCAGTGTATACCATATGGCATTTCTGGTGCAATGGTAACTGGTGCAAGACTAAGTACTGGTACGACTTCACTTGTCATACAACTGGATGCAGATAATGATGGAGGCATGATCACACTAGATCTTCCAAGATCGATCATTGATGCAAAAATGGGTGGAACTGATGATCAGTTTTTCGTTCTAGTCAATGGGGAAGAAGCTAATTTTGATGAGACTTCAAGCTCGAGCACTAGATCACTGTCAATAATGTTCCCAGCTGGAACAGAAGAAATTGAGATAATTGGTACCTTTGTTGTCCCAGAATTTGGCACAATCGCAGTCATGATTCTAGCAGTTGCGATCATATCAATAA
>JBBDOC010000058.1:0-15331 GCA_040877295.1 Nitrosopumilaceae archaeon
AATTTCCTAACTTCAAACATTCACTTCCTGAAATTACAAAAGAACCTGATACCATCCTAGTCCAAGGTCATCAAGGAACTGCATTGGGAAAAATGGTATGTGGATGTAGATTTCAAGCCTACTATCCAATTACGCCAGCATCAGACGAAAGTGTGTTTTTGGAGTCACATGAAATTTTAGAAATAAACGAAGATAGACCTGGCTCTACGGTTGTTATCCAAACTGAGGATGAAATATCAGCTATAGGAATGACAATAGGAGGGGCATTAACGGGTACACGTTCCTCTACAAGTACATCTGGTCCTGGATTTTCTTTGATGGCAGAAGCATTAGGGTGGGCTGGGATAAATGAAGTGCCTATCGTAATTACCTTGTTTCAAAGAAGTGGACCATCCACAGGTCTTCCAACGCGACATGGACAAGATGATTTACTCTTTACAATACATGCAGGACATGGTGAATTTCCAAGAATAGTATATGCATCAGGAGATATTGAGGAAAGTTTCTATGATACAGGTAAATGTTTCAACTTTGCAGAAACTTATCAAGTACCAATTATACATATGATGGACAAGTTTCTTGCAAGCTCTGTTGTTACATGTAAGAGACTAGACCCTACAAAGATCAAGATTGAACGCGGTAAGTTGCTTGATAAAATAGACACAAATGATTACAAAAGATTTGCCCCTTCAGAAGACGGCATCTCACCACGCTCAAAACTTGGATTAGAAAATGGAATCTTTTGGAATACAGGCGATGAAAGAGACGAGTATGGTCACATAACAGAGGATCCTATAGTGCGTGTACAGATGATGGATAAAAGACTCTCTAGATTTTCACAAATTCTCAAAGACATCACAAAAGACGATCAGGTAGTATCTAATGGTACAGCAGAATATACAATTGTAAGTTGGGGTTCTACCAAAGGACCAATTCTTGATGCCTTGGAGATGCTAAAAAAAGAAAACATCAACGTTGGATTTCTTCAGATAAAGTTACTTCATCCATTCCCAACAGAACTTGTTAAATCATTTTTGAAAAATGTCAAAGTCATAATAGATATTGAAGCCAATGCAACAGGCCAGCTTGGAATGTTATTAAAACAGAATTTGGGAAGAGAAATTGATCATTATATTTTGAAATATACTGGACGAGTTATTACTTGTACCGAAATATATGATTCAATAAAAAAAATTCTAACAAACAAAGAACAAAAAAAGGTGATCTTGACACATGGTGCTTAAACTTTCAGATTACAAGACAGATGTTCACAATGACTGGTGTCCAGGCTGTGTACTTCCTGACACTATGATCCATTGTAATCCATCAGTAAAACAAATACAACAAGTTGTCGTAGGTGAACGAGTTCTTGGAAGAGATGGTCTTTATCATAAGATAAGTGAAGTCATAACACACATTCACAGAGGAAAGTTATTCAAGCTTGTTACAAAGTGCTTTGGAGTAACATATCTTACAGAAGAGCATCCAGTTTTGATAGTAAAAAGAAAACATCAAAAACTACACAACAAAAAATTTGATGCAGTTTGGACACGTGCAGATGAAATTAAAACTAGAGACTATCTTGTGTATCCGATTCAAAAAGAACAAGTTGACAGAGAATTTGTTGAAGTTGATTACCAATTAAAGAAAAAAGACACCATAAGCAAACCACTGCCAAACAAAATTCCACTAAACAATAATGTACTGAGACTAATGGGATACTACATAGCAGAAGGTCACGTGCATGGACGTGAGATCAGCTTTACCTTCAACTCAAAAGAGGTTGAATTTTTAGATGATGTAAACAACATCATGGCACAAACATTTGGTCTTAATGGAACAAAAAGTACCAAAAGAAACGCAACTACGATAACATTCTATTCAGCTCCGCTTGCAAGGCTATTTTTACAGTGGTTTGGTCATAAATCATACAACAAAAAACTACCTCACTTTGCGATGCTTCTTCCTTCACAAAAACAAACAGAACTGATCAAAGGGTTGTGGCGTGGAGACGGTTGGATAAGTACAGAACAATTACGTGGTAATTTCAAAACAATATCCAAGATTTTATGTGAACAACTAAAAACTCTATTATTACGACAAGGAATAGTACCAACAATTTCTGTTAACAAGGCAAAAGGAATCCACAAAGAGTCATATTCTATTCAGATTGTAAATGATAGAGATTTTGCAGTACTATGCAAGATAATTGATAAAACGGTTTCATCAAAAAATCACATCGGAAAACCTCCATCTTCAATTGTTCTACCTGATTATGTTCTGATTCCAGTAAGAAAAATTGAAAGTTTTGATTATGATGGACCTGTCTACAACCTAGAGGTAGATGATGTCAATTCCTATGTAAGTGAAAATGCAATTTTGCATAACTGTGGCGATTTTGGTATAGTAAACGCAATCCAGATGGCGCTTGCAGAAATGAATATTCCAAGACACAAGGTTGCTATATTTTCTGGAATAGGCTGTTCTGGAAAAACATCGCACTTTATCAACACATATGGAATTCACACCTTGCATGGACGCGTCTTGACATTTGCACAAGGTGCAAAGATCGCAAATCCTGAGATGACTATAGTAGCTGCAGGAGGGGATGGCGACGGGTTAGGAATTGGAGTAGGACATTTTGTTGCAGCAGGACGGCGAAATGTAGATCTGACATACATAATTTTCAATAATGGAGTCTATGGACTGACTAAAGGACAAGCATCACCTACTTTGAGGTTAGGTGAAAAAACAAAATCGCTACCAACACCAAACACAAACTATAACGTAAATCCAATTGGATTGGCAGTAGCAAGCGGTTTTACATTTGTTGCAAGAGGATACTCGTATGATGTACGACATCTAAAAGATCTAATAATTGCGGCAATCAATCACAAGGGTCTTGCATTTTTAGATGTTCTTCAACCCTGCCCAACATATAATGATATTAACACAAGAGATTGGTATGCAG
This sequence comes from Nitrosopumilaceae archaeon, assembly GCA_040877295.1. Taxonomy (GTDB): domain Archaea; phylum Thermoproteota; class Nitrososphaeria; order Nitrososphaerales; family Nitrosopumilaceae; genus VHBM01. The sequence goes on from JBBDOC010000058.1 coordinate 2,972, forward strand.
GAACTGAACCAACAGATGATACTGCCACAAAAACTCACGCTAGATTGTACAAGCTTGAAGATACAGGCTATGATCCAGTGGTTCATTATAGTGAAGAAGCAGAGCTAAACGAAAAGCTAAGCCAGGCATTAATCAAGTCACTAGAGTGGGGCGACAAGATTCCTCTTGGTATTTTTTACAAAAATGAAATAATCACAGAATACGGAGGAAGACTAACAGACAAGATACCAAACTATCTTGAGAATCCTCCTGCAACACAGAAAATATCTTCTAATGGAAAACCCACCACTGACATATCAAAATTATTGGATTCATTGCAAGTCTAAAGACGCTGAATCTGTCAAAATAGCATATGAATTATTAGCAGCTAGCTCGAATACTAGCGTTATAATTGAATATTGCAGAAGTAAACAAGATTTTTCGTAAATCCATCATAAAGGGATATTTTGAGCCAGAGCTGTTAAATCTTGATTTTAAAAAATCAAATGTCAAACATCCTACAATACAAGACGATGGCCTAATGCAGTCTCGTCTTTTACATGTGTTTTTTGATGTTGAAACTGGTTGTGATTATCCTGACGGCGATGAATGGTTTATTGTTGATATACTTTTTCCATACAACATAAAAATACCTGACAACATAAAAGGCCCTGACTATTTTACAACCATTGCAGTAGAAAATGGAAAAAATTTTTGGCATTATCGTGAGCTTATAAGATACAAGTATGGGAAAGCAAAAAAACTCAAAGAATCTCTAGAATTTTTAGAAACAAAATACAAAGAACTTCATTCATTGGTTGAGCCATTGGAAAAAGATCTCAAATAATTAATTTCCAATCACTACCTGTAAAGACAAATTTTTTATTATTTACAAATGCCGTGTTTAATCTCCATCTAGCAGCATTTGCATCAAACTTGTAAATTATCTCTGTAACATCGATAGGTAATTTTGCTGGATCTAGATGGTATGGAATCAGTTCTAAAACAAAGTCGATCTTTTCTATTGAATTATTGAACCAGTCACGATCATCTGAATCTGCTATGAATCTAATTTTTGGCATGCTTGAAAAACTTAGATCAATTTTCAACGCATTTTTTTGCCCCCTTCTTCTTTTCATCTCTTTTAGTATTGCTTTTACCTTATCCCATCTTCTAAACTCAAACCACTTGAAAAATTCATCATTAAATGCAACTGGAATGTCAATGTTTAACACACTGACAAAATCAGAATCAAAACTCTCAAGCTCTGTTTGTTTTACCTGAAATCTTCCATTGAATATTCCATACACTACTTCTATCTCCCAGGGAGAAATCCCGTAATAGTTTAGCTGAGCTACCGGCTCTTCACTCATCATATCAGAAACTAGAAAATTCTAATTAAAGCTTCTAATTGACTTGATAATTTTTTGTTTTAAATCGTGTTAAGATATTTCCACAGATAAAACACTCCGACAGTTCCTATCACAAAAACCATCGGTTTCCACGCAAAAACAGGTATGTTTGGAGTTGCTAGTTTGATTTTGTAATTATCAAAGACTGTATGAACATATTTTTTGAATTTATTATTCCAAATTTTATAGTCAATTTGGTGTTTTCTTAAAAGCGACTCTATTTCATATATCACAGGAGTACGTTGCGAAAAGAGATGTTGTAGATAGTCTCTTGAAACTTCAACTTCTGCTTGTATTGCAACAAAGCCTTTTTTCATGTCAAGTAGCCTGACATGCATCTCCCATGGTTTTTTTAGCTTTAGAGAAAGACCATTGCCTATCTGAAAAGGCATCTTGTGTTCAAATTTGACCTTGGTAAATCCCTCGGTTGAAAAAATCCTCAATAACTCATCTACATTCTTTTTTACCACTACTGTAAGTTGCTCAACACCACTTTTACCATCAAAGTGAATTTTCCCTTTAATGCCATCAAGAAATGATATTGTTTTTGGATATCTTGTTAGATATTCAACCATTAGTTTGGCCTCAAAGGGACCGATATTTAAATCAGCTTTGCCTTAAACTAAACAAATCAATGTCAAAGAATTTTTGCTGATCTTAATTCACTTGGATTTTGTTAGGCCTCGAATGTAAACACACTGATCATGTGATATTGCCATTTCATTTTTACTTATTTTTCTATCCGTTATTTTTGCGCCAGAATTTTTAATTATTGCAAAAGGCTGCGACTCTGAACCCTCTCCCATTTTGTGATTTGCAATAGATGCCAAGTTGTCTGCAACTGCTTGAAATGTAACCTTTAACGGATTTCCATCTAGATCTTTTTCAGCTCTTCGATCACTAACCGGTTCAATACCTGCACATGCAATAGCTATTCCAGTAGTGCCAACACGTGATGGCATTAACCTGCTATCAATAATTATGACGCCAATATGGACAGAAGATTTTAGAAAAAACTTTCGTCTTAGCTGTTCTGCAATTAAATAAGGCTCATTTGGATAAAGAACCACTTTTCCTTTTTTAACATTTGACTTGTCGATTCCTGCATTTGGGGCTAAAATATTGTCAGCAGATGTGATAACAAAGCCGGCAACTCCCCCAAAAATAATATCAGACTCTCTTAGAATTATCTCTACTATTTTTGATTCCATGTGAAATTTTTTTGCAAGGGATACTGCCTTTTTTGAAACTGTAATATTTTGAGAGTCAACTAGCCTTCCTTGTGAATTTGAGATGTATTTGCTTGAAATTACCACAATATCGCCATTTTCAAGAGTAATTTTACTCTCATCCACACATCTTAGAATGGTATCAAAAAGATCAAATCTTCCCTCTTCTTTTCTTGCCTTTATTGGAAGTACCATTAAGGACATATTCTTGCTAAAATCATTCTTGTTTTTTATCCTTCTGAAAAGCTTTTAATCCGTAAAACAAGCTTTTGCGTACATGAATATTACTGAAAAAATACTTGCACGCGCATCAGGTAAGAACAGTGTTTCGCCAGATGATGTTGTATTTGCAAACGTCGATAAGGCGATGGTACACGACGTTTCAGGACCAGGAGTCATAAAGGTATTTGAAAAATTAGAAAAACAAGGAATTTCTGTAGATAAACTCTGGGATCCATCAAAGATTTGGGTTGCAGAGGATCATTTTGTTCCTTCAGCAGATCAGATTTCTGCAGAAAACATTGTCAAATTATCAAAATTTACAAAAAAGTATGGAATTGAAAAACATTTCAAGTATGGTATGGGCCAGTACGGCATATGTCACACATTGTCTCATGAAGAGGCAATGGTATTGCCAGGTGAAGTCTATGTTGGTGGTGATTCACACACAAACACTACAGGTGCATTAGGCGCATTTACATGTGGACTGGGACATACAGATATGGCATATGTTTTATTGAATGGCAAAATCTGGTTCAAAGTTCCTGAAACTTATTACTTTAAGCTCAATGGCAAACTTTCAGAACATGTGATGGCAAAGGATTTCATTTTACGTATAATTGGTGATATTGGTACAGATGGTTGTGCATATAGGGCAATGCAGTTTGGTGGTAGCGGAATCAATGAAATGTCAGTAGAAGAACGTCTTACACTAACAAATATGACTACCGAAGCTGGAGCAAAAAATGGAATAATTTCACCTGATCAAAAAATTTTTGATTATCTTGGAGATCGTGGCGCAAAAAACTTTACTCCAGTATATGATGATACTGGTAATGAATATGCCAAGACTTTTGAGTATGAAGCATCTGAATTGGAACCACTAGTTGCAAAACCATATTCGCCAGAAAATGTTGCTGCTGCAAGAGATGTATCATCAATCGAACTTGATAAGGCATACATTGGCTCATGTACTGGCGCAAAGCTTGAAGATTTACGCGCAGTTGCAAAAATACTCAAAGGAAGAAAAGTAAAAATCAGAACAGAAATTTTGCCAGCCGCAATCTCTATCTACAAAAAAGCATTGGATGAGGGACTTGTGAGCATATTTCTTGATGCTGGCGTAACTATAGGGCCGCCAACTTGTGGGGCATGCTGTGGTGCTCATATGGGGGTATTGGCAAAAGATGAAGTATGTGTCAGTACTACAAATAGAAATTTTCCTGGAAGAATGGGGCATGTTGAATCAAAAACATATCTTGCATCTCCGCTAGTTGTAGCTGCATCTGCAGTAACAGGAAAAATCACGGATCCGAGGGATTTGAATTGAAAGGAAACGCAATAAAATATGACAAAGACAACATTGATACCGATGTAATCCTTCCAGGCACATATCTTAAGCTCCATGATTATGATGAGCTTGCAAAACATGCAATGGAAGGACTTGATCCAGATTTTCATTCTAAAGTAAAGGACGGAGACTTTATCGTAGCAGGAAGAAACTTTGGTTGTGGTTCATCAAGGGAACATGCGCCAATTGCATTATCCTGCTCTGGAATCAAGGCAATCTTGGCACTTTCATTTGCAAGAATTTTTTATAGAAATGCCGTTGACGGCGCGTTTCTCTTACCAATTGAAATTGATGAAGATGCATACAAAAGCATCTCAAATGGGGACCAACTTGAAATAAACATTGAAAAAAACACAATAAGGAATTTGACAAAAAACAAGGAATACAAGATGAAACCATTCTCTGAATTAATTGGAAAAATCATTACAGCTGGCGGATTGTTCAAATACAAACCGTAATCTAAAATGCCACAAACACTGTTTGAAAAGATCTGGGATTCTCACGTTGTAGTGGAAAGTGATGACGGTCCATCAATACTCTACATTGATCGTCATCTAGTTCACGAAGTTACCTCGCCTCAAGCATTTGAAGACCTTCGACTAAACAAAAGGAGAGTAAGACGACCCGATCTTACAATTGCTACAATGGATCATAACGTTCCAACAAGCGACCGCTCATTGCCAATAGTGGATCAAATATCTGAGATTCAAATAAAAACTCTGGAAAAAAATTGCCAGGATTTTGGAATACAGCTATTTGACATCAAGAGCCCATATCAAGGAATAGTACATGTTATTGGGCCTCAACTTGGAATAACACTACCAGGCACGACAATAGTATGCGGGGATAGCCATACATCAACCCATGGTGCATTTGGTGCACTTGCCTTTGGAATAGGAACAAGCGAGGTGGAACATGTTTTAGCAACACAAACAATACGGATGGAAAAGCCAAAACCATTTGAAATTAAGGTAGTTGGAAAAAGAAAAAACCAACACGCTATTACTGCAAAAGACATCATACTTTCAATAATCAGGCGCATTGGTACCAGTGGTGGTACTGGTACTGTAATTGAATATCGTGGCGAAGCTATTTCTGATTTAACCATGGAGCAAAGAATGACAATCTGTAACATGTCAATTGAGGCAGGGGCAAGGGCAGGACTTGTGGCACCTGATGAAAAAACATTTGATTATCTTAGAGGACGAAAATTTACTCCAAAAAACTATGATTCTTTGGTAAACCGGTGGCAAGAAACACTTCACCCTGATCCAAACGCTTCTTTTGCAAAGAGCTTTACAATTGATGTAAGTAACATTGCACCACAAGTAAGCTGGGGAACAAATCCTGCTATGGTATGTGATGTTACAGAATCTGTACCGTTTCCTGAAGAGTATGCCAAAGGAAACGAGGATCAAAGAAAAGCAGCTGAAAAGGCATTGCAATACATGAGCCTAAAAGCTGGCACCAAAATGACTGAGATTGAAATTGACCGCGTCTTTATTGGATCTTGCACAAATTCACGAATCGAAGATCTAATCGAAGCCTCAAAGGTCATAAAAGGAAAAAAGGTATACTCAAAGGTTCGTGCAATGGTAGTGCCAGGCTCGCAGATGGTAAAAAAGCAAGCCGAAGAAATGGGTCTTGATAAAATTTTCAAAGACGCAAACTTTGAGTGGCGAGAATCAGGCTGTAGCATGTGTCTTGGCATGAATCCTGACATTCTTGCGCCAGGTGAACGATGTGCAAGCACATCTAATAGAAACTTTGAGGGAAGACAAGGTACAGGTGGCCGTACTCATCTAGTAAGCCCAGTTATGGCAGCAGCTGCTGCAATAAAAGGACACTTTGTTGATGTTCGCGAGATGGATTTGAACTAATGGCACCTTTTAAAAAAATCAAGAGCATTATCACACCATTTGACAAGGTAAATGTAGATACAGATCAGATTGTTCCAAAACAATTCCTGAAATTAATTCATAAAACTGGCTTTGGGAAATTTCTATTCTATAACTGGAGATTTGATAGCAATGGGAATCCGATTCCAAGTTTTATCTTAAATGATCCGAAATACAAAAACTCTAAAATTTTGATTACAAGAGATAACTTTGGTTGCGGTTCATCAAGGGAGCATGCAGTATGGGCACTAAAAGACTATGGATTTTTTGTAATTATCGCTCCATCGTTTGCTGATATTTTTTATAGCAACTGTTTCAAAAATGGTTTTTTACCAATAAAACTTGATTCAAAAACTGTAGACAGTTTATTTCAAACAAGTACTGAAATTGAGGTGGATCTAGAAGCTCAAAAAATTAAAACACCGGCAACAACAATTTCATTTGAAATTGATGATCATAGAAAACAGATCCTTCTAAAAGGACTGGACGATATAGCAATGACACTAGAATATGAAGATAAAATTTCTGATTACGAGAGACGAGCTACGATCCCATCTCTTTTATGATTTGCTTGACAAAAGATTCATTACGTTCTACTATAACTGGTGATTCTATATCAAACCAGTATTTTTTGCCAACATCAAAGGAACTGATTTTTCCATTTTTTGATAATTTTTGAAGCACATCATAAGATAGATTATTGGTTTTGTTGGTTCTTATCTTACCTAATACCTTTACATCTAAAATGTAAATGCCAAGACACTCTGACATTTGCAGATTGATTATAGGCTTTTCCTTGAATTCTTTTATGATTCCATCTTTTACTATCGCAAAACCTGTCTCTTCTTTGCGTGTATTTCTTGTTGCAATACAAACAAGGCTCTTTTTTTCTTTGAACTTTTGAAGCATTTTTTTAAGATCAACGGCACAGAGGTTATCTACAAACCATAGCACAAACTCACTTGTCCCTCTTAGTTTTTTTGAAACATGGATGAGATCTCCCGCAGTTCCGCTTTGAGAGTCTTGAACAAAAGTGATCTTTTTTCTAAACACGATATTTTCAAGATAGTTTTGTATTTGTCCCCCAAGGCCCTTAAAATCAGAAACTATGAGAATTTCATCTATGAACTTGAATGAACCTATGTAATCTATGATATAGTGAATCAGGGGCTTTCCATTTATTGGAATCATGGCCTTTGGAAAAAAATCCGTGTAGGGCTTTCCCCTTGTACCTTTGCCACCTGCTAAAATTACCGCTTTCACGTTCTAACGGTATGATTTTTGCTTTCTTCTTCTTGCCCCAGGTCCACCAAATTTCTTTGGTTCTTTTCTTCTTGCATCGCCACTTATGAGATGCTTGTCAAATGCATTAATTCTTTTTTTAATATCTTCTCTTACAGACTTTGAGAGTGGATGATCCTTTGGTTCTTTTCTTGATTTTGTAAAACCTATGAGTGCCCTAGCTATTGCTGTAGCTGCCGCACTAGATTGCCCCATAAAACCTCCGCCTTTGACTCTAACAGAAATATCTACCTTGTTTCTAATATCGCCAGAAACCTCAAGTGGAGATAAAATAACCTCTCTTGCTGTCTCTTGCTGAACCATCTCTACAGGTACGTTGTTGACTCTGACCTTTCCGGTTCCTTTGGCAATGAACACATGTGCTTTTGCAGTTTTTCTTGTAGCAAAGTAAATTTCGGTTTTTGTAGTCATCTATTCCACCCAACATTTTGTCCAAGCTCTGTCATCGTAGTATAATTTGATACAGACTTTCTTATTTTTGCATCATCAAACTGAATCTTGTCGCGCCCTTTTAGCTCCCCTGGAACGCCAATATGTGCACGAAGGCGCTTGAATGCAGATATTCCACTTGATTTTTTACGCGGAAGCATTCCTCTTACCATTTTACTGATTATGGTGTCTGGCCTTCGCGGATGAAAGGGGCCAAACTTTGGATTTATGATGCTTGAAATCTCTAGAAACTTTTTGTATTCCTCCTTGATGTTTTGCTTACTGCCACTAATCATAATGTTTTCACAATTTACAATAGATACTCTGTTGCCATCAAGTAACAATTTTGCAACATGCGAGCTAAGCCTTCCTGCAATGAGATTTGTGCCATCAACTACAATGGTTTTACTACCTTTTTGCTGGTTCTCTTTTTCTTGTTTAGCCAAGTATTTTCACTCCCTTTCCTGTAGGAAATTTTTCAATAATTTCTTTATAGCTGATAATTTTGCCACCAGCTTCTGCAATTTTTTTTGCTGCAGTATTTGATATTGAAAACGAAGACACGGTTATTTTGTGGGAAATGATTCCCATGCCAAGGACTTTGCCGGGATGAAATACCACATCGCCTTCTTTTGTAAACTCGTTAATCTTATTTACATTAATTGTACGACGTATAGATGAAGGCTTCAAAGCAAGCTCAGCCATCTTTGACCAAATAGGCGCATCGTTTTTTGTTGATGCATGTTTAAGATCTCTTGCCATATGTAGAACTATTGGATTAGTCATTTGGATAATGGCTTTTTTAAACCCAAATATAATATGTTATGCTTATTTGAGTTTGGCTAAAAGTATCCTGAAATCTTCAAGACGCTTTGATAATTCGCTTATCCCCTCAACAAGTATATGTTCTGGAGACAATGCTCCAGTAGTTTCAACTGTTAAAACATGTTCATCTTCTTTTTCAGTTGGAGTAAGTGTAGATATGTTTGATACGTTCCATCTTGCATGTTCGATTCCGCGACCCAATCTTGCATAAGCTTCAATTTTGATTCGCTGACCTGGAGCAACCTGAACTATTGGTATCTTATCAGACACTGGTTTTACAGTATCATCTTCTGAAGTAATCTCACTTGACATTACCGTCCTTGTTGTGTCTGTGTCACCAGAATCAATCATTAACATTACTCTACAATTTGAACAACCTGTTTCGCTATGACACTCACACTTTGATGGCTCTACAAATCTTAAAAGATCTGTCTTTAGTGGAATCATGCCTAGTCTATGAGCAATTCCCTCATCTGCTAGCACAGAAGAATTTTCGATAATGTCTACTGTATCAATCGCAAATACAGGTACTCCATTTAAGCAAATTCGCCTTAATGCATTTGCGTACTGTAATTGTATGTTTTTCAGCTTGACAGATATTCGTTGCTTATCTTGACTCAACACTTCTAAAGAATACAATATTCATGAAAAGTTCCAAAGTCCAAATAAAAATCTAGCGAGATATAGTGATGTTTATCGGTTTTGGGATTATTGCTCTTGGGTTCAAACTTTGTCGACGCTCCTCAGATTAAGATATTTGTTAATCAAACCCCGATTTTGAACAACGAGAACTCATTTACTCAAAACCCCGAGTCCAAAACAGAACTCGAGATATAACGCATAAATAAATACAAAAGTTTCTTACCTATCCTGACTAGTTATGACAGATAAGGTAACCGTTGTCAGGTATGCGTTTGAAGGAGAAAAGTTTGAGATTTTAGTCAAGCCTGATCCTGCCTTAGAATACAAACTTGGAAAAAGAAAGGACATATCGTCGGTTCTAGTTTCAGATGAAATTTACTCTGATTCAAGTAAAGGTACACGTGCCTCAACAGAAAAACTGCTAAAGGCATTCAAAACACAAGACGCAACTGCAATCATAGAGAGAATTCTTCAAAAAGGTGATCTAAACCTAACAACTGATCAACGCCGCAAGATGATTTTAGAAAAAAGAAAACAGATAGTTGAATTTATTGCTAAAACATATGTTGATCCGCGCTCACATCTACCACATCCTCCACTTCGAATAGAGCAAGCACTAGATGATGCTAGAGTCTCAATTGATCCACACAAAAATACTGAAGAGCAGACAAAAGACATTGTTGAAAAACTGCGAACAATAATTCCATTAAAGTCAGAAAATATAACTTTGGAAATTACCGTCCCTGCACAATATGCTGCACAATCTTATTCTGTTTTAAAATCAACAGGTAATTTAAAAAAAGAAGAATGGCAAAGTAATGGATCCTTAAAAGCAATACTAGAAATACCTGCCGCGGCAAGACCGAATGTGATTGACAGATTAGGTTCTATAACTAAAGGTACTGCTTCAGTTGAGGTTGCGAGATAATGCAAGATGATAAAAAAAGATATGTTATACCTGGCGATGTAATAACAACAGGCCCTTACAGACCAGATCAAAATGTTACCTTGGATGGTAACCGCATTATAGCTACCGTCATAGGAATTTCTGAAATAAGTGACGACAGCGTTAGAGTTATCCCATTAACAGGAATGTATATTCCAAAAAGCAGTGATTTGGTAATTGGCAAAGTAATCTCACACACATCACTCTCATGGGAAGTTGACATAAATTCATGCTATGTGGGAATTCTTCCTGCAGCAGATGTTTTTGGAAGAGACTTTTCTGCACATGCAGATGAGCTAACCTCGAAATTAGCTAAAGGCGATTTAATTGTAGCAAGAATTGTAAATTTTGATAGAACAAGGGATCCATTAATTACAATTGCAGATAGAGAACTTGGGAAAATTGAATCTGGTACACTGATAAAAATTTCGCCAAGCAAAGTTCCACGCCTTATCGGAAAACATGGAAGCATGATTCAAACAATTGAGATGGCAACACATGCTGTTATAACAATTGGACAAAACGGATTGATCGTTGTTTCGTGTGATGATCCAAATGGGTTATTAAAGGCCATAAAGGCAATTCGAATGATTGAGGAAGAGGCACATATGGCTAATCTAACAGACAAAGTCAAAGAAATGTTGGAATCAAGGTAATAGTTATGGGTGGAAGAGAAAGTACACTAGTACTACTAGATGAAAATGGAATAAGATGTGATGGAAGAAAAATTAACGAACCAAGAAGAATCATGATAAAGGCAGGCGTTTTAAAAAACGCAGATGGTTCTGCATATATTGAATTTGGAGACAATAAAATACTTGCAGGAGTTTTTGGTCCAAGAGACGTACATCCAAAACACCTTTCAAACACGGATACGGGAATTCTGCGATGTAGATATCACATGTCGCCATTTTCTGTAACAGAAAGAAAAAATCCTGCACCTTCTAGAAGAGAGATCGAAATTTCCAAAGTAATCAAAGAGGCATTACTGCCATCATTAATGTTAGAAAAATTTCCAAGAACTGTAGTCGATGTATTTATTGAAGTACTTCAAGCAGACGGGGGATCAAGATGTGCAGCAATTGATGCAGCATCTGTTGCCTTGGCAGATGCGGGAATCCCAATGAGGGACATGGTTTGTGCCTGTGCCGCAGGAAAGGTAGCTGATACAATTGTCTTAGATGTAAACAACGAAGAGGATCAGGCAGGACAAGCCGACATGCCAGTTGGCTATATGCCAAACCTTAACAAAGTAACCTTGCTTCAACTTGATGGCGTTTTGACACGCGATGAATACAAAAAATGTATTGAAACTGCAATAGACGGTTGTAAACTTGTGTACGAGATTCAAAAAAAGGCATTAACGGACAAATTTTTTGAAAACGGCGGTAAGCAGTAAATGACACATTCAGTACTTGATGAGCTAAAAAGAAAAGAGATTGTTGATCTCTTAAGCCAAGACAGGCGAATCGACGGAAGAGCATTTGATCAACCACGGCCACTATCAATAGAAACAGGCGTAATTCCAAAGGCAAATGGTTCTGCACGTGTACGCCTGGGTGATACAGAAATTGTAACAGGTGTTAAAATTCAACCAGACAAGCCATTTCCAGACCTTGGAGACAAGGGAATTTTTATCTGTACAGCAGAAATATTGCCACTAGCTCATCCTGATGCTGAACCGGGGCCACCAAGTGAAGACGTTATAGAGTTGGCAAGAGTCGTTGACCGGGGGATAAGAGAAAGCGGAATGATTGACATGTCTCAGCTCGTCCTAGAAAAAAACAAGTCTGTGATTGGAATATTTGCAGATAACAGCGTAGTTGATCATGATGGAAATTTATTTGATGCATGTTCTTATGCTACCACTGCTGCAATTCTTTCATGTAAGATACCAAAATGGGAAATCCAAGACGCTGTACCAGTACTTGTTGAAGGCCACGAATCAAACCCACCAATAACTACAATTCCTGTTTCTGTCACAATGGGAAGAATTGGCGAACACATACTTGTAGATCCAAATGCAGAAGAATGGCAATGCATTGATGCAAGAATAACAATTACCACAAACTCTGATGGCAACATTTGCGCTCTCCAAAAAGGCGGAGAGAACGGTTTTACCACTGAT
>JBBDOC010000059.1:0-15298 GCA_040877295.1 Nitrosopumilaceae archaeon
GTTTAACAAAAAATGAAGATTTGACAACAATGACATCAACCAAAATTGCAGCCAAACAAGCGTTCGATATGGCTAAAATTCGAGTAAGTGACGTAGATGTGGCAGAACTTCATGATGCATTTACTATATGCGAGATAATGGCACTTGAAGACATTGGTTTTGTAAAAAAAGGCGATGGGTCCTCTTACGTTAGAGAACTGCATGATACACAAGATAATAAAATCAATCCTCGTGGCGGGTTAATAGGATCTGGCCATCCACTTGGTGCAACAGGGGTTGCACAGGTAGTTGAAATAACTCAACAACTACAAAACAAAGCTGAAAAAAGACAGATTAAAAATGCTAGCGTAGGTTTGGTTCATAACATGGCTGCAGCTGCAACATCATCGACCGTACTTTTGTTCCAATCATGATTATGTTTGAAAATGAGCTGAAAAAAGGAAATTTTGTAATAAGTGAATGTAGTAGTTGTAAAACAATAGTTTGGCCGCCAAACGATTATTGTAATAATTGTTTTTCTCATGTAGCATGGCGAAAAATCGATCCTGCTGGCAAATTAATAGAATTTTCAAAAAAAGAAGAAATAATTTTTGGAATGGTTGAATTAGAAGGAAAAATACGCGTAATTGGAAAATTGAAAATCAATCCATCAGATATCAGAGAAGGTCAATGTGTAAGGTTACATAGTTGCAACTATGAGAATGGTCCTCAATTTACATTTGTATCATGCAATGGGTCTTACTGATTAATTAGTACTATTTTTCGTGGCTCTTCATGATTTTCTTTAATGTGTACCGCTAATGCGATCGGCTCGTTTCCAAATTCTTTTCCACAGAAACAGCAACTAAAGTCATCTTTCCATGACATGCAATATTTTCTACAACCTAGTCATAAATTAATACTATGTTTTGTAAAAATTAATAACAAATGATGAGTTGGTGTTGATAATATTACCAGCTTGTTCTATATTCATATTGTATAATAAAATTGAAAATTGAACAGTCTAATTGAAAAAAAACTTGCTATTGGTCTTGATTCAACTGTACAAAAGTATAAGAAAACGTCAAAATCAAAGTCAATAAAGGCCAAAAGGACAGCAAAAATTAGGCGTCAACGCGGCTATAATTGGGAAGATACTCTTGTTAAGAGATTTAACGCATCAAAAAATTGGAAAGCCTTTAGATTGGGCTCTCCAAGTGTATCATTACCAGATATTTTAGCAGTAAATAGCAAATCAAGCTCATTGTTTACAATTGAGGCAAAATCAGGTACAGGAACTACACTTCAAGTACCATTTGACCAGATTAGCAGATGCTTAAGATGGACAGATACATTCGAATTGTATGAAACAAGAAAAGTGATTTTAGCCATTAAATTTCTTTCAAAGAAACGAATTGGCATAGGAAAATACGAAAGCAGAGAATTAAGAGAATTCTACAAGGTCTGGAATCCAACATATGAAATCATGGATTGTGTATGCACCTATAATGGCAAGACATATGGAATAAAGGAAGGAAAACAAGTAACTCTAAATCTAGAAGAGTTCCAGATGCCTTTTAGAACCAAACACCGAATCGTTATTTAATAACAAAGTTGAACTTAGATAATGAGTTTTGAAGATTTTGTAGACGAACGGATGCTTGTAAGTCATGATATTTTTGGCAAAAAAGAGATGAAAATAAAGGTTTTAGAAGTTTCTGATGAACATTCTCCTGTACACTGGAAGTTTGGCGACAGAGTCAAAATAAATAAAATTTTGGTGACAGTAAAGCATCTTGACACACAGCAGGTGGAAGAAGCCGAGTTCGATATAGATAAAATTGAAAAAGAGCTAATTGAAAAGCGGCACTATACATCAACAAACAGGTGGGTCCCTGCAAATGACATAAAAAATGGCTATGTTGTAAATTCACGCCACACTTCATTGATCAGTGATGCAGTGGCACTAGACTATATCGTATTTTAATAACAGATCATAACATTTTCATCTTTTTTTAATCTGAGCAAGAAAACCTATAAGGATCCATAATTGAAGGCTGAGTTATGATAACAAAGGAGATAGTTGTTAATGGCACAAAATTTCGCCTCACTATTACTGATCAGATAGCTAGTCAAGTCAATAATTTAAAATCACTTTATAATACAGCATATGAAGATCCAGAAAGTTTTGATCAGGTAAGCGCTGAAATTTCAAGCACGATTAACGAAATTGCAAATTCTGTAGAACCACGTGCGTCAGATAGTGATCTTGATGGCTTGATCCAAGAAATAATCGAAGCGGTAGATGACAAAGCAGCTGAAGTAGAAAAAGAGCTGCAAAACAAAAACACAAAGCCAGAAAAGAAACCTACAAAGATTGCAAGCAAAAAAGTAAAATCTAGAAAATAATTTTTGAGTATCCTGTTAGACAAAAAATACGCAGTTTTAGTTATATCCATCTAACACTATATAGTAGTATGAAGACCCATTGCGAATGTGGGATTTGTGGCCATTTTACAGAAGACGAATGCATAAAGAATGAGTGCAAGTGTTGCAGTAATTTTCATATCAGATCTGGCCCTAAAAGCGGTTCAAATGGAACAGATTAGAAAATAATTTAATTTGTATGATGACAAGAGCAATTCTTTGACCAGTGGTTGAAACATCCAATCAATTTATGATCTTTACAACCACAGATGACGCATTTTTTCATGTATTATATTCACAATTTCTCCATTAAAGATTCTATCTTTTCAATCAATTTCTCATCATTAAAAGAGTCAAGTATGGTTTGCCTTAGATTTTGTAGTCTATTAGAGTCCTCAGAATATAATTTTGACATTGTTTCTATTTCTCTAAAAAAGTCATAATTTTTAACATACGAGTCAGATGCGGACAATAATTCAACATAATCATTTGAATTGTTATCAATCGAGTTCAATTTGTTGATTATTACTTGTAATAACCCTTTGATTTTTGATAGCTCTTTTTTTATTATTTCAAGATCTCCAGACTTATCCTCCAAGTTAGTTAGTAGTTGATATGATTCAAAAATTTGCTTTAAGAGTCCTTTAAGATAATTATCAAAATTTACCATTATCGAGTTTGATGGTACATGACCAATCTAAAAGTTTGAGCATGATAAGTCAGGCACGGCAGTGTTTTTTATTTTAAATTTAAATTAGTACATTCATTCCTATCTGACATTGCAAGACAATGCTTACCTAAAATGCACAGATCCACATTGCGGTTTAGAATATGAGATATCTAGTACTAGAATCGAATGCGACAAGGGTCATCTTTTAGACGTCAAGTACAAAAAAATTCCTTCACGTGCGTTAAAAGAATTATTCTACAACAGACGAAATCCCCAAAATAGTATTTTTAATGAAAGTGGAGTTTGGCGGTTTCGTGAATTGTTAAACTTTTGTCAAATAGATACTGCAAATATTGAAGAGTGTTCAAAATATTTAGTATCATTAGATGGTGCAGAGGGAAGACAATCAAAACCATACCACATGTCAAAAGTTGCCCATTTTGTTGAAACTAAAAGTGAAAACCTCTGGTTACAGCCAGAAGGATACAATCCAAGCGGCTCATTCAAGGATAATGGCATGGCATCTGCCATCACTCATGCAAAGTTGGTCAATGCAAAAAAAATTGTTTGTGCATCAACAGGAAATACTTCGGCATCTGCAGGAATGTATGCTGCAAATGAAGGCATAGAATGCGATGTGTATATTCCGTCTGGACAAATTGCGCCTGGAAAGCTTAGTCAAGCATATCAGTTTGGTACGCAAATAATTCAAGTTGATGGAAATTTTGATGATGCACTAGCAAAATCACTTGAAGATGCAAAAAAATATGATGGCTACACAGTAAATTCTATAAACCCATTTAGAATCGAAGGACAAAAAACTATTCCGTATAGAGCATTGGAACAACTTGACTGGGAAGCCCCTGACTGGATAGTTTACCCAGGAGGGGCACTTGGAAACACATCAAGTTGCGGCAAGTGTCTAATGGAGCTATACGAATGGAATTGGATAAAGAAAATTCCGCGCATTGCGGTTGTAAATGCAGAGGGGGCAAATACCTTGTTTGAGTTATACAATGGTAAATTTGAAGAAGATGAGCTTCGATGGAACAAAGGTAAACCCAATGTCGAATTAATTGAGAGGTACTACAAGCATCTAGATAAAAATGGAATTAAACCAAAGACAAAAGCTACTGCAATACAAATTGGTAGACCTGCCAATATCCTAAAGGGGTTAAGGGCATTAGAATTTACAAATGGAGTTGTTGCGGAGGTATCTGACTCTGAGATGCTAGATGGGATGTCAATTGTTGGCCTAAACGGATTTGACTGTGAAATGGCTTCAGGTGCGGTTCCAGCTGGCATAAAGAAGATGATAAAAGATGAAGTGATCAAAAAAGACGATATTGTAGTGGGGATATTAACAGGAAGGCAAAAAGATCCAATGTTGCCAGTTGAGTATCATAATAATCCTCAAAATCAATTTGCAAGACCACCACGTGACAAAAAATAATTTAATTACAATTACTTCATACTATATTACTGCTATTCTTTTGTGCAAAATGATCTTCTAATGCCTTTTTCTTTTCTTTCATATGAAAAAGCTCTTCAGTGTGCTTGAATGCCTTATCATATTCTCTTTGAAAAAGCATAGCCTGCATCAACATATGGTTTTCAGGAATAACTATTCCAGTTTGATCATCCGAATACATTATCTTTACAGTATCTCCGATTGATTCAGCCATGTTTGCATGAATGTGAATCATGTTTGTGTCTTTGAAGCTAAAGTTCATAGTATTTGCATAGTCACGAATTTCTTTTGTCCCTTTTGCAGTCCAAAGAGTAGCAACACCATTTTCATTTTTAAAAATTTGCAATATCTCTGATGACTTTGGAGCAGAATCTTTGAACCTTATATCCATAATATGTAGATGCATTTGCCTTGTTGGAACTTTGATTGCACGAAGAAACAATGGAATGTCTTTTCCCATGTAACTTTTTACATCATCACCATGGTGAGGATGTTCTTTCCATTCAATTGTGTCTACAACAGCTTTATCAGTTTGTTCAAGGTCTGCCCATCGTCTTACCAATACAACATCAAATCGGAGGATTCTGTTTCCAAATTTTTCACGAAGTGGTTGTAATATTCTTCCAATTCCAGTTACGTTACAGCTTCCTTGCATTACGTGTTTTTTTCCAAATGCTTGCGTGTGATTTGCTCTCGAATTAAAAAGTAAATCAGATACTGCGTTTTCACCATAAACTGTCTCCCCGCCTTGATATATTGCCATTAATCCTTTTGGCTCATACAGATTTTTTTTATTTTGATATCCATATCCACCAGGTGATGCATCAAATACTAGATCACAATCATCAAGCGCATTTTCTATTGTTCCTGCAATTTTATATTCTTTGAACAAACCAAGCTTTTTTTGTGGGACATAAACATCAAAGCCTCTTGATATAGCAGTGTTTACTTCTTGATCAGGAGAATACTTGCCTACTCCGATTACTTTGATATCAGGATCATCTTTTATGAACTGTGCAATTCTACTGCCAATTGAGCCATACCCGTTAACAAATACCTTTTTCAATATTTTCATCAGAAAGATTCCATTTATTTAGATTACAGCTAAAGAACTAAATGTAGCCCACAGTGAAAAATTCTGTGAACATTCATGGCCCATCACTTGGAATTGGCGTAGCTATTACGGTAGCAGCAATATTTGGAGCATATTTTGCCTTAAATAATCTAAATCAGGAAAAACCATTGGTTCTTGAAGACGCGCCAGACCTTATACAAGATACAAAGCCACAAAAGCTAAAAAAAGAAGTTTTTACAACAAATGCATCGCCATATTTAGGTGATGAAAATGCGCCAATAACCATGGTTGAGTTTGGAGATTATCAGTGCTTTTTTTGTAACCGATATTTTCATGAAACAGAGCATGATGTGTTAAAAAATTATGTAGAGACAGGGCAGGTCAAAATATTGTTCAAAGATTTTACGATTATAGGTCCTGATTCAATAAACGCGGCACATGCTACACACTGTGCAAATGAGGAAGGAAAGTTCTGGGAGTATCATGATATATTATACAACAACTGGACTGGAGAAAATAATGGATGGGCATCTTCTGAAAATTTATTCAAGTTTGCCAAAGAGATTGGATTAGATACAGATAACTTTAGTGAATGTATGCTAGAAGCAAGATACCAAGATATGATAATTGCAAGTAATAATGATGCAAAATCACTTGGCCTTGATGGCACACCTGGTTTTTTTATAATTGGACCAGATAATGAAGTTACACGGATCAGTGGCGCACAGCCATTTGAAGTATTTAAGCGCACTTTTGATTCCAAACTAAATAAATAAAAATTTATAAATTATTAGAAAAGGCCACGTACAAAATTATAAAATTATAACTTTTTGGTAGACATATTTAGCTGAATAATGCTTATATGAGAATTAGAGAGGGCAAGCGTATGGCTGCCGGAATTGACGACATTGCAATATACATTCCAAAGCTGTTTGTTGATGCTTCGGATTTTGCTGTTGCAAGAGGAGTAGATCCTGCCAAACTGCAAAGTGGACTAGGCGTATTACAGATGGCAATAGTGGATACTAATCAAGACCCAGCATGTCTTGCCGCAAATGCTTGTCTTAGAGTGATGCAAAAAAACAAACTATCACCAGATGATATTGGACGACTCTATGTAGCTACTGAATCAGCATTAGATGAATCAAAAGCTATGAATTCCTATGTGATTGGAATGCTTGAGCAGGTTTATGGCGAAGGCTCATTTGAGCACTGTGGTGGAATCGAGTGTAAATTTGCCTGTGTAAGTGGCTCTTATGCATTATACGATAATGCTAACTGGATAAGAGCAGGAGAGGCAGAAAACAAAAGTGCGCTAGTTGTAGTATCAGATATTGCAAAATATGATTTAGGTTCTAGTGGAGAGATGACTCAGGGAGCTGGTGCAGTTGCAATGCTTCTAAATGACAATCCACGCTTGTTGGCATTTGATCCTAAAGTTACTTCTACATCAATAAAAAACGAATATGACTTTTACAGACCATTTGGAAAAGAAACCCCAATTGTTCATGGCCAATATTCGAACTTACTTTACCTAATTCAGGTAAGAAACGCCTTAGAGGCATACAAAAGGAAGGCATTGTCTACAGGTTTGATCAAGTTAAAGGAAGGAGAAACCGTCTTGGATCACATCGACTATCTTAACATGCATCTTCCATACAGCAACATGGGTAAAAAGGCACTTGCATACTTGATTCGTCATGAATGGCGAGGAATTCCACGCTGGAAAAAATTAATTGAAAAAATTGGAATTGAAGAACCACGACCAAAGGATCCTCGCGGTACAATAGAATCCATTCTTGCAGATGCAGATTATATGACAAAAGATCATGAATTTACAAAACTATTTACAAAAACAAAAGAGTTTCAAGATGTTTATGAAGCAAAGCTTGCAAGCTCGTTGATTGCATCAAAGATGATAGGAAATCTGTATACTGCATCCTTGTATCTAGGTTTTAGAAGTAGCCTGGAATTTGAATTCCAAAAAGGTATTGAGCTGGAAGGAAAACGTATCGGATTTGGGTCTTATGGAAGCGGTAGCAGTGCAATGGTGTTTAGCGGTATGATTCAACCAAGTTACAAAGAAGTGGTAAAAGACATGAATCTTGAAGTCGAGCTAGGAAAAAGAAAGAGACTCAGTCTTGAAGAATACGAAGAGATTCATGAAAATAGAAGAAGCGTAGATGAAAGCATTCTTGAACCAAAGAAAGAATTTGTGCTAGTAAGCGTAGAAACTGCACCTGAAAGTTCAGGTGAGCGAAAATACGTATTTAGTGAATAGACTAATTAGAAATTTATCAGAGATTTCAAATCTATTTTTTTACTTATAATTTGTGAAAATGTTTCTATGTTAAACGGATCTATATGTGGAATTATTCCAAGTACTGAAACTCCGACTAAATCTTCAAAATCTTGTTTCAAGTCAGATGTATTGTAACCAGGCTCATAATCATTAATGATCAATCCACGAATTGTTACGTTGTATTTTTCACACATCTTGCATGTCATTAATGTGTGATTCACAGTTCCAATTTTTGAACTGGTAACAATTATTGCTTCCAAGCTCATGTCTTTAATCAAATCAATTACATAATAATTGGCTAAAATCGGTGTAAGTATTCCACCTATTCCTTCCACAAGCACCACATCGTGTAGATGTTGTAGTTTTTTGAATCGCTCCAAGACTATATTGTTATCAATGATGATGCCTAGTCTTTTTGCAGCTGAAAATGGAGAGGCCGGAATTGAAAAGAAATATGGGTTTACAAGTTCGTCAGGATCATTTACCTGTGCTGCGTCTGTTAGGATTTCTACATCGTCGGATCTAAATTTAGTATGCCTTTTAGAACCTGATGCATATGGTTTCATAACTCCTACATTGATTTGATTTTGTTTTAGTGTCCTAGCCAATCCTGCAACAACACAAGTTTTGCCAATACCTGTATCGGTTCCAGTTATAAAATAGGATTTCAATAAAAAAAATGCGGTTGTTTAATTGATTAACCTTTTTGCCGGTTAGTTATTAAGAACAGATTAACTAGAAGGAACAAATGCGCCGCGATAGTTCGGTATGGCACCCTTACACTCAGATGAGTGAATGGGAAAAATTTGACAAAATCGTTAAAGGAAAAGGAATGTGGCTTTATGACTCTCATGGGAACAAACTCCTTGATGGAGTTGCAAGCATGTGGTGTAATGTTTGGGGACACTCAAAAAAAGAGCTTGTTGATGTAATAATAAAACAATCAAAAAAATTACAACATTCTTCACTCTTTAATTTGACTAATGAACCAGCAGAAATTCTTGCAAAAAAACTAGTAAAAATTTCTCCTCACATGAATAAAGTGTTCTATTCTGATAATGGTTCTACTGCAATGGAAGTAGCATTCAAAATTGTTTTACAATATTGGAAAAACATTGGAAAAAACAAAACAACTATTGCAACACTTGAAAATGGATATCATGGAGATACGTTTGGATCAATGTCAGTAGGGTATGTTCCACAATTTTTTTCAAATTTTAAAAATCAATTATTTCATGTGATTAGAACACCTGTTCCAGTCAAATATAGAATTCCTAGAAATTATTCATACGAGGAATATCAGAATTATTGTTTAGAAAAAATTGAAAGATTATTTTCAAACAATGACAAAATTGCAGCATATGTTATGGAAAGTGGTGCACAGATAGCTGGTGGAGTGGTAATATTTCCTACTGGATTTCAGCAAAAAATAAGTCAGCTATGCAAGAAATTTGATGTTTTGCTGGTCTTGGATGAAATTGCAACTGGATTTGGAAGATTAGGCTCACTAGTAGAATATCAAGCACAAAAAAGTGTACCAGACATAGTAGCCTATGGGAAAATGCTAACCGGCGGTTATATTACAATGGCTGCAACATTAGCTACTAAAAAAATCTATGATGCGTTTTTGGGATCATTTAATGAAATGAAACATCTTTTTCATGGACACACCTTCACAGGTAATCCTTTAGCAGCCTCTGTTGCCATTGAAAACCTTGATCTTTATGAAAAATCAAAATTAATTGAACATATTAAAAAAACATCAAAAATTTTTGAAAAATGTGCACATGAACTTGCAGACCTGGATCTTGTTGGTGATGTACGATTCAAAGGAATGCTTATGGGAATTGAGTTGGTTAAAGATAAGGAAAAGAAGATACCATTATCCAGTAAGAAATCAATAAACAAGATTGTTTTTGATGAGGCTAGAAAAAATCGAATCTACTTGCGAACACTAGGCAATATTATCATGCTTGTTCCACCTCTTGCAATATCATCAAATGAACTGAACTTTTTAATTGATTCAACAATAAAGACGATCAGAGAAATTACGAAAAAAATTAGTAATTAAGCTATCTGAATTGTTAACCCCTGAACATACGAATGGTTAACAATTTAAAATCCCAAGTTAACATAGATTTTACCATATTTATGAAATCAGAATATCAATTTGTCATTAGGTGTCAGAATAAAGTTTTGCAAGGTATTAGAATGTCTGGAAAAGATGCCAAAATGTTGATGAATGTAAATGATTCAGAATTAAAGACATTGTCAGATGCTGCAAATAAGATTACAAGAGCGTTTAATGGAAACAAAGTAGATATTGAACAGTTAGCTAATATCAAAAAAAATTATTGTAGTGAGGATTGTGCATTTTGTAGCCAATCCGCATTTTTTAATACAAACATAGATAGTTATCAACTACTATCAAAAGAAGAGATTGTAAAAAAAGCAAAGAAAGCATATGATGATGGAGCAAATTCGTATTGTTTAGTTGCTGCTTGGCGTGAACCATCAACAAATGATTTTGATAAAGTCTGTGACGCAATAGAGGAAATAAATAAAAAAGTTGGCATTAGTGTTGAATGTAGCCTTGGTTTTCTTACATTTGAACAGGCCCAACGACTAAAAAGCCTCAAAGTTAAAAGATACAACCACAACTTGGAGACTGCAAGATCAAAGTTTCAAGAAATTTGTACTACTCATACATATGATGATAGACTAGATACGCTAAAGATTGCAAGACAAGCTGGCCTTGAGCTATGTACAGGAGGAATACTTGGCATGGGTGAAACACGAGAACAAAGATTGGAGTTAATCTTAGATATTGTAAGATTACATCCAGAAGAAGTCACGATAAATTTACTTGTTCCAGTTCATGGAACTCCGCTAGAATTACAAACACCACTTTCAATAAATGAGATCATAAGAGCTTTTGCTGTAACTAGATTTCTTTTGCCAACATCAACGATAAAAATTTCTGGTGGAAGAGAAATAAATCTGAAAGATGATGGCGAGGAGCTTTTGCTAAGTGGTGCTAATGGAATTATTAGTTCAGGATACCTTACCATTGGCGGAAATGACATGAAAAAAGATTTGGAAATGTTGCAAAGGATAAACCTTGAAACCTAAACTGGCTTTTGTAGAACCGCTATTAGACAAAATTAAAAAAGATAATCTTTATCGCAAGATGCATAATGTAAGGAACAGAGGACCATACATCTACATCTACAGGAAAAAATTACTAAATCTTTGCTCAAATGATTATCTTGGTCTTTCTAGTATACGTCACTATTCAGATCAATTACAAACAAGTTCTAGGCTAGTAGCCGGAAATGATACATCATTTAATATACTTGAAAAAAAATTGGCACATCACAAATCTCAGGAAAGCTCGCTAATTTTTCCAACCGGCTATATGGCAAACCTTGGCGCCATTTCAACTATAGTTAGAGAAAACGATGTCATTTTTAGTGACGAACTAAATCATGCCAGCATAATCGAAGCATGTAGACTAACAAGGGCCAAAGTGCTAGTGTATAAACACAATGACGTCGGCGATTTAATTTCAAAAATAAAGCAAGAAAGTAGACGAAAGTTTGTGGCCACTGAAGGGGTTTTTAGTATGGATGGCGATATTGCCAACCTAAAACAAATTTCAGAAATTACTGAGAAAACTAACTCCATACTTGTATTAGATGATGCGCATGGGGATTTTACACTTGGAGCCAATGGAAAAGGCACTGCCAGCCACTTTAAGATCTCAAAAAAAATCGATCTCTACATTAGCAGCCTAAGCAAGGGACTGGGCTCGTTTGGAGGCTATGTAGCATCTCAAAATAATGTTATAGAACTACTCATCAATAGATCAAAACCGTTTATCTATACATCTGCACTCCCAGCATTTCTTGTAAAAGACGCAATGCAAAAATTTGATTCAAATAGAGAAAAACAACAAAAAAAACTTCAACGAAATACAAATCTTTTCAGAAATGGCTTGAAAAAAATTGGATACGACATTAGTTCAGTTACTCACATCATACCAATAATTATAGGAAAAGAAAAAACAGCATTAGAGTTTGGAAAATATTTATTTAAGAAAGGAATTTTTGCGCAGCCAATAAGATATCCTACAGTAGGGAGAAACAAAGCAAGAATCAGACTTTCTGTGACTGCCTGGTTTGAAAAAAACCAGATTGAAAAAGCGTTAGATGTGTTTGAAATTGCAGGGAAAAAATTCCAGATTATCTAAAATTAACGTTGTAAATCAAATCCAAGAAACATTGGAGAACCAACATAAAATGCGATACCGATTGCGATTCCTAACAGGATGCCTACTATAACTAACCGTTTGTTCACGATGTTATAATTTTAGCCTTAGATAAAAATCAAATGAATGGTTTTGGAAACAAATTGGAAGAATGCTTTAATAAAAAAACACTGAGCTTAGCTTATGGCAGATATAACTATAGCAATTGCTGCACTAGCTGGCCTAGGATCATTTGTTGCCCCATGCATTTTGCCTATGATTCCAGCATTTCTTGCATATATTTCAGGAACAACTATCACAGAACTTCATCAAAAAGGCAATGCAACACTTTCAATAAACAGGGCAAACATCATCTTAAACACAGTATTTTTTGTTTTAGGTTTTTCAGTTGTTTTTTCTGCCATAGGAGTACTGATCAACAGTGTTTTGTCTAGTTCTGCTACAGATCTAGTAACTATACTGAATCAAATTGGAGGCATAATCATAATTGGATTTGGTGTGTTTCTTTTGCTTTCAACAAAATTTGCATCATTAAACGTTGAAAAAAGATTCTTTCCTAAGAAAACAAAATCAAGCTATCCACTTTCCTTTCTATTCGGACTGGCTTTTGCTGCAGGATGGACACCATGTGTAGGACCGGTACTTGGAACAATTCTAACGTTGGCTGCCACCACTCCTGCAATGTCATTTAATCTCTTGCTTGCTTACTCTTTAGGACTGGGAATACCCTTTATTTTGATGGGAGTGTTCTTTTCAAGAGCAACTAGAATAGTTCATGCAATGAATAAACACCTAAAGTATTATTCATTAATTCTAGGCTCATTTATCATAGTTCTTGGCATACTGGTTTTTACAAATCAACTCGCATACATTGCAAATTTTCCATTATTGAATGAGTTAGTGTTGTTAGGGTAATAATATGAAAAATGAGGTAAAAACGGCAATTGTTTTAGGCATAATAATTTCTGCCATTGTTGGTACACTGAGTTTTGCGTTTTCAATAATTGAGACTCAGCCACCACAAGCACTAAATGATAATTTACAAAAACAGTCAATTGACAAAAGTGGTTTCAAAAAGGCGCCAAAGCTTGTAGGCATAGCTGACTATATCAACACAACACCTGAAGAGTTAGAAAAAGAGATCCAAGGAAAGGTTGTGTTATATGACATATGGACATATAGCTGCATTAACTGCATACGAACTCTTCCATACATCACGGCATGGAATGAAAAATATGCTGATGATGGATTATTAATAATTGGCATCCATTCTCCTGAATTTGAATTTGAAAAAGATGTGAAAAATGTTCAAATGGCAGTTGAAAAATATGGAATCAAGTATCCTGTTGTGTTGGATAATGAGTGGCAAACGTGGAAAGCATTTGAGAATAGATACTGGCCGCGAAAGTATATAGCTGATCATGAAGGATACATACGCTACGACCACATTGGTGAAGGCGAATATCAGGAAACTGAAAAAGTCATACAACAATTATTAGAAGAAAGAGCATTAGGACTTGGTCTTAATGTAGCTTCAGCCGAAGCGCTAGTAGACATTGAAGAATTTCAGCATACAACTTTTAGAACGCCAGAACTATACTTTGGTTACAAATTTGCGTCAGGAAGGAACCAGCTAGGAAATCCTGAAGGATTCAAGCCAGAAAACAATGTCGCATATACAATATCTGATAGTGTACAACAACATTATTTCTATTTGGATGGCACATGGAAGAACTTGGAAGGAAGCATGAAATTAGTTTCAGAGAGTGGAAAAATAAAACTATCATACTTTGCAAAAGAGGTCAATATTGTGACTTCAAACAAAGGGGACTTGACAATACTGCTTGATGGAAACAAAATACCTCAGAGTCATGCTGGAAAGGATGTAAATTTTGATGGAAAGCTGTACACATTAGAGCCTAAACTCTACAATATTGTAAATAGCAACAGTGCTGAGAGCCACACATTAGAAATTATTGTAAATTCTCCAGGGTTTGAAATCTATACATTCACATTTGGATAGACCCACTTTCCTAACTACTCACAGAGATCCTTGCTAAATAATGATAAAGAAAGGATCCATTTGAAATTTGAACCTAATACGTTAAGATCTTGACCGAATTAGTGAACTTCTAGCGCATAAAATTGTATACAATATATTATAAAGATCATTTGTTATATTATAACAATGCAGAAAGCAACAAAAAATCACTCCAAACACGATGAGATCTCTTCTGAAGAGAGTTCGGATGTAAAAGAATTCTATACCAACAAAAAAGAACACAAAGTTTCAGCACTCAAAGATTTAATCAACGAATTAGATAGTTAGCCTTAGATTGTGGAAGTTTGAATATTCTGTTACATTTGTTAAACAGTACAGAAAGCTTGATCACGCTATACAAAATCGTGTAAAAACTGCATTGGCAGAATTAAGTGCACTTGACGATCCAAGACTAGTAGGGGTATTCAAACAAAGCATGAAGGTTTTTGCGTATGAATTTGGAAGAGATTACAGGCTGTTGTATGCAGTAAGATTCGAAGACAAAGTTATTGAATTAATTCGTGTAGGAGATCACAAATCTGCGTATGGAAAAGATTGATCTGAAGCCGTCAAGACCTGCTCCATCCTAAGAATTAGAGAAGGTCCATTTCTGTGTAATCATACTACAAATTATTCATAAAAGTCTCAGAATTCTTCTAGATTATCAATCTTGTAACCACAGAGTAGTGTAACTAGAGTTACATGTCAAGTTGTTACAAATTTCTTTAAAAGCAATTTGTTTACCATATTAAGGGAAACTTTGGGTTCGTTCATTAGTAAGTGGGATCAGAAGATCAACACGGGCAAATTATCACAGAAAGTAATGGATAAGGTAAAGCCTGAAGCTCCTCTTAGAAATAAAATTGAAGATGCGCAGAAAAAATTACAATTGCAAGTAACTAAACTAAGCACTATAACAGAAAAATTACAGCAAAAGCACGATGCAGTGTTTAAAAAAATCGTAGATGCACAGAAGACAAATAATCATACTTATGCAAGAGCATATGCAATTGAGCTTGCAGAAATTCGAAAAATGAACAACATGGTAAATAATGCAAAGCTT
>JBBDOC010000060.1:0-15068 GCA_040877295.1 Nitrosopumilaceae archaeon
GAAAGTTCAAAGGAATACAAAGAACTTGATGAAGTTGATGATGTTTGGTAAAAAAGGCAAAACCCCCCCTGCGTTCGTAATCATTCCGTAATTTCGTTATGACTAGAGAATGATCAACGTTAGGATTTGTTGGAGAATGGTTATGATGACAGCAATGATTTTTAATATCGAGAAATTTCTCTAGTCGTGGTAAAGCATTTCAGTCTATTTCAAAAACGAATACTTCTGATGTTGTATCCATATCTACCCGTAGGCTTGACTAAAGAAGGAATTTCATTGAAGTATGATCCGTCTTATTTAGATGGCTTCAATCCCAGTAAATTTGATGATGAACTTTTTGGTCTAAAGAAATCAAACTATATCTATGTACATCCTTTATCCCTTCCACATCAACCTATATGGTGCCTCACACCTGAGGGTATTTTATATGTCAAGAAAAATTTCGCAGACCCAATAAGGGGATTCATTCAAAGACCTGACTTTGATAAAAATTTGGAAGATATTCCTGCTCAGTATAGAACACACCTTTCAGCTCTTAGAGATATATCAAAGGCAGACTCGTCAAATGAAAAAGTCAATGATAAGATTCTGTCTTATGCGGTTAAGAACATACCCAAATGGATCGATTTGATCACATCTGTGATTAATCTAGTCTCAAAATTGTAGTTCGGTTAGGAGTAAAATAACGTTTTAATAAAATGATAATGAAATCGGTACCGATTCATTCATAATTTTCGAATCAATGCTGTCAATCTCACCTAACCACAATCGCTTTCTGTCAGCATTAAGATCAATTTCTCTAATGAATTCCTTTATTTTCCCAATATCAGAAATTGAATCCTGCAAGCCTGAAGAACGTAACCTTGAATTTCTCAATACTTTGTATTTATAATACAATTTTCCATTTTTTTCAAAAGTATCAATATTCTCAATTTCTTTAGTTCCTAACTTTCCTAATCCTCTTTGTTTCCATTTTTTATTAAACCGATAAAATCCATTTTGAAGGAAGAAAAACATCATGTGCTTCATTTATCAAAGAAAAGGATCCTAAATCTATGAATTAACAATAAAGGAGCTACAAAATACATTCCAACATTCAATAGAATAATTCCAATTCCATAACCTATCATATCAACTTCTGAATCAATATCTACATGTTGCAAAATACCTAATGTTAAGATCAGTGGCATTATTGCAATCTTTGCCATTTCCTTGAATAGTGGATTTTGTCGTTCAAGATCAGCTATTGTGGGGGAAAATGAGTAGTAAAATGAGTTAAAGACTGACATAAATGCTGTACCAGAGTGTGTTCCAAGTACTGTACTATCACGAATCTCTCTTAGTAATTGAATTTGAGGTGCAATCTCGGTTCCAAAAGCTGTTGTAGCAATAAGACATCCGCCTCCGTTATTTTGTGTTTCATTATTTGTTTGTAAACTGGTTTCATTTGAAAGTATGGTAAATGAGTTTACTGATTCGTCAAAAAGATAAAGTTTAGAATCAAAATTTTCTTCATTGTTTGCGTATCCTATAGTATAAAATTTGTCAGGTCCTGAAATGATAATTGATTTTAATTTCATATTTACAATATTTCCTGCTTCATTAGTAAAAGCTTGTACCACATTGATCTTATATGCACTTTTTCCATTAACCATTGTTTTGTTTTCGTTTAAGATCACAAGTTCTCCTGATTCTATTGATTTCTGAAGTGAGTCTTTTACTTCAGTGATATATTCTTCAAAAGATTTACCATTTTTCTCATTTACAGATATGTAAATTGCTGGCGGAATACCATTTACTTTGGGACCTATAGCTGCTACGTCAGGAACAGTAGCTTGTGTCTTTTGAGGTTGTTGTAGTACCCATCCTTCTGGTGCTAGAAACGAAAATCCTAATTTTTTATTAGAATATTGAGACCCAGAAATTTCACCAGTAGGTTTTTCCATTCTTTCTGGTTTGCCTAATTCTAGTAAATCTAATATCTGTGAACGACTAACAACTTCAGTCTTTAGAATTTCTGCATCGCCCCACTGAAATGCTATGCCATTTGGTGCAGTTTCAAGTGAAGCAATTTTATCAAGTGTTTCATAGCTTTCTTGAGTAACAAGACGACCAAATACTGTATATTTTCCATCAAGATGGCTTGAGTCTTTATGTACTATGAAAAACTGTGAGCTTGCACTATCTGGATCAGCTGCGTGAAACATTGAAATGATACCTCTTTTGTGTTTTATGTCATTAAATTCAGTTGGAATTGTATATCCTGCTGTACCAGTTCCCCATTGTGAGACGTGTTCATAGGCACCAGGTTTTGTTAAGGGATCTCCACCTTGTATCATGAAGTCTTTGACGATTCTATGAAAAATTGTTCGATCATAAAATTTGCTTTCTGCTAATTTTAAAAAATTCTCAACTGTCTTTGGTGCATCTTCTGGAAATAACTCAATTACAAGCTTGCCTGATGGGGTATAGAAAATAACTAGTTTCTCTTCTTCTTGTGAAAATGATTGAAGTGGAATAAACAAAAGGAAAAAAACAATAATTAGTTTTAAACACATTGAAGATTTCGGTTTACATCTCAAATAAAAGCTATGTAAACATTGGTTTTTAATGAGTATACATAAATTTTTCATCATGGATGCCAATGAACGGATACAAGCGCATATTTTATCAGTTTGGAGACAAACAAAGAAATTTTTTTCAATTGGGGGCAAAGAAGGAATGTTATTTTTAACTGACAGGCATTTGATGTTTATAACCAAAACCGAAGCAAAGATGAAATGGTGGCAGGCAGCAACACAAAGACAGGCTATAACTTTACTTAAATCAAAAAATGTGATGAGTTGTCATGATGGATATAATGAAGAAAATTTACGACTAGATTTACAAAATAAAAAAAATTTAGAGGTAGATTTTGATAATATTTTGAGTATAGATAGTAAGGAAAAATCATGGGGGGGTGTATTAAATATTGAATTAAATGAAAATGGAGAACGAAAAAAATATCAATTTTCTATTGTTTTAGATTGGGTAAAGTATCCTGCAAAAGATCCTACTAAATTCATGAAAGTGGATTGGTCTCCCCTTGTTCAATATATTAAAGAAAGACAAAAGATCACGAAGTAAAATGGGAATAGTTTATGCAGTTGGAGTGGGTCCAGGATCCCAAGATTATGTTACAGATATTGCCAGAAAAACAATTCTAAACTCTGATGTTATAGCTGGCTACAAATACACTCTAAAAACAATTGAGAATCTTATTTTAAATAAAGAGGTTTATGAAATAACAATGCAGTCACAAGAGGAGATTTATCAAAAAATCAAAGCTAATTTAGGAAATAAGATGTTGGTAGTGCCATTTACTGGTGATGTAAGTTTTTCAGAGTCTGAGGTTGTTGATAGATTAATTGAGATTTTTGGTAAGGTACAGATTGTTCCTGGCATAAGCTCCGTTCAAGTAGCGGCTGCAAAAGCTAGAGTTCCTCTGGATAAGGCTAGAATAATTACGTTACATGTAACAACATCGATTGAAGAAAAGAAACTTGAGCTACAAAAATCCCTCTTGGATGGTTCAAGCGTCATTCTTGTACCGAGGCCTTGGCCAAAAGATCCAGAAAAAAATTTTATGCCATCAGAAATTGCAATTTATCTAAGAAAAAATGGCTTTAATACATCAAAAATTAAAGTTCATGTTTTCGAATTCCTAACTAATTCTAATGAATCATCATTTGTTGGTACAGTAAATGAATTAGAAGGAAAGGTGTTTTCTGATCTAATTGTTATGGTTTTTAACCAGACTAATTTGGAATCATATGCTAGTTTTGCCTAGCATCGTCTGGATCAGGAGTACCTATAGTAATTGAGCTAGATTGAGGAAAAGCGTAAATCACTATGTTCATCCAAGGATAATCAAGATCTACTAGTCTGTAAAATCCCATATCGTTTATTGTCACACTCCACTGTCCTCCTGGGGGCATAGAACCACTTCTTATTCTTCCATCAATAACAAAAACACAATTTTTTGTCTGAATATAGCTGGAACCTTGTGCTACTAATGTACTTCCTTCGCAAGCAAATTGTTTACCTTGAGCAGCAGCTTCTGTGTATCTACTCTTTGAACCCAGTCCAGCCCCACTGGTCACACTATGTGCAGCATTATCGTCATTTACAAAAGTAATTGTAGTACCCGGTTCAATTACAATCCTGTCATGTGAATAGTAATTAAATAAAGAAAAGGCTTGTCCGGCCTTATCAGTATAGGTAATGCTACTTGGATCTGAGGATCCTTTCAATATACGAACAACAACATCTTTAGATTGTGTAGGAGTTGATGTAGGTTTTGTTATTTTTTCAAATGTTGAAATTTTTGTTGTGTAAATTATTTTAGAAGGATTACCATCTTGTGTTAAACTTCCTGTAAAACCATAAACAGACCCTTGGGTAGATTTTTCTACCAATCTACCAAAAAATTTAAGCAAAACTTCATTGCCTATTGGATTTTCAGCTGTTCCCTGCAGTCTAATAAAACGACCATCTCTTAAAATGGTTCCACTCAGCCCAGTTACAATAAAATCTTCATTATTTATGGTGATTATACCATCATCAACAACAAAATTTGTATCTCTTATTGTTTTTGTAGTTGTAGATAGAAATAGATCAAGTTGAGATGTTTTGAGTGAATTTTCTGTCACGGAAAATCCCGCGCCTTCTAATGAAAATGCGTTACTTGAAACAATTTGTGCATATGCTTCCTGCGTCAAAAGACTAATTATTACTCCTAAAATCATTAATGTTAGAATCTTGAATGGTCGCATTAGTTTATTTTGTGTTTATATAGTTTATAATTTGCTACTAAATTATTTTAGATTAATCATGTATTATATCTAAACAAACTAGATTTCTGGTACTTGTAGTTCGCCTTTTTCAAATAATTCAATCATGTATGCCTCAATAAAACCACCAGCTAGCAACAGCACTACAACTATGCTTACTTCAATTCCCGTAATTTTGCTGTCTAGTTTTATTGGAATTTTTTTAATGAGTTTTTGTACCAATAGTAAGCTTCGTGACATTGCTATTGAATATGCTGCAAGCTCCATCAAACCAAATGGAGTTAGATAAAGTATTGATAATGATGGAATTTGGGTTAGGGCCGGATTAATTGTTTTAAACGCAGAAAAAGCAACACCTGTCTGCCATGATGCAAAAAATCCCCAAACGACCCCAAATCCAGGAATAAACATTGGTAATGCTATTCTAAGATTATGCAAAAATATTCCAACAGAATCGATGTTTTCAAATAGAACCTCAAATTGCTCATGAAATAGTTTAGCTTCTTCCTCAGAAACTGTTGTTTCTGCACCTACTGCAAAGGAAGTGGAGAACAATCCAACAAAAATAAAAAATGTAATTATTCTTTTTTTATCAGACATGTGTTTTTGTTTATAAAATGATATTTGAGGGTTAGTATTAAGCAAATTTAATTAAAACACATTTTATCTGTTGGTGATGAAAAAAGATGTTGTATTTGCACTAAATTACGCTTTAAATAAAGGCTTTCAAATTCACCCCAACGCATTTGAGATTCTTGAAAAAGTAGAGATTAGAGATTTGGAGAAAGTTATTAGAGACATTGTTCGTGAAAAAACAAAACAAAAAGTATTTCATATAAATCAAGAAGATTTGGAAGTTTTTTTAGGTCTAAAAGAAGATGAGGAATTACTTTCTGATCATAAAATTTTATCAGACCCTACCCTAAAAATTACCTCTTCAGAAGGAATAATAGGATTTGGTGCCCTTTTCTCAAACCGTTTTTCAAAATTAAAACAAATGGTTTCTAATCGCCCTGAAGCTAAGTTGTTAAAACCAATTTCATTTGTAATGGCTTCAAAATCAGATAATAATGATATTTTTGTTTGTGGACTCCTAGTTGAACGGAATTCGGAAAGAAATGTTACTAAATTAGTTGTAGATGATCCTACTGGAAGTCTAGAAGGTGTTATTTTTGATAAAGATTTGCAGAGTATTGCAAACAGTCTTCTAATAGACCAGTTTGTGATGGAACGTATTTCATTAGGGAAGAATGGAGGGTTTATTGTTAAAGATATCATAGTTCCAAACATACCAGATCATGTTCCAAATTACTCTAAAACGGAAACCTACGCTGTTTTCCTATCAGACCTCCATATAGGAAGTAAATACTTTATGGAAAAAGAATTGCAGAAATTTGTTTCATGGCTTACATCTCCTGATCCCATTGCACATAAAATTCGATTTGTGTTAGTAGCAGGGGATGTGATAGATGGTATTGGAATATACCCAAATCAGGAAAAGGAGTTAGTTTTTACAAATGTGGACGAGCAGTTAAAAAAGGCGGTAGAGATTTTTGAAAAGATTCCAAAGTATATCAAGGTGTTTATCATGCCTGGCAATCATGATCCTGGAAGAAGGGCATTACCCCAACCTGCCATTCCAAGAAAATATAATTTAGATTTATGGAATCGTGAAAATTTTTTCATGGTTGGAAACCCCGCCTTAATATCACTAAACGGAGTTAAGGTTTTGATGTTTCATGGGCAAAGTATTGATGATATTGTAAGAACCACCCCAGGGTTGAGTTTTGATAACCCCACCAAGGTAATGCGTCATTTATTACAAGCACGCCATCTAAGTCCTATCTATGGCGGTCAAACCCCTCTAGCGCCAGAAGTAGAAGATTCGATGTTAATTGATGAGGTCCCAGATATTTTTCATGTAGGACATGTTCATGTTGTAGGACTTGATTTGTATAAAGGGGTTTTATTAATAAATTCCGGCGCATGGCAATCTCAAACACCATTCCAAACAAGTGTTGGTCTAACCCCTACTTCTGGTATTGCTATTATTGTAAATTTAAAAACTTTCAAAGTCTACACAAAAGATTTCAAAACTGAAAGTTAGTCATTATAAAATATCTTCAAACGTCAATTCGTCTTTGAATGTGTTTTTTACCATTTCAGTGGATATGGTTAGTTTGTATTTTTTGGTCCTTCCATGGATTCCTTGATGAATGATTTTACCGGTGATAATTCCAGACATCTCTACTTCGCTTAACATTTGGGTTATTCGTCTTTGTGTGAGTTCTTTTTGCCTAATGATCTTACAGAGGGATTTGTATGCGGCATAGATCTCACCTGTTGAAAGGCCTGAAGCCTTCATTACTGCAATAATTAGAAGTTTTTCATGTAGTGGATAAGAACGAAGGACTGTAGTCTCTTTATCTTCTTCTATTTTTTGTGCGGCTTTTCTAACATGTTCCTCTTTTATGATGTTTGATTGTTCTCTTTCAGCTATTTCTCCTGCTACACGAAGCAGATCAATTGCCCTTCTTGCATCACCGTGCTCTCTTCCTGCCATTGCAGCGCATAGATTAACTGACGACTCTTCGATTGCGCCTTTTATGAAGGCCAGTTGGATTCTATCTTCTAATATTTTTCTTAGTTGTTCAACAGTATAGTTTGTAAATACAATTTCTTCTTCACCAAGACTACTGATAACTCTTGGATCTAGGCGTTCTTTAAAGGTCAAGTCATTTGATATACCTACTAAAGTCAAGGTTGCCTTTTTTAATCTCTCATTGGCTCGTGTAAGTTGGTAGAGTATATCGTTCCCGGTTTTAGATACTAGATGAACTAAATGATCAATTTCATCGATTACAAAAACTACATTATAGTGATTTTCCTCAATGGTTTTTAGCAGTCTTTTAAAGACTTCGCTTATTGCTAAGCCGGTAGAGGGTAGTTCTTTCTCTCCCAATCCTAGTTCTCTTCCAAAGCTTACTAAAAGGCCGTAAAGTGTGGTTTCTTCTTTTGAATTAGCATATACAAGTTTAATCGGAAAATTTGTTTTTTCAACTCTTTTTTGGATTTGGGATAAGATTTTTTTTACAACAAGTGTTTTCCCGGTGCCTGGTTTTCCATATACTAAAAGGTTTGATGGACGGGAGTGTTTTAAAATCGGTATTAATGTTTGGGTAATTTGCTCTTGTTCAGGGTTTCTATGTGGAATTGCATCTGGAATGTATGTAAAGTGTAAGATTTCTCTATTAGTAATTAATGATTTACCAGACTCCACAGCATCTAATAGTTTATCAACAGGATCCGTTTCCATAAATCCACACACCTTCGTTTCCACTCAATATAACAAATCCTACATGATTGTGTTTAGGATAGGAAACTAATTGTAGTTTAGTTTAGAATTAAATATTTTTAGTTAATTAATTTCTTTTTAAAAAATTTTGAAAGAAAAGGAGTGGAAATATAGGTGTGTGGGTTGACGCGACAACTGATTGTTAACTTCCTGTTAAGGTGATGGTAAAAAGAGCAAATTTTGACCCCCATTATTTCCACTCCAGACGTTAACTTGAGTGTTAACAATGTTAATATCAAAGATTTAACCCCATTATTTCCACTCCAGGCATGAAAACATCTAATTTCTAATGTATAAAAAATACAATATTGTTAAAATAAAAAAACCTACTAGGCGTGGTTTACACAGTCAATGTTAACAAACCCACTTGTTAACAAATCCTACCGGATCCATTCAACTGTTAACGTATTACTGTCACTGATCACAATGGCTAGGAAGCGCATACGAATAGATTTAGAGGACCATGAGGGAGCAAAATACAACTTTAACATTGAGGGTAATGTAACCAGAGAAAAAATACTCAAGATATTTGAGTTAATGGATCTTATGAATATAGAAGGCCAGGAAGCAACTAAACTAGATTCAGTGGGGGGGAAAATTTGGAACATAGTAGACAAACACTTCCCTATAGGCAAGTTTACCTCATCTATGATACTAGAAAAGTATGAAGATGAATATGAAGAACCAATTAAACTAAGCATCGTCTCTACATACCTATCCAGGTTTGCTTCCAAAGGGCGGATGGAACGTTTAAAGACAGGAAGAGAATGGACGTATCAAATTATAAAAATTTTACAAAAACATCCAGAATTTTAAGAAATATTTACTTTTTTAACCAATAAATGATCGCCTTCTAAAACCATCTTTACATAATCTCCCTTTTGCATCTCCAAATAACGCCTAAATTGTTTTGGAATAGATACAGTACCAACAGATGTTATTTTTACTAATTCTACATTTTCATCTATCATACAATAATTTATAGAATCATAATATTTATAATTTTATTTTTTATTGATTTGTGATTTTAATAGAACTATTAGATAAAACTAGGCTGTTATAGGATTGTTTTTCAAAAAACCAACTTTTGTTCTACCAGACTCTGTGATAGAATATGCATATGGTTTGAGCTTGGTATTTCTTTCTACTAAACCATCTTGGTAAAGCTTTTTCATTAATCTAGAAACATGTTCTCTAGTTCTACCTATTGTGATTTGTATATCATGTGATGTCATTGACTTTTCCATAATTAGTCCTAATATCACATCTATCATATCATTAGAATTCAAGTTAGGTAGTCGTTGCTTCTTAGAACCTTGAACCACACCTTTAATTAATTCCTGTTTTTTGGGTAAATTTTCCAATACTGACCTCGAATCCTGATTGTTACTTTCAAACTGCGGTTCGGCATCTAACAAATCTAGTGCATCCAAACGTATTTTCATATCAATTAACTGTCTTTCATAATAGTCTAAGCGCTCCAAATTTAATGTAGATGAATTAGCCCCCAAAACACGAATTTTTGTATACAAATACAATGCAAACAAACCAACAAAAAACGCAATAACTATGCCCAATATCACTTCAGGATCAGGAATCTCAACTAACATCACGAATACATTTACTGTTTGTGATTTATCATGATGGAACAATATAATTTCACACTTACATTAAAGAAAAATATCATTAAATAAACACAAAAAATCCAATTTTACTCTTTACAATGGAATAAAAATCACATCTTGCTTAGCTGCTTGATCATTTTATCTATTACATCAATGATTTCTACTTCTCGTTCGGGAAACGCATCACCGTCTTTTATCACAGAAACCTT
This sequence comes from Nitrosopumilaceae archaeon, assembly GCA_040877295.1. Classification (GTDB taxonomy): domain Archaea; phylum Thermoproteota; class Nitrososphaeria; order Nitrososphaerales; family Nitrosopumilaceae; genus VHBM01. Next base: position 10,022 of record JBBDOC010000060.1, read on the forward strand.
CTCAGAAAGCTGGAACATCATACCAATATCATCAGGCAGAACTATGCCTAAACCTCGAAGCAGGATAATTGAATAATAAAACCTTAACAATTTTACTCTAGACTGGTTTACCTGCCTGTAATACGCACCTTTTGAGATGCTAAGTTTAGTTTCTATCAAATTTTTATGTTTTAAAATTATTTCAATCTGTCGTTCTGTAAATAATGATTTTTTGATAATTTCTTTAATAATATTATTAAATCTATAAAATTCAGATTCTTCCATAGCTATACAATTCTGTATACCTTATTCCAATTAAACTTTAAAACACCACGAGAAAACCTCAGTTATGGTTGGTCGTGTTGAGTTGAACCTAAAATCACAACTAAAAAAGAAATCAGCGTTGCTCTTTGTTTTAATCGACTCTGAGGCCTCTAATGTAAATTCAGCAGTAAATCTTGCAAAAGAGGTAGAAAAACTAGGTGCTTCAGCTATATTGGTAGGTGGCTCTTCTGCAACAGATCAGATTGAGATGGCAGAACTTGTAAAAAATCTAAAAAAAACAATTAAAATTCCAATAATTCTATTTCCTGGAAATATTACAGGTGTAGTTCCATACGCTGATGCAATTTTATTTAGTTCGTTAATGAATTCTGAAAATCCATATTTTATTTCTCAAGCACAAGCCCTTGGTGCACCAAGTGTTAAAAAATTTGGCTTAGAGCCTCTTCCAACAGCATACTTGGTGATTGGAGAAGGAACATCAGCATGGTTTGTAGGTTCTGCTAGGGGAATACCTTTTGATAAACCAAAAATTGCCGCAGCCTACTCTTTAGCAGCACAGTTTTTGGGGATGAGGTTTGTATATCTTGAAGCTGGCTCAGGTGCATCTTCAAATGTAAAACCCGAAATGGTCAAGGAAGTTCGTAAGGTCTTTGATGGGGTTCTTATTGTTGGAGGTGGCATCAAAGATCCAAAAACTGCTAAAACACTTGTAAGCGCAGGAGCAGACGCTTTGGTAATTGGTACTTTACTTGAGAAAAAAGGCAGCCTAAAAAGACTAACAGAGATCTCAAAATCCATTCAAAACATAAAGAAAAAACACAATGTCTGAAAACCATGCAACATCTCGCATAAAAGAAATTTTAATGCCAGATTACTATTTTGATTATTATACCAACATTTCAAAAGAAACCTATACTGTTTTTGAACAAGCTGCAATTGCCAAATCGACACTAGTAGATTCATCAGGAATAGTAGAGCCAAAAATTGCATTTGATCTGGCTGATCGCGTAGCAAAAATGCATGACATAGATATAGCAGACAACTTAAGGCAACTCCTAAAAACAAATGGTAAGGAGTTATCCGCTTTAATTATCTCAAAAGATATCGCATTAGGGAAGCATTTGCCTCCTAATGCCACACTTGAAGAAAGGCTTGATCTTGCAGTTAGAGTAGGTCTTGCAATAGTAACAGAAGGAGTAACCATTGCACCATTACAAGGAATAAACAAGGTCAAAATCAAACAAAACAAAGACGGTTCTGAATACCTATCCGTGTCTATTGCTGGGCCAATGAGATCAGCAGGCGGAACAGAATCAGCAGTAACCATGTTAATAGCTGATCATGTAAGAAAGGCAGTAGGACTAGGTAAATACCGAGCCAATTCCTTTGATGATGAGACAGGCCGTTTTATTGAGGAACTAAGAGTGTATGAAAGAGAGGCCCAAGGAAGCTTTCAATTTCATGTTCTTGATGAAGATGTAGTAACAACAATCTCAAACTTGCCTGTAGAACTTGACGGTGTTGATACCGATCCATTTGAAGTAGTTAATCACAAAAACATGAAGCGCATTAAAACTGATCGAGTAAGGGGTGGCGCCTTACGTGTTCTAAACGATGGTCTTATAGGCAGATCCAAAAAACTCCTCCAGAGGATTCAACAATATGATCTAGAAGGATGGGAATGGTTAAGCGAACTAAAAGGCGCTATTCAGACAGGAGACAAAGAAGACTCGGCAGCTAAGAGAATGGAAGAAGTAATCGTTGGAAGATCAGTCTTATCATTACCAAAAAAACTTGGAGGATTTAGGCTTAGATATGGTAGAGCATGTAACACAGGATTTGCATGCATTGGAATTCATCCTATAATAGCAGAGATTCTAGATCATGCCATAACAGTTGGAACTCAAGTTAAACTTGATATGCCTGGTAAAGGTGCGACTGTAGCATTTGTTGATTCAATAGATACACCAATAGTCAGACTCAAAAATGGCAATGTAATAAAAATCCATGATACCAAACATGCAACCAAAGTAAAAAATGAAATTGAAAAAATTCTTCATTTAGGAGACATTCTTATTTCATTTGGAGATTTTCTAGAAAATAACGCCCAACTTGTGCCAACAGGTTATGTAGAAGAAATATGGACAGAACAACTACATGAAAAAATTTCTAAATACGAGCCAGATGATAAAAATACACAACTAACTAGACTTCTAAACGAAATTCCCACTTTAGATGAGGCAATAACAATTTCATTAGACTTTCAAATTCCACTACACCCACATTATCTGTATTATTGGGATCAAATTACTATGGATGAGTTTAAGACCATTTTACATCCACTTGATATTCAGAACGATGTTATTTACTACCCAAAATTCTGTAAACCCATTCTAGAAAAACTTGGAACGCCACACGAAGTCTTAGATGATACTATTACATTAAAAAATACTGAAGCTAAAATTTTCTTTAATTTACTTTTTAGAAATCCAATCAAACTAGACAATTCACTCACAGTGCCTAAATTAATATCCGATTCATCGGGAATTATAATTCGTAATAAATTTTCAACATCTATAGGAGTTAGAATTGGAAGACCAGAAAAGGCTGCCATGAGGCAAATGAAACCTCCCGTACACGTACTTTTTCCAGTAGGTGATAAAGGCGGTCCTACACGAGACTTGCTAAAAGCCTCAAACTATGATAGTTTCTATTCTAATATTCATAACCGTATTTGTCAAAAATGTAACGAACCTTCTATATGCATAGCATGTAAACGGTGTGGCAATAAAACATTAATTGTATACACTTGCCGAATATGTAGAGAAAATCTCACCTCCCCTTTTTGTCAAAAATGTAAAAAAGTAGCACCATCACACTCCTACAAACCCTTTCCATTAAAGGCCTCATTACTCTTAGCACAAGAAAAAACTTCAATCCGTGCACAAGAACCTTTCAAGGGAGTAAAAGAATTAATCAGCCAAGACAAAATTGCTGAACCGCTTGAAAAAGGACTTATCAGACAAAAATATGGACTGACAGTTTTCAAAGATGGCACTGTGAGGTTTGATGCAACCAATTGTCCACTCACTCATTTTAAACCATCTTGGATTGGAACATCAATTGAAAAACTAAAGAATCTTGGCTATACTCACGACAAAGATGGCCACACTCTAAATAATCTAGATCAAATAATTGAGTTAAAAATACAAGATATAGTACTTCCCACAGAATGTGGAAAACATCTTGTTAATGCATGTAAATACATAGATACAGAACTAACAAAACTTTACGAAAAAACCGATTTTTACAATGTCAAAACAATAGATGATCTAATAGGCCATCTAATAATTGGGCTGGCGCCACATACCTCTGTTGGCATTGTTGGAAGAATTATTGGGTTCACTGAAACACAAGTTTGTTTTGCAACTCCCATATGGCATTCAGCTAAACGACGCGATGCTGATGGAGACGCCGATTCTATTATGCTTTTAATGGATAGTTTACTAAATTTCTCTCGCCAGTTTCTCTCAGACAGGATAGGTGGTCTTATGGATGCGCCACTTCTTATACAACCAATAGTTGTGCCACATGAGTCACAACCACAAGCTCATAACTTTGAAGTTACAGAAAAATTTCCACTTTCATTTTACGAATCAACAACACTAAATCAGAAAGCTGCAAGCATAACTACAATCGATATACTCAAATCACGACTTGAAACAAAAGAGGAGTTTTATGGCTATCATTATACACATCCAACATCCACCATTACTACAACTAAATCTCGAAGTGCATATTCAACACTTGGTTCTATGATTGAAAAACTTGACATGCAAATCCGAAATGCAGAGCTCATCAACGCTGTAGACACAAATGAAATTGTTTCACATGTAATTACCACTCACCTCTTACCAGATATTATGGGAAATCTTAGAGCATATGCACAACAAAGTTTTAGATGTACATCATGTGGCCGAAGTTTTAGACGAATCCCACTAGCACAAAAATGTAGTTGTGGTAACAATCTTATCCAAACAATTACAAGAGCATCAGTTGAAAAATATCTAAAACTAGCTAAACGGTTGACCGAAAAATACGAAACCAACCCTTATCTAAAAACCAGAGTGCAAACATTAGCTGATGAAATTGATCTAGTTTTTGGCAAAAATAAAGGCGATCAGCTTCTTCTTACAGATTATGCTTAATCCACATCATCTGAGTTTTACATATTCATAAGCCCCAAGTTTTTTATCAAAACAATAATGAACCTTTTGATAATCTCTTCTAAATAATTTTATTTTTGGCACAAGTTTTTTGGGGTCTCTCTTTTCAATTACAACTTGCCTAATAAATTCCGCAACATCTCTCATTTCTGCCTCTCTCATTCCAAGTCTTGTTATCTCAGATACCCCAAGCCTAATCCCTCCAGGGTGATAATAATTTCGTCCCGCCTTGATGTCTCCAGGTATTAACTGTCTGTTTACAATAATGTTTGCTTTTTCTAAATCTGCTTCTACTTTTCCACCATCAGAATAATCAAGAACATTAACAGCTATCTGGTGTGATTTTGTAAAACCTCTTTTTTCTCCAAGTACTTTGAAACCAAAATCACTTAATGCCTCAGCCAATGCTTTAGCATTTTTAATTACTTGTTTAGCATAATCCTTTCCAAATTCTAGTGCCTCTGCAAACGTTATGGCTTTTGCAGCCATGTGATGTATGTGATGGCTACTTGTAAGACCTGGAAATGTAGCCTTTTTGATTACCTCGGCGTGTTTTT
>JBBDOC010000061.1:0-14914 GCA_040877295.1 Nitrosopumilaceae archaeon
TAAAAGCTAAATATCTTAGATCGGAGCTTAAAGTATTCCCAGATGGGGAATGTAAAATTACAATTTATGGAAAACCAAAAGGCAGGATAATTGTTGTCCAGTCTACTTATCCTCCTGTTGATTCAAATCTAATTCAAGCACTTGCGCTTGTTTCAAAAGCAAGAGAGTATTCATCCAAGATAATAGCAGTGGTTCCATATTTTGGCTACGCAAGACAAGACAGAGAATTTTTGCCAGGAGAGATTGTAACAATGAGAGTAGTATCCAGGTTATTCAAGGCCGTAGGAACATCAAAAATTGTTGTTATTGATGTGCATAGTAAAATTGCGCTAAAACACTTTAAAATTCCTGTTGAGAGTATTTCTGCAGTACCAGAACTTGTAAAATATTTCAGAAGACTAGAGTTAAAGAATCCATTAATTGTTTCGCCTGATTTTGGTGGAATTGTTAGGGCAAAAGAATTTGCAAAGCTTCTAAACGTAAATTATATTGCTTTAGTAAAGAGACGAGACAGGAAAACAGGTAAAGTCAAAATAAAGTCTTCAGATCTGCAAGATGTTAATGGAAGAGACATGGTAATAGTAGATGATATGATCAGTACTGGTGGCAGCATAATTAAAGCAGCAGAGTTTTTAAAAAAGCAAAATTGTGGACGGGTTTTTGTTGCATGTACTCATGCATTACTAATCAATGATGCAGAGAAAAAGATCAGGCGAGCAGGTGTATCAAAAATCATTAGCACTAACACTATCCCTAGAAAAACTGCTGTTGTGGATTCATCTGAAATTATTGTAAAAGCTATCTCGTAAATAGGAAATTTGTTGTTAGATGAAGTTAATATTTTTGGGAACATCTGCTGCTCAACCAACTTCTGAACGTGCTTTGACATGCATTTGTTTAGAAAAAGATGGTGAGGTTTTGATGTTTGATGCAGGTGAGTGTGCACAAATCTCGTATCTAAAGTGTGGTTTAGGTTGGAATAAGAAAATGAGGATCTTTGTTACGCATCTTCATGGTGATCATTGTATTGGCATACTTGGATTATTACAGACGATGACATTACAAAACAGAATAGAACCTGTTGAAATTTACGGTCCTGAGGGCATAGAGGAATTCATAGCTTCTAATATCAAAATCCTGAATTTTGGCTTGTCATTTCCTGTGATTATTTCAACGGTAAATGAAGGGTTTGTTTTGGAGGATAAAACCTACTTTATCCATGCGTGTGAGGCAGATCATTTTATTCCAGCGTTTTCTTATTTATTTCAGGAAAAGGATAAGCCTGGTAAGTTTTATCCAGAAAAAGCAAAAGCACTAGGTATTCCTGAAGGCGAATTATGGCATAAGATTCAGATGGATCATGAGATAAAAGTTGGGAACAAGACAGTAAGGCCTTCCGATGTAATGGGTGAAAAACGTCGTGGAAGAAAGATAGGAATATCTGGAGACACTAGACCTACAAAGAAGTTAGAAGATTTTTTTAAAAATTGTGATTATCTTAGCTTTGACTCTACATTTTCAGATGAGTTAAAAGAAAAAGCAATTGAGACATGTCATTCTACTGCAAAAGAAGCAGCGATGCTTGCAAAGAATGCCAATGTAGAAAACTTAATTTTAACTCATTTTTCAGCTAGATACAAAGATGAAAGTGAATTGTTAGCAGAAGCAAAAACAATACATAATTCTGTAATAGCTGCAAAAGATCTTTTAGAAATTGAAATAAAATAGCAACAAGATAAAATGTTTGAACCTGTTTTAAATAGATTAAAAACTGCAAAAAAAATTGTGTTTGTTACTGGTGCAGGAATGTCTCAAGAAAGTGGCATTCCTACCTTTAGAGGAAAAGATGGTTTATGGAGAAATTATGATCCTATGAAAATTGCCACCATTGACGCATTTTATGAAAGTCCTAAACTGGTGTGGGAATGGTATGAAGACAGAAGAAGAAATATCATTGCAACACAACCAAATCTTGGTCACAAGGCTATTGCTGAACTTGAGCGATATAAAGAGGTCGTTGTTTTAACTCAGAATATTGATGGTTTACATCAAAGAGCTGGAAGTACCAAAGTCTTGGAACTGCATGGCAGCATTATTAGAATAAAATGCACTGTTTGTAGTTTTCAAGACTATATTGTCTCTAGTTTTGATGTACTTCCTCCTCTCTGCAAGTGTGGAAAAATTCTAAGGCCTGATGTAGTATGGTTTGGTGAGCCTCTGCCTCAAGATGTATGGAGTAAGGCTATAGGATATGCAAATTCTTGCGATATCATGATAATAGCAGGAACTTCGCTTTTGGTATCTCCTGCAAACACTTTACCACTATATGCCAAACAAAACAATGCTCTCTTAATTGAAATTAATCCAGAAGATACTGTAATGTCAGTTGATATGGATTTGACAATTAAAGGAACTTCTTCAAATATTATTCCCAAACTTACTGAGGTAATTTCTAAATTAAACTAGGGTGTCATAAAGACACCATTTATCATGCTGTTCAGATTTCCTGCCGGTTTGTAAACTGAAGATGTGATGGTGCCAAACTCTTTGTGTTCAACAACCATTTCTATTATATGGTCTGTGTTTGAGATGTCTGTTATCGATGTTTCAAAATTTGATGCATAAAATGTACCTGAGAATAATTCTCTCTCAGAATTTTTCAAGGTAAACTTGACAGAGATCGTATTTCCCGAATTATCAGAGTAGTGTACTTTAACATCACCGTTATCTCCCTGTGTGGTTGTTAGCTGTAATGTTTTAAGAAGCTTTGATTGTAGGACTTCCTTAGCTGAAGGACCACCATCAATGAGTTCTGGTTCTTCCGTAGTATCAGGTGATGCAGTACTATCATCTTGTGGTATGATGTCATCATTTTGTGGGATTTCGTCTTGTGGGGTAATACCATCATTCTGCGTTGGAATCTCATCTTGTGTTGGTAATTCGTCTTCGGTTATTTCACCATGATATGTATATTCTTCAGCTATCTCAGATTCTTGTTCTCCAGTTATTTCCTTGTCTGAAAAAAGTTCAGCTGAGCTATCTTTTACATTATCAAATTTTTCTCCAATGTTATCAATTGTATTATCAATTCCATTCTTAAATCCATCAATATTCTGCTCTACTTTATCGATGATGGAAACCTTGTCTCTTAGTGGATTAAATGAGACAGGTGCAAAAAGAATAAAACCTACTACTAATACTGAAAAGATTAAGGCTAGTTTTAATTTCAATTCTTTCGAATTTCTTATTAATAATAAAAGTTGGGAAATTCAAATCAATTGAGTAAATAAGGAAAAAAGCTGACTATTAATTGAATATGAAGTGGGAATTGAGGTTATTGAGAACTTGAGATAAGCCAGTCTATTATGTTCTCAATATGTTTAGATTGCAAGATTACCTTGATGGGCCCAAGAGGAGACTCATCTGCATTTTCACATAATGTAACTACGTCTACAAATGCTGCTTGTTTATTCAGATAAAACCATGTAGAATCATTAACTAGGTTTCTTTTCAAATTACGTCCGTAAACTTTTTGGATATTACGGGAATGGATTATTTCATGAATATGGAGTAGACTCTCTAGTGTTTTTGAAGTGGCCTTAAGTGAGTCATCTTTTATGTGAATATCCATATTAGAAAGAACATTTAAAATCGCGCGTTCGAGCTTTTGTGGATCTTCAGATGGATTGACTTGACAATAGACACTAATCTGACATAAGATATTTGGAATATTCAGTTTATCCAACCTTTGATAATTTTGTATGCTGTATCAATGAGCTCATTTATTGTCATGTTGTTATTTGAGATACTTTCGTCTGCAAGTGCAATGGAGTTGCTTACCCCAACTCCAATTTCTCTTGTATCTCTTTCATTAAAGGTTTCTGAAGTTTGTGGATCATCAGATCTTCCTCGCTTTGTTAAGAAGCTATAACGTGTATTTGTTGAAGCATAAATGGCAAGAATCTTTACTGTTCCGATTTTTCTTAATACATCAATTTCTGCATTTGATCTAACCCCATCTATAACTACTACAGAAGCATTAGATGCTGTTATCTGTTCTGTTATTAGTTCCGCGATTACTCCAAGACCGTTTTTTTCTCGGAGCTCAAGCATTAGCTTGCCTAGATTTTCCCCAGTTGGTTCTAGATTTCTTTTTTTTGCTTCTGCTCTTACTGCATCTCCCATATTGATAACATCAAATCCTTTAGATTTCAGACCGTTTGCTATGGTAGATTTACCTGCTCCTGGCATTCCAGTAAGACAAACAATTAGTTTTGACAATTCACAGCATCTCGTCATGGCTGCTCTATGAAGGTACCGGAAATTATTATAAAGATACGATCGAAAACTTGTAATGCGAACTTTTGTTGCAGTTGAAGTTAGCAGTAAAGATGTGTTAGAATCAATTAAAAAAATTCAATCAATCTTAAAGATAAATGCAAAACCAATCGAGTTACAAAACATGCACTTTACTCTTCAGTTTCTAGGGGAAATATCAGATAATATGTTAGGGAATATTCAAGATGCATTAAGTTCAGTTGAGTTTGAACCTTTTGATGTTAGTTTTGAGAGCATTGGGGTGTTTCCAAAACTGCGATTTGCACGTATAATATGGGTTGGTGTTGATGAAAATGGGGCAAGACACCTTACGGATCTTGCTAGAAAAGTAACTATTGCATTATCTCCTCTTGGTTTTAATCCAGACAAACCTTTCCAATCACACGTAACTATCTTTAGAGTTAAAAATAAGATTAATGACATCACAGATGAATTGGCAAGAATCAAAGACGTATCATTCGGGATTCAAAGAGTCACTGATATCAAATTAAAAAAGAGTGCCCTCACTCCTGAAGGACCTGTATATTCAGATTTGTATGTGGTGAAAGCAAAACAATGAAACATATTCTTGACAACGCAAGAAGAATCGTTATTCCGTCAGCAAGATTACAACAAGAAAAGACAAAGGTTGCTAATCTTGCTCTTGGATTAGTAAGAGAACAGACATCAAAATATCAAGAGATAGTAGATGTTGAATTTGGTGGTTCATATTCAAAGGGTACATGGTTACCAGACAAAGCTGATATCGATATATTCATAAAATTTGAAAAATCCATTTCTGAAGAAAAGTTCATTGAACTTGCAAAAAAAATTGGATTTGACTCACTTAAAAAATTCCATCCATATGTTAGATATTCTGATCATCCTTATGTAGAAGCAAAAATTCAGAGAACAAAAGTCAATGTAGTACCATGTTATGACATAGAAAAAGGACAATGGAAAAGTGCTGCGGATAGATCACCTTTTCATACGCAGTTTATGCTTGAATCTCTAACAAGTGTAATGAGAGATGAAGTTAGGCTGCTTAAGGTATTTCTTAAAACTGTTGGAATCTATGGGGCTGAAATTGCAAAACAAGGATTTAGTGGATATGTTGTAGAAGTATTGATTTGGAATTATGGTACTTTTGAAAATGTTATCAGGGCTTTTACAGATCTAAAACCAGATCAGATCATAGGTAATGCGTCCAAAGAGTTTGATACGGTTGTAGTTATTATGGATCCTATAGATGATACTAGAAATTTAGCAGCTGCAATTTCAGTTGAAAATATTGGAAAGTTTGTACTTGTCTGCAGATCTTTTTTGAAAAAACCATCAATCTCTTTTTTCAAACCTAAAGTGAATTCAAAGGTTTCAAAGGAGAATCTAGAGAGCGTTCTTGTTGTTACATTCAACTTCAAGCCAAGAAGTCCTGATATTATTTGGGGACAGATAAAACGTGCTGCTAATTCACTTGCAATACAGATGCAGATTAAGGATTTTAATGTCTTAAGAAAATCTGCAGTAACAGATGAAAAAACTGAGGCCGCACTACTTTTCTTACTACAATCAACCAAAATCACCGAGTTGTATACTAGAGAAGGACCTAATTTTTACAGTGAAGTAGATTCTAGTATGTTCATAACAAAGAATGTAAAGAAGAGTAGAATCATGTGGGTAAATACTAATGGAAGAATTCACGCATTACAAAAGCGTAATCAAAATGATGCGCAATTATTTTTACAAGATTTACTAAAAAATCATTTAAATAAAACAGGCATACCAAAAGGACTCAAGTCTGATTTAAAAAAAGGATTCAAAATATTTCCTGCAAGCAAAATGACAAGTAAATTCATTAAAGAGCCGTTAACAGAACTTGTCACGACAGATAATGCAATATTTTCTTCCACTTGACAAGTTATCTCAGGAGCCTTATTCTACAATAATTGGATATCCAAAAGCTACTAAAAAACAAATTAAAACAAGAATTAATGAATTAAAAAAACTTGGCGTACAAGATATGTCCTTTCAAGGACAATCAAAAATTGGTAGCTTAAGCATTTTAGGTAAAGGGTATGTTGGGGTTGTGGTTTTAGCCAGAATAAAAAACAAATTTGTTGCAGTAAAAATTCGTCGAACTGATGCCTCAAGAACCAATATGATAAAAGAAGCAAAATTTCTAAAAATTGCAAATAAGACAGGTGTTGGTCCATTACTAATAGCAAGGAGCAGAAATTTCATGATAATGGAATTTTTGGATGGTAAAAAAATTGGCGATTGGATAAGTGAATTAAAGAGTAAGAGAGATGCTAAGGTATTAAAATCAATAACGCAAAAGATTTTGGAAGACTGTTATAGTCTTGATGTAATTGGTCTAGATCATGGAGAGTTGAGTACTATTTCAAAACATGTAGTTATTGGAAAATCAAAAACAACTATAATTGACTTTGAGAGTGCCAGTACTCAAAGAAGAGTTTCTAATGTAACATCTGCTACTCAAGCAATTTGTATTGGTTCTGGAATATCAAAGATTGTTAGAAAAATATACAAGCTGCCTTCAAAAAATAAAATTATCAAGGTTTTAAGATCATATAAACAAGAACCAGATAGAAAAACCTTTGAAAAGATTTTAGAGATTTTAAAGTTATAAACTAAAAATCTTCGTATAAAAAAATTGATGGGATTAACAATAATGGGACCGGCAGGATTTGAACCTGCGACCTCCAGCACCCCAGGCTGGCATCATAGCCAAACTAGACGACGGCCCCCAAGTGTTGAAGCAAAAAGTGAAATTATTAAATCGTCGGATCAATAACTAAGAGTATTGAAGGTTTGTTCTATTTGTCATAAGATTTCAGCATCTAATGAAGATCATTTAGATTGTCAACAAAAAAGAAGAATCGAATTAGAAGATGAAAATCTAAAACTAAATCTACCTGAAAGATTTGGTACTACAAAAAATATTGATGATCTTGATATAGAAATTAAAGCTATTTTAGAACATATGTCAAAAGAAAAAAAGAAAGAGTTATAGCCATTTTTCTAATCGATCTGTCTCGAATTTTTCTTTCTCTTGCATGTGTTGTGTTGTTGGACTTTTCAGTAAAGTAAGTGGAGTTGGTTGGGAAAACATATCTACTTCAATATATCCAGCCTGATTTGTTCCCAGCTCAACAAAACATCCACCTTTTCCATCAAAAATTGCTTTTTCTTTTTCATGTATTATTTTTGCAATGATGTTTCTTGCAACTGTAATCCCCTGTTCTTCAGCAAAAATTCCTGCTTTTGGTACAACGATAGAGTCTTTTACTATCATATTTGTAACATCACCGATTGCATAGACATTATCAAACATTGTCTTACAGTCTCTATTTACGTTGATGAATTCGCCTTCCTTTGCAAGCCCAGAATCATATACTGATTTTGGGGCCTTATGAGGAGGAACCGCTATTAGTAGATCAAATTCTTTCTCGTCATTTTCAAATTTGAGTTTGTTTGGTTCGACTTGAATAATTTTATGTATACCGTGAAATGCAATGTTTTCTGATTTTAACAGTTCTAAGAGTTGTTGGCTAACTTCTGGTCCTGCTATTGGTAGCGTAAGTGGGGCTGGACTGTAAAAGTCAATTTGTACTGCGTCACGAATGCCTACCTCTTTTAACATTGTATTAATGATAAAAGCTGCCTCAAATGGAGCTGGTGGACATTTGTATGGCATGCCCATTATTGCAAAAGCAAGTTTACCAGATTTTAGGTGTTTTATTTTTTCATGAATTTTTGGAACATCATTTATGTCATATAGGATCATTCCATTGTTCAGCAATCCTGGAATTTTTTCTGATGCAAGCTCTACACCTAGTGCGATGATAAGATAATCATAGGATATTTTTCTAGTGGAAGTTACTACCGTTTGTTTCTGTGGTTCAATTTTTATCACATCTTCGTTGAGAAATTCTATTCCTTTTCTTGTAATCAAGTTTAAAGGTCGTTTTGATGTTTCAAACTTTCTTGTTCCTTTGATTATCCATAGCTTTACCAGATCCATCATAAACCAGTCTTTTTTGTCTATTACCGTGATTTTCACATTTGATCGAGCATTAGCTTTTAATTCATTAGCAGCAGCAAGACCCCCAAATCCTGCTCCTAGAATTAAAACATGAACAGATTGATCAGACAAATTATCTTTCTTGAGAGGTTGGTCTTATCAAAACTTCATTAACATTTACATGATTTGGAGCTTGTACTGCAAATAAAATAGCATTTGCAATATCTTCTGAGTTCAATGCTCCCATTTTCTTTGTATTTTCAATAAATCCTTTTAATGAATCATCGGTTATCGTGTTTGTAAGTTCTGTTGCAACCACACCTGGCTCAATTGTCGTAATCCTAATGTTTGATCTTGGACTCAGTTCTTGTCGAAGTCCTTCACTAAATGCAGTTACAGCGTGTTTTGTTGCACAATAAACACTTCCTGCTGGAAAAACAATTCGCCCAGCTACTGATGATATATTAATTATATGGCCAGATTGTTTTTCTAACATGTATGGCAGTACTGCAGCCGTACAATACAATACACCTCTAATGTTAACATCAATCATTTTATCCCATTCATCAACCTTCAACTTTTTTACAAAACTTAGAGGCATCAGTCCTGCATTATTTACCAAAATGTCTACTGTTCCATATTTTTTAACTGTGGCTTGTACAAATGAATCGCAATCTGACTTTTGTGTTACATCTAATTTTTGTGAAAAAACATCTCCGCCATTTTGTATAATCTGGTTTTGAAGTTTATTTAGCAGGTCAGTTCTTCTAGCTCCAATTGCAACTTTAGCGCCGCCTCTTGAGAGAGTTATTGCAGTAGCATAACCAATTCCGCTACTTGCACCTGTAACTATTGCAACCTTTCCCTCAATCATAAGAATCTATTACAAGCTTCTTTGTACCGTAAATATATTTTAGTAACAATGATCAGATGGTTATGTCTTTACAAAAATTGTTTTTTAACTATGATTTATTAAAGAAAAAGCGCTAGTTTCTTCATGAAAGCAGCAAACTGTGCTTATTGTGGAGAGATGCAAGAATGCCTTTTGAATGTAATTATTGTAAAGATCCTTTTTGTGCTGAACATAGACTACCTGAAGAACATAGATGTGTTAAATTATCTCAGCTCAGAGTTAAGAGATTTGGAGAAAGAAAAGTAATTCGAGATAAAAGTAACGCGGGTTTTTTTAAAAAAATGTTTAGCAAATTTAGATAGATCTAATATATTGATTTATCTGGATGGATCTTTGCACGTCGTGCTTGATAAAATAGTGTTATAGATAATGCGAACAAGACAATCGATGTCAGCCAATGTGCAGTGATTACTGTAACATATGTTACTGCAAACGCTACTGAGATAATTCCTTGTGCAATTAGTTTTGGCCAAGAAGGAATCTTTAGTTTCCTGCTAATTATCTCAACTATAAAAAGTCCTATTACCGGATATATTGTTATTAAAAGAAAATCGACTACATCTATATCAAGATGAGACATGATTTACACGAATTCTAGGTGTAATTTCTATCTAGTCATCCCAATGAATTTTTGCTGCAATGTTTTTTGTTATGAGTGCTTGAGCATTCTCATAGGGGATTGTTGCTATATCTTCTGTCTTAAAAGGACCGTATTTCTCTAGATCTGCACCAACTATTTGATCAATCTCTTTTAGAAAACGTACTACTATTGGTTTTGTTTTGTGTTTCTGTGATATTGATTCTAAGAATTTAGATTTTCCGTTTAATAATCCAGAAAGGATCATTTCTTTTCTTTCTTCCATTTCAGTCTGTGCATCGAGAATAAATTTTTCTTCATTCATCAAGTTAGTGTGAGTGGTATTCAATGTTTTTTCAAGTCTAATTTTTAAAAGAAGAGAGACTATATCGGTGATTATCAGAACTAATGCATCTTTTACTTTGGATTCAATGCCATCATATCCTTCACTTTTTAGTTTACTAATGAAATTAGAAATTAAAATGTAAAGATCTGGAGAAACTTCTTGCACTGTATCGTTTTCAGTTTCTCGTAACAAAATAGCATACAATAAATTTACATCAATTTCTGTTTCTTCCATCAAACATCAACAACCTTAAATGGTGGAACTATTTGTGTTAGCTGGAATACAAATTGCCATATAAAGTAATTGGTGGAAAGGCTACACAGATAACATATTCTCCTGATGAGGTTTTTTCAAAAATAAAACATGAGCAGATCAGGTTTATAGATCTACAATTTTCTAGTTTGCTTGGCAGATTTCATCATACTACAATATCTGCCGACATGTTCACACCGGAACAGATGCAAGATGGGCTACCAAAACTTGATGGTTCATCAATTGTAGGTTTTACTACCATTGATGATTCTGATCTTATACTCAAACCAGATCCAAACTCTTATGCTGCTATACCATGGATAACAGAAAAGAAAACTGCACGACTTATCTGTGATGTTTATTGGGGTGGTGGAAGAGGAAGATTAGAGCGGGATCCTCGAGGCATAGCACAAAAGGCAGAAGGTTATCTTAAGGCTCAAGGTTTTGATTATAGTTCATGGGGGCCTGAAGTAGAATTCTTCGTTTTTGATAAAGTACATTGGGATGTATTAACACCTTACAAGGGTCAATCATACTCAATTGAATCAATAGAGGCACCGTGGAGTACAGAAGGAACAGGATATCCGATGGGTCTTAAGGAAGGATACTATCCAAGCACTCCGTCTGATACTTTGACGCCATTTCGTAATGAGTGTGTAGATGTGTTAAACGAATCTTTTGGAATTTTATGCGATAATCACCATCATGAAGTTGCAACCGCTGGCCAGTGTGAGATTGACATAAAACATGATTTTCTAACAAATGCTGGAGACGCAACTCAAACCTACAAGTTTGTAGTACGAAACATAGCACAGAAATTCGGTAAAGTTGCTACAATGATGCCAAAGCCTATTTCGATGGATGCAGGCTCTGGAATGCATACCAATGTTAGTCTATGGAAAGATGAGAAAAACGCATTCTTTGATGAAAGTGATAATGATGAGCTTAGTCAAGTTGGTAGATATTTTTGTGGTGGTATAATTAATCATGCAAAGGCTCTTTCAGCTATTACAAATCCTACTACCAATTCATATCACAGACTTATACCAGGTTATGAGGCGCCTACTTACATAGCATGGAGCGCAAGCAACAGATCTGCAATAGTTAGAATGCCCCAACACTTCAAGGGCACAAAATACTCATATCTAAAAAGACTAGAGTTTAGAGCTCCAGATCCTTCATCAAATCCTTATCTTGTTTTCTCAGCAGTCTTAGCTGCAGGTCTTGATGGGATTAAGAAAAAGCTAGATCCTGGTGATCAAGTTCATGAAGACATTTACAAAATGACAAAAGTGGAACGAAAGAAAAGAGGAATAGCTGTCCTTCCATCTAGTTTAGGGGAAGCACTTGATGAACTTGAGAGTGACAGAAAGTTCCTTAATCCAATTTTTAGTAATGATGTTATAGATAGAATAATTGAGTTGGAAAGAAAAGATCAGCATGAGATTTCATTAAGACCACATCCTCACGAGTTTTATCTTTACTTTGATGTGTAGAATCTAGAAAGTGATCAGTGGTTTTCCTATTATATCATAAATGAAAATTAGGGATATTATGATTAATGCAAAGCCGCTTCCAAGATAGATCGTTCTCCGTTTTTCGGATGTGGCGGCTTTGTAAACGAGAATAGCTCCTCCAAGTCCCACAAACAGAACTATCACTCCAATTATTACAAGATCAAAACTATGACCGGTAATAAGTGGGCTGAAAAATCCTGCTAGCAGTGCAAAAAAAACAGTTATGTAAACATATTTTATGCCAGTAAGAATTTTCGAGTATTTTTCAGTTGTTAACCTTTGTTTGGTAATATTTTTCTCAACATTATTAATTGAAGATTTTGTAGATTCTTCTCTTTCTGGAGTTGTTTGTTTGGTTTTTTTATAAAAAAATTTTTTCTTTTTAGCCAACGTCTACATATCCATGCCGCCCATATCTGGCATGCCGCCCATACCTCCCATTCCCATGCCGCCCATACCGCCAGGGGGCATACCACCTTCGCCACCATGCGGTGGACCAGCAGTTTTAGAAGTAGCTATTACATCATCGATTCTTAGTATCATACAGGCTGCCTCAGTGGCAGCAGAGATAATTTGTTGTTTAACAGCTAGAGGCTCGATTATATCACTTGATTTCATGTTGGCGACTTTTGCTTTCATAACATCAACGCCTATCCATTTTTCACCTTTTAGTTGCTTTGAGCGAAGATTTGTAAGCGTGTCAATTGGATCCATTCCCGCATTTTCAGCTAGGGTGAGTGGGATGGACTCTAGTGCTTCTGCGAACTTTTCAGCTGCTAGCTGTTCACGGCCTTCCAAAGTCTTTGACCATGTTCTTAGTTTTGTTGCAGTATAGGTTTCAGGTGCACCGCCTCCTGCAACTATGGAAGGCATCTCCATTACGTCTTTTACAACCATTATAGAATCATGAACTGATCTTTCTACTTCCTCAACAACTCTTTGTGAGCCACCTCGTAGTAAGAGAGAGACTGCTTTTGGGTGTCTACATCCTTCAATGAAAACCCATCTATCCTCTTCAATCTTTCTTTCCTCTACTAGTTGGGCTGCACCAAGATCTTTTTCAAATAGATCATCAAGATTTGTTGTGATCCTACCACCTGTTGCTTTTGCAAGTTTTGTCATATCACTTTCTTTTACTCGTCTTACTGTTAGTATTCCTGCTTTTGCAAGGTAGTGTTGTACCATGTCATCAACGCCTTTCTGACAGATAAGAACAGTAGCACCTGATGCAACAACCTTATCAACCATGGTTTTTAGCATTCTGTTTTCTTCATCTAGAAATGTTTTCAGTTGTTGTGGATTTGAGATGTTAATTTTAGCGTCAGTTTCTGTTTTATTAATTTCAAGGGCAGTATTTACAAGCGCAATTTTTGCCTCGGAAACCTTTTTTGGCATTCCAGCATGAATTACTTCTTTATCAAGAACTATTCCTTCAATTAATACCGCGTCTTTAATTGATCCTCCCGCTTTCTTTTCTACTTTGATATCATCTTCATCAACATGATATGTTTCGCCATCTTTTTCAGCAACAGCTAGTACAGCTTTTACAACTATATCAGATAGGTAGCTTGAATCCTTTCTGACAAGTTTTGTTTGCATTGCTGTTTTTGCAATTTTTTGTAAAAGTGTTTTATCATTTGGAGAAATTGTTTCGGCAATTTCTTGTAATAGTTGTTTTGCTTTTTTTGCAGCCTTTCTATATCCATCTACAATAATAGTTGGGTGAACATCTTGATTTATCAAAGATTCGGCACTTTCTAATAATGCACCTGCAAGAACAACAACGGATGTTGTTCCATCACCAACTTCATTATCAGTTGTTTTAGAAATTTCGACTAGCATCTTTGCAGCTGGATGTTGAACATCGATTTCTTTTAGAATTGTAGCGCCATCATTAGTAATTGTAACATCGCCTAAATCATCTACAAGCATTTTATCCATTCCACGTGGGCCTAAACTAGTGTGAATAATTTCGGCAATAATTTTAGCAGCAGCAATGTTATTTTTTTGAGCTTCACGTCCCTTAGTTTCAGTTGCACCTTCTTTTAGTAAAACAACTGGCATAGTTCCTTTAAAACTCATTAATCGATAAGCTCTATTTTCCCTTTTTATATCTTCTTGACATAAGGGTAATCTTGAAAATTGTATCAAGCGGTGTTTTTAAATTGGGAAAACTGGTTCGCAAGGCATGGTAGATTCATACAGAAATTCTTACAAGAGAATTTTTTCAATGCTTAAAGAACATAACAAATGGTTTGAGAATTCCATTCCTCTAATAGCAAGTGAAAATGTTCCTAGTCCAGCAGTAAAAGAAGCAATACTTTCTGATTTTGGAAACCGTTACGCAGAAGGATGGCCTGGTGAGCGCGTTTATGCTGGCTGCATATACATCGACAAAGTAGAGTTTGAGTGCATGAAACTTGCAAAGATTCTATTCAAAGCAGAATTTGCAGATGTACGGCCCATTTCTGGGGTTATTGCAAATCTTGCGGTATATTGTGGATTTACTAATCCTGGAGATGTAATGCTTGCACCATCAATTCCTGCTGGCGGGCACATCTCGCATGGGAAAAAAGAGCATTCAGGTACTGCGGGTTTGGTTCATGGTCTTGATATAGAATTCTATCCCTTTGATGCCGAAGAAATGACAATAGATGTTGATAAGACAAAAAACAAAATTGAAGAACTAAAAAACTCAAACAAATTGCCTAAAATGGCAATGTTTGGAGGATCGTTATTTCTGTTTCCTCATCCTGTAAAAGAACTTGCAGATTTTCTAAAAAGTTATAATATTCATATTAATTACGATGCTGCCCATGTAGCAGGTCTAATTGCTGGGGGACAGTTTCAAGATCCTTTGCGAGAAGGAGCTGACACCATGACTATGAGCACCCACAAGACTCTATTTGGTCCGCAGGGGGGGTTTGTATTAGGTTTTGAAAAACAC
>JBBDOC010000062.1:0-14402 GCA_040877295.1 Nitrosopumilaceae archaeon
AGTTACCGTCTGTAGTTTGAACCATTCTGAGTTTTTTGCCGTTTACTGTAACTGTTGGTTCACCGTGCCCATCATCTAGTGAAGCGATAGAACTATCGGAGATAACCACTTCAATTACCATCGGGCCTGTAAAGGTATTACTTGAAGTAACACTTTCTGCAGATACGAACAAGTTTGCGTTGTGTGCTGCACTTGCTTCCGGAATTGTGTTCGGGAATGCAAATGTCAGCCCGCCTGCAAACATAATTGTAATTAAAGTAAAACTAGTTAGTTTCCTTACAATTTCGTTTTTCATGTTATTGTCGTTTTGTCAGAAAATGAATATATAAGGTTAATGGACATTTTGTTCATATTTTTGTTATCTTATACACAATTTTTATGTAAAAGGCAAACGTTGTGAATTTTTTTGATCGATTATTGTAATATTTAGATTTGAATAGGTATGGATGGCCTTTTTATCTTATTAGTGTGGCCTTGAGGCCTAAAAGATTTTTGTATAAAGAGACTGCGTCTTTTTCATCTTTTGTACCTACAATGATTGCTGAGCCTCTTTTCATGAAGCTAACTGAAAGATCACTTGTTCTTAAAGAAAGTCCAAGATCTCCTAGATTTTCTACTTTAAAGCCACCGTCTTTTGCGATAGTAGATACTTTGTTTGCATCAAGTTGAATGGTGTCAGTAGGCGTAATAGAAAAGGTTCTTTTTCCTCTGTTTCTTCCACAAAGCTCCTCAACTATTAAATCCACTTTTGAAACAATTTCAGCTTTCCCAATACCACATACTGGACATTCATCTACCTTGAATGTTTTAGTAAATATAAAATCCAAGTTTTCTAAATCAACGTGCAGAATTCTATTTACAAGACTTGGTTTTTTTCCAGTAATTATTTTAACAGCTTCTGAAACTTCGATTCCACCAACTATAGAAAGAACTGAGGGGTGCACTCCTTCCATACTGCATGTTGGCATGGAATCTTCATCCAGTGATGGAAACATACAGTGATAGCATGCACTTTCTTTTGGTAAAATTGTAAAGACCTGACCTGACACCCCTACTGCAGCTCCAGTTACAAATGGAATATTATTTTTGATGCAAGCTTTGTTAAGAGAATATCGTGCATTTACACTATCTAAGGCATCAATTACTACATCGCATCCTTGCACAACATCAAGTGCTGTATAATCATTGACAGAGACTGGCAAAGATTCTATTACTACATCAGGATTTAATTTTTGTAATTTTTTTGCTGCTACTTCAACTTTAACTTGTCCTAGATCAGATTCATCAAACATTGTCTGACGATGCAAGTTTGATAATTCAATCACATCTCTGTCAACTATTCGTAACCTTCCAACACCCATAGCAACAAGTCGTGTAGTTATGGGATTGCCAAGACCACCAACTCCAACCACACAGACTTTGGCATTTCGAAGTTTTAGCTGTCCTTGATAGCCGATCTCTTCTAGCATTATCTGTCTTGAATATCTATCAAGATCTTTGCTAGACAGTTCTGAGCCACCAGCTACTGCAGGCAAAATGTATACTTCATCGCCATCCTTTAGTGATGCGTCTAGTCCGCCTGAAAATTTTGCATTTTTTCCATTGATGTAGATGTTAATAAGAGAGCGTGGAGTGCCATCGTCGTTTAGCACTCGTCTTTTGAATTCATCACCCATGTCTTCTGAAATCCTAGAAAACGCTTCTGCGAGTTTTGAAGCTGAAATTGTAATTTTTTTTTCTCCTCCTCCTTTGTTTAGAACTGAAGGAATGGTGAACGTTATGTTTGCCAAGATCATCTAACTCTTGCAGAAATCTTTGCAATATTGGGTTGCATGACTTGTGGTTTTTGTAACACTTCCATTAACGCTTCTGTTGCCTTTAATCCATTTCCTGTCACATAACATATTGTAGTGTCGTTTTTGTCTATTTTTCCATCTTCTACCATTTTTTTCAAAACCGCAACAGATACTCCACCAGCAGGTTCTGTAAACACACCTTCTGTCTTTGCAAGCAAGAGTATTGCATCAAGTATCTCTTTATTGTTTGATTCTTCTGCATATCCATTGTATTGTTGTAAGCGTTTTAACACATAACGGCCGTCGCCTGGATCGCCTATAGCTAAGCTTTTTGCTATTGTATCTGGATTTTCTACAGGTACAACCTCGCTACTTTTTTTCTTAAATGCATCAACGATGGGAGCACATCCATGTGGTTGAGCTGCAATAATACCCATCTTTGACACATCATCTAACAAAGAAACGCTTTGTAATTCCTCAAATCCCTTACAAATTGCATTAAGCATTGCCCCGCTACCAACAGGAATTACAAGCTGATCTGGCACCTGCCACTCAAGCTGTTCTGCGACCTCAAACGCTAATGTTTTTGAACCTTCAACATAGTATGATCGCATGTTTATGTTAACAATTCCGATGCCTTTGCTGTCACCAATTTGTGCTGCGATTCGATTTGAATCATCATAAGTACCATCAACTGCAATAAATTCAGCTCCGTAAGATAGTGCCTGTACAATTTTTGCATGTTCAATATCGCTTGGCGCAAACACATAACATGGAAATCCGCCCTTTGCCGCATGTGCTGCAGTTGCCGCTGCCAAATTTCCAGTAGAAGCACACCCTACAGCAGATAAACCAAACTCTTTTGCCTTGGAAACTGCAATACCTGCAGGTCTGTCTTTAAATGAAAATGTTGGATTCATGGAATCATTTTTGATGTAAAGATTGTTTAGACCTAATTTTTCTCCAAGTTTTTCTGCCTTTATTAAAGGAGTCATGCCTGCATGAATGCTTACTATGTTTGCCTTGTTTTGTATTGGAAGTAGCTCAAAATATCGCCAGTATGTATGTTCACGACTTGCAAATGTGTTCTTGGTTACTGTAGGAAAATCATATTTTACATCTAAAGGGCCAAAGCATTCATCACATACATACTTGAAAGTAGGTTCAAAAGCTTTCTTGCATTCTCTGCATTCAAGTGATATAGTCATGTTATTTTCTCTTGTCTATTGTATTGATAAAAAGTCCTAATATCAAGTTAAGTATTACTTAATTTCCGATGTTATAAATTCAATGATAGAAAATGATCATTTGATAATAAAGAATATATTTAAAATACTAGAATGTTGAAATGATTTCAGATTAATATGAAAAAGTTTACTTCTATGATAATAGTTGTTGTAATAGTAGCGGTAATATCAGTTTCAATATATTTTGCTAGTACACAAATAAAAGATTCGCCTGATGAAGGGTTTAGGTGGATAACCTCTGGTCCTTTCTCAGTGCAAGAATATCAACACAGATTAGGTGAAAATATTTTTCTTGTTGCATATGAAATAGCACCAAATGAAAAAGGTACGATCAGAGTATTTACACCAAAAAATATAGAGTATATTAGTTATCCCTTTGATGGATCTCTAAAACAAAACTTTAATGTCTACTTTAAACCAGATACATTCCCAAAAAAGGATAGATGTAGTCCAGAAGATTTCGTTGGTATATGGACAATGAAGTTTGAAGGGGTTCCTTATCCACCAATTCAGTTCGAGTTCATTAACGAATACATAATTGGTGGCGAAGTGGATATAATTGATTTATGTGAATTTGTTACTTGAGAATGTTGTGAAAGCAGTTTTTTTGCCCTGTATGACACGCTGGTCCTGATTGCTCTACTAGATAAATAACAGCATCAAAATCACAGTCAACTAGAATCTTTTTTACTTTTTGTATGTTTCCTGATTCTTCACCCTTCATCCATAATTTTTTTCGTGA
The DNA here is from genome assembly GCA_040877295.1 of Nitrosopumilaceae archaeon. Classification (GTDB taxonomy): domain Archaea; phylum Thermoproteota; class Nitrososphaeria; order Nitrososphaerales; family Nitrosopumilaceae; genus VHBM01. The sequence continues at coordinate 3,786 of JBBDOC010000062.1, forward strand.
ACGACTCCAAAACCAAGAATTTCTAGTCTTTTGTGTAAGTTCAAGTGACTCCTTATTTGCATATGCCAAAGTCAAAACCTCATTAGTGTTAATGTCTTGCACTATTACCGGTATCAAACCATTTTCTTTTTGAAAATCAATTTCACCAATTATTTTTTCCATTTTCTGTAGTAGGTAATTTTTCCTTATAATCTTACAGGCACATCATTTTTCTTGAGAAACTGTTTTACCCTATCTACAGAGTGAACTTTATAGTGAAATATGGATGCTGCAAGCGCTGCCTCAACATCTGATTTTTTAAACACATCAAGCATGTGTTCAGGTTTCCCACATCCGCCTGAGGCAATCACAGGAATGTTAACAGAATCAACTATCGCTTGAGTAAGTTCAATATCATAGCCATCTTTTGTTCCATCTCTATCGATACTAGTAAGCAAAATCTCGCCAGCTCCTAACATTTCTACCTTTTTTGCCCATTCTATTGCATCAAGTCCTGTTGCTTCTTTACCGCCATAGATAAAGACTTCAAACCAATACTTTCGATTACTGTCAGAAAAAATATTTTTTCCTTTTTCTGTGTTGTAGTTTCTTTTTGCGTCAATCGCAACAACGATACATTGTCTTCCAAATTGTTGCATTAACTGTGTGATTATTAGTGGATTTTGTACAGCTCCTGTGTTTATTGCAACCTTGTCTGCACCACTAAGTAGTATATCACGTGCGTTCTGAAGTGTATTTACTCCACCACCAACTGTAAATGGTATATCTATTACTTGTGCAACTTTTGATACGAGTGCTTTGATTGTCGCCCGTTTTTCTTCAGAAGCTGTAATATCAAGAAATACAAGCTCATCTGCTCCTTCTTTGCTGTATTTTTCAGCAAGCGATACAGGATCACCTGCATCTTTAATCGAAGAGAAGTGTAATCCTTTTACAACTCTACCGTTTGCAATATCAAGACATGGAATTACTCTCTTTGTAAGTGTCATGCTATCTTTTTTGCCTCCTCAATTGAAATTTTATTTTCATAAAGTGCTTTTCCTAAAATAACACCATACGCATTACATTTTTTCACTTGTACTACATCATTGATGTTTGAAATTCCTCCACTTGCAATAATTTTTGTACCATTAATAGTACATGCTTGTTTTAGAAATTCTAAATCAGGCCCCTGAAGTGTACCATCTCTGTTAACATTGGTAAGTAGAAATTCAGAGAATCCTATTTCTAAAAACTCGTTTATTCCTTCAATCAAATTTGTTCCTGTATTTTCTTGCCAACCATCAACTACTATACTTCCATCAATATGATCTACTGATACTACTATTCTGTCACTACCAAAATCTGATAAAAGTTTTTTTAAGATTTGTTTGTTTTTGAAAGCAAGTGTACCCAATACCACTTTTGATGCCATGTTTAGCGCCTCAATAATTGTAGATTCATCTCGCAATCCCCCTGCTATTTGAATGGGAATCGACATCTCATTAACAATTTTTTTTACTAGTTCCCAATTAGAGCCTCTTCTTAATGTAGCATCAAGATCTACCAAGTGAATAAGGTCTGCGCCAGATTTTTCCCATCGTCTTGCAATTTTTATAGGATCATCACTGTAAATCGTTTTTTTGTCTAGTTGACCTTTGATTAGTCGTACTACCTTTCCTTCCATGAGGTCAATTGCCGGAATAATTTTCATTTTTTACACACGCTTAGAAAGTTTTGAATCATCATAGCACCAACTTGACCAGACTTTTCTGGATGAAATTGTGTACCAAAGAAAGTATTTTCTTCTACTACTGCAGGTACTTGAATTCCGTAATCAGCATCAGCTACAACAATTGTCTCATTTTTTGGTTTGACTCTGTATGAATGAACAAAGTAAACCCAAGATCTGTCCTTAACGCCTTCCAAAATTTTGCTTTGTTGTTTTATCTGAATGTTGTTCCATCCCATGTGAGGTATTTTCATATTTTTTGGAAGCAGTACTACTTCGCCTTTCATTATTTCTAGCCCTTTTTCTTTTCCCTCCTCGCTTTTTTCAAAAAACATTTCCATTCCAAGACATATACCCAAGACTGGAACTTTGTCTTTTACAAATTCATTAAATTGTTTTTTTGAACGTTCACGGATGCTCTTGATTGCAGGATCAAAGTTTCCAACACCAGGCAAAATCAAACCAGAATAACTATTTGAATTATCAAAGTTTGTTATGACATCTACTTCTGCATTGTTTTTTTCAAGTGAGTTTTTTAAGCTAAAAATATTTCCTGCGCCATAGTCAAATATTGCTATTCTGACCATTACATTGCGCCTTTTGTACTTGGAATTCCTTTTTGCTTTTTGTCTTTAGCTGATGCTAGTCTAAATGCAACAGCAATTGACTTTATTGCGGATTCTACTTTGTGGTGATCATTTTCTCCATACTTTACGTTAACGTGTATGCAGCTGTTAAGATTCTGAATTAGAGATTGTAAAAAGTGTTCAATGTCCTCTTTTGACATGTCTTCAATTTGATTTCGTTTCATGCCTAAGCTTAGCTTTCCATATTGACGTTTTACAAGATCTATCGAGGCTTCAGATAATGATTCATCCATAGGTACTGATGCATATCCAAATCTTGCTATACCAACTCTATTTCCAAGCGCTTTGTCAATACATGAACCAACTGTTATTGCAGTATCTTCAATGAGGTGGTGTTCTATGTTATCTAGTGATTTTGCCTTCACATTAAGATCAATCATAGAGTGCTTGCCAAGTGATGTTATCAGGTGATCAAGAAAGCTAATTCCAGTGTTTGTTGAAACTTTTCCTGTTCCATCTAAGTTTACACTGACTATAACACTTGTTTCCTTTGTTTGGCGTTTGATTTGTGCAGTTCTTGCTTTCATGTAAAATCACTCTGAGATGAGAATTATTCTCAAACCAGATTTAATGCCTTCGGAAGAAAATCAATTGATTGTAATATCATTGAAGTGTTTTTTTGTTCAAAAAAGATTTTCTTCGATTCAGGAGATTTGCTTGTTCCAAATATTGCACAAAATATAGTATCATAACCATTTTCTGTTACTTTTTTTGCCATGATATAATCTTCCATCGAATCTCCAACATAAAGACAGCATGTTGAGTCAAGTCCACGAATTGATTTAATCAGGGGTTGAGGGTTTGGTTTTGCAAGATCTCGTGACTCATCTTCTAAAAATACAGAGTTTCTTAGATCAAATTCGTCTAAAAGATTTCCAAGTGTATATCTTATCGATTCTCTACCTCGTCCCGTAACAATTGCAAGTTTACTTTTAAATTTTTTCTTTAATTTTAAAATTAGATCTTTGTTCAAAAGATTTACATCATTTTCTATGAAACCTTGTCCAGAAAACTTGGATTGTTTTTTAAATAGTTTAGAATATAGTTCTGATCCATAAAACATCTGATCAAATACTGAATAAAGTAAATTAGTATCATGTGATCCAGGATAATTTAATTTTTTTTTAATATCAGAAATGTCTACAGACAAAGTCGCAATATATTTTTCAACTGATTTTATTCCGGTTTGATCTGCATTATTTATTACGTCAAAAAGAAATTTCTGTTCTGGTATCTTCATTCTATTTGCAGCAACAAATGATAAAATGGATGCATAGGTAACGTCAACTTCATCATTAAAGCCACCTGTTGACTTGAAGCCTTCAATTATATCTGATGTTATTGGAAGTGAGTTTTCAATTCCAAACTCTTTTAGAAAATATTTTGTTACCTCCTTTATTGCAAGGTCATAAGACTGTGTAATGTCAATTAAGACACCATCACAGTCAAAAATTATTGCATCAATTTTTTTTATTTTATCAAGTATTGCATCTTGAATAAAAATACCGTTTTCAATTTTTTGTAAAGTCATTGTAAGAGATCACGTATCGCAAGTAAGAATTTAGAATTCATCTCTTTTGTTCCAACAGTAACGCGAAGGCAACCCTTGTGGCTCCCAATTTTTCCGAGTTTTCGAATAGAGATGCCTTGTTCAATAAGTGCGTTGTATATTCTTGTGTCCGCACCTTCTACATCAAACAAAACAAAGTTTGCCTTTGAATCAAACACGTGAAATGCACCAAATTTTCGCAGATTATCTATTATTCGCTTTCGTTCTTGCTTTATCAGATTAGTTATCTCATTCATTTGTTTTATTTTTTGTAGAGCCATAATTCCTGCTTCTATTGCAAGTGTGTTTATTGGATATGGGTACTGGATTACTCTTGTAAACACATCAACAAAGTTTTTGTTTGATACAAAGTATCCAAGTCGAAGACCTGCAAGTCCAAATGCCTTTGAAAATGTTCTAACAACTACAAGATTTTGTTGAGTTTTTGTCATGTTTACAATAGAATAATCACTAAACTCACCATATGCCTCATCAACTATTACAAGTCCATCAAATGTTTTGATTAGTTTTTCAAGTTCTTTTTTTGTAAATTGAAATCCTGTTGGGTTGTTTGGCGAATCCAAGTAAAGTATGTCTGCATTTTTTGAATTTGAGAGAAAATCACCAAGATCAAGATCCATATTTTTTGTAAATGACATCTTTATTGTTGGAATAGCGTACAGCTTGCATCTTTCCTCAAAAAATCCAAAAGTTGGATCAGAAGTCAATATTTTAGTTTTTTTTGTGGCAAAGTTTGCAAGTATCAAGTCAAGAATTTGATCAGAACCATTTCCAACTCCAATCATGACAGGACTGATTTTGAGATATTTTGATAATGCTTGAATTAGATTTTCGATTTTGCCTAGTGGATACTCTCTTACATCAGATCTTTTTTTAGCATTCTCAATAAGATCATACTGAAACTGCTTGCTTATTGCAAGGTTTTCATTTGAATCAAGCTTTAAAACTCCAGAATGTATCTCTGGTTTTTGATAGCCACGTAGCTTCGCTAGCTCTTCAACTCTTTTTTGAAACCAATTATTTTTCATTACAATCTACTCCTTACTGCTTCATAGTGGTTTGGAAGATTTTCTGCTGATGTTAATGCCTCCATATACTTTGAGATACGTTGCAAAGAGATTTTTGATGATTCGATCTGTGTATTTAATTTCATAAAGTCAAGTACCGACAGTGAGCCTCTAGTCTTTCCAAAGCTATTTGTTGGAAGTATGTGATTTGAGCCTAGAAGATAGTCACTTGCAGATGATGGGGTATTTTTTCCAATTAATACTAAACCTACATTCTTTATTTTAGCTGCCAATCCTTGTGGATTTTTTGTGATAATTTCCAAGTGTTCTGGAGCTAAATTGTTAACTAGTTTTATCACATCATTATTGTTTTTACAAACAGCAACAAAGCCATTTGTCTCAAGACTTTGTTTTACAATTTCTTTTCTTTTTATTCTTCGTATATTTTGTTCAACAGCATTTCTTATCTTTTTGGCAAATGATTGCGATGTTGTAATTGCATAACAGCTAGTATCTATGCTGTGCTCTGCTTGTGAAATAAGATCTTTTGCCACCATATTAGGATCTGCTACCGCATCTGCGATTATTGCTAACTCAGTTGGTCCTGCAATCATATCAATGGATGTTCTCTCACTAACAATTGATTTTGCCATTGTAACAAAGATACCTCCAGGTCCAATTATTTTGTCTACTTTGGAAATTGATTTTGTTCCAAAGCAAAGTGCGGCAATTGCTTGTGCACCTCCTGTCTTGTAAATTTCATCAGCTCCGCAGATATCAGCTGCTACAAGTGTTAATGGATCTATTTTTCCATTTTTGTTTGGTGGCGATACTACTACTATTCGTCTTACATCTGCAACCTTTGCAGGTATTATTGACATTATTGCTGTGCTTGGATACTTGGCTAAACCTCCTGGTACATAACAACCAACACTAGAAATGGGAATGAAATTTTTTTTTATTTTTGTTCCATCTAATGTAATTGAAATTCCTTCCAGTCTTTTTTTTAGTGCGTATTCAGTTTTGTATAATCTAGTTTTCACAACCTCTACTGCGTCTAGCTGATCCTTAGTTACTCGAGAGTATGCATCTTTTATCTCATTTTTTGATACTCGTAATGTTGTTATGGTTGTACCAGTAAACTTTTTTTCGTATTTTCTTACTGCGTTATCTCCATTTTTTTGTACGTCATAAATTATTGATTCGACGACTTTTTTGTTATTTTTTGATGTTTTTGATGTAATCGAGGCTAGAAAACTGTCTACATTACGAACAGAGATGATTTTGATCAACTTTCTTCATCACGTTTTATCTCCTCAAGTTCCAGAATCTGCCTTGGTTCGTGTATTACCAGTCCCTGTGCTATTTTTCGAAGTTTTGGAAGCAGCATGTAAAATTCCGACTTTTTAATTACAGTGTTTACGCCGTACCATCCTTTTTGGCTTAGTGGACTAATTGTTGGTTTCTTTAAGGAGGAAACTTCAGTTAACAGACGCTTTAGATTCTCCTCTTTGACGTTTAGATAAATGTGCAGATATTTTCTTCCCTGAACTGCTCCTCGCATCAAAGTGACAATATCAAATATTTTTTCACGCTTTGTTTTATCTTGAAGTGAGTTTTTGTTTGCAATAAGTTGTGCTGAAGACTCTAAAACAGTATCTACTATCTTTAATTGATTTTGTGTTAGAGTAGTTCCCGTTTCTGTTACATCCATTATTGCATCAACATCATCAGGGGGTTTTGCCTCTGTTGCACCAAAGGATAGGTGGATCTGGACGCTTTTGTTTGTACCTAGTCTTAGCCATGGAGTTACAATTAATGGATCTTTTTTCCCGTAAAGTTTTTTGTAAGATTTTTGTTGCTTTATGAATTTTGATGCAGTGGTCAGATACTCAGACGATATTCTAAATGTTTTTTTCTTTTTTGCATATGATTTTATCATATCGTCAAGTGACTTGAATTTGTAATTGTCAGGTATTGCGATTACAAGTTTTATTTTTCCATATTCTAAATTCAAAAGTGACTTGACATCTGCATTTGTTTCACCAACCCAATCATTTCCTGTAATTCCAACATCGTACAGCCCATAGTAAACTAGTGTCGGTATTTCTTGAGGCCTGATCATCTTTATAACAATATCAGGATCATCTAAGAAAACGCGATAGGTACGTTCTTTTCTATTTACTTTTGTCCATGCCTTTTCTAAGATTTTAAAAGTTGCTTCCTCAAGACTGCCCTTTGGGATAGCGAATTTTACCTTGGCCATTTTGTCCTTATCACAATTTGGGTATTTAATTTACTGCTTAAAGCTGGCTGAGCAATTCCTTTGCTCTATTAAGTGAGATATTGCTCTCCTCAACCATTTTCTTTACAATTTTATCGACTTGTGCATGTTTTGCGCCAGCAGCTACAGCAATGTTTCTTGCATGAAGTTTCATGTGTCCACTTTGAATTCCTTCAGATGAAAGCGCACGAAGTGCGCTAAAGTTTTGTGCAAGACCTGCTGTTGCCATCACACATGCAAGCTCTTGTGCAGACTTTACTCCAAGAATCTTTATGCAGATTTTTGCAAGTGGATGTACGTTAATGATACCACCAATAATTCCAACAGAAAGTGGAATCTCGATTTTTCCAACAAGGTTACCGTTTTTGTCCTTTTTCCATTCTGTTAGAGATTCATATTTTCCTGATCTTGCAGCATATGCATGTGTTGCAGCTTCGATTGCACGATTATCCTGACCTGTTGCGTTTGCAACAGCGATTATTCCATTCATTATTCCTTTGTTGTGAGTGACTGCGCGATATTCATCATTTAGTGCAAACTGGTATGCCAAAATAATGTTATCAACTATGTCTTTACCCCCAACTGCCTCCCTGTCAAATATAGCAGATGCTTTTACCATTCTTTTTGTTGAATAATTTGAAAGAATTCGAAGTATTACTCTACCTCTAGTTATTTTTTCAATCAGTGGTGCTACTGCCTCGCACATTGTGTTTGTGATGTTTGCACCCATTGCATCACCTACATCAATTAAAAGCTCAACAATGAGCATTTTGCCAGCGTCTGTTTTTATCTCTCTACAGGAAACCTGTTTTGCTCCTTTTCCAATCTTTGATAGAGTCTTGCTTTTTGAATTTGCAAGATCAAGAATTTTTTTTTCTGATTTTTTTATGGCCGGTATTGCGGATTTTAGATCAACGTCAACTACTTGGATTTGTCCTATGCTGTATGACTCGTCTGCTTCTGCCTTAAAGCCACCATGAATCTTTGCAATCTTTGCTGCCTTTGATGCAGCTGCAATGATTGAAGGTTCTTCAATGACCATCGGGACAAGATAGTCTTTTTTGTTTATTGTAAAGTTTGTAGCAATACCTAATGGTAGTGAAAATGTTCCAATTGCGTTTTCAACCATTTTATCTGCTTTGTCAAAAATTATTCCGCCATCTGAATTTGCGATTTGTTTGACTTCGTCATCAGAAAGACCTGCAAATTTTTTAATTATATCTAGTCGTTCCTTTCTACTTTTGTCAAAAAATTTTGAGATGGAGCTTGTCAATTACTTCAGAATCCTCACAAGTTTGTCGTCATCACTGGCTGGAAAGCCTTTACCATCAGTATTTGAGGTAATAACGTAAAGATAGCCATCATTTCCTTCATTAACATCTCTAATTCTTCCTATCCCACTCAATATGCTTTTTTGTGAGGATATACCATCCTTTGTTACCTCGAGTGAATACAGATTAGAGCCACGCAGTGTAGCCATTACAATTTGATTTTTAATTTGGAGTTTGTCTCCAAAGTAAAATACGATTCCACCTGGCTCGATACTTGGATCATAACACATTACAGCATCAACAAATCCTTCCTTTCCTGAACATTCCTGTTCAGGCCATCCATAATTCTGTCCTGCTATAACTAAATTGATCTCGTCATTTTTTGAAGGGCCAAGATCCGTTACAAAGAAATTTCCTTCTTTATCCCAAGCCATCCCTTGTGGATTTCTATGACCATACGAAAATACAGGTGAGTTTGAAAATGGATTATCCTGTGGAATAGAACCATCATCGTCTAGTCTTAGTATTTTTCCCTCAAGGGACTGAAGATCTTGTGGCCCATGAGACGTATCTGAGCTAAGTCCTGTTGCAACATATAGCATTCTGTCAGGACCAAACTTTATCACACCGCCATTGTTAAATTTTGATCCAGGGATCTTGTCAAAGATCGTTATTGCGTCTTCTAGTTTGTTTTCTGATTCTTTTATCCTAAGAACTTTATTCCAGAGTATTCCATTCTCTTCGTAGGTATAATAGACGTAAAGAAAATGATTATTTTCAAAGTCAGGATGTGTTGCTATTCCAAGTAAACCGCCCCCAAAGACATCAGCAGTACGAAGTGTAGCAAGTGGTTCTTCAAGCATGATATCATCATCAACAACTCTTATCCTACCATCTTTTTCTGTAATAAAGACTCGAGTGTCTGCAAAGTCTATCGCCCATGGCTTATCAAGTCCTGTTGCCAAGACCTCGACAAACTCATTTCCTGATTGACTAGAAGTTGGCTCTGGAAGCGGTGGAGTGTTTGAAGGTGAGCTTAGAATAATTGCTGATACTGCAAGCGCTCCAATAATTCCAGCAATTCTTAATTTTTTATTCACAAGAAAAAAACTTTGTAAATACTATTAATCATTTGCAGATTTTTAATAACGCGTATATACGGCCCAAAACCTTTTGTGACTTAGCGGGGTGGGGAAGTCAGACTTGCTCAAAGGGCTAAGTCATCCCGTCGGGCTCATAATCATAATTGATGAGACACCCGAAAATCAGTAGTTCAAATCTACTCCCCGCTATAGTTTTTTAATTTGTAAAAACATGAAACCATTGAATAGACTTGTTAATCCTTACATCATGATTTGTTCTTCCAATTCTTTGTAAGGGACGAGTAAGGTGTCTGTGTGCAGTTACTACTGGCACATATAATTTTGGTTCGAGTTTTCTTGGAATTTCTGTTCTAATTTTTTTATCTGCCTTATTTTCACATTTTATACACTCAAAACCTTGGTTTTGTCCCTTTGATTTCATTTTTTTATTACAATTGTTACATGATGGATTTGTTATTTTGTAATGTTTTTCAAGATGTAAGATCTCAATAAATTCAACATTTAATGTACGGTTGTGTTTTTTTGATGCCTTTCTCATACCCCCACCAACACGAATTTTGTCACCAACTGCAAGTTTTAATGCAATTATGGTAATTTTTGTTGGTCTATACACCGCACAGTTTATTTTGTAATCTTTTGTGCTAAGAGAAAAAAACACATGTCCGCCCTCTTTGATTTTTGGTTTGCTTGAGACTGTACCGCTGATTGTTCCAGAGTCGTATGGTTTTAGTTCCGAAATGCCAAGTTCGTTTTTTAGATGATCATTTGTTCCCTGATTCGTTTTAAAGACCAAATAGCCATCAAGTTTTTCGTTTGTTTGAATTAATGTGGATGCATTGATAACAGTTTTTGGATCTTCGCCACGCACTCCATAAAAGACTGGATCAGGTCCACGTGGAGTAATTAAGACTCGCTCCGTTTTTTTGTCATAGCTGTTAAATGTGTAAGGATGTGTTTTTTCTTGCATTTCCCTAACACTTTGTGATACAATCTGTCGTTTCTTTCCAAATTGTTTTTTCTTCCT
>JBBDOC010000063.1:0-14285 GCA_040877295.1 Nitrosopumilaceae archaeon
CAGATACTTTTCCTTTCCCTTTCTGTTTCTTGGAAACGTTCTTAGCTGTTGCTTACAGCAGGGGCAGAAAATTCCCTCACAGATAATAAAGATTCTGCAAAAATTACAACGCTTCTGACCTGCAGCATATCTTCCTATCTCAACAGGTTTTTTTGCTTTGTATTGAGTACATGTCCCTGTGCAATATGCCGTCATGTTATTTACCTCCGAAACGGCTTGCTTTTTTTAATGCTAGAAAAAAGACACTTGTCAGAACAGTGAGTTAATTCCCTATGTTCTAGCTTTTTTCCACAATACTTACATTTTGCACCCATTTCCTAATTTTGAAGAATATAGCAAATATTGTAATTTTGGTGATTATCAGAGTTGATAATAAGGGGGCATATTAAATAAAAACACTTTTGATAGCCAACTGGAGAGGAACTAGGAAATATTCCGATTGGCATATGGTAACAAACGTGGATTCTCCTCCAAAGGGTTCCTCTTCTATATCCTATATTGAAATCATTTACCTGCATTATCAATAGGATGCTGCGGTGGTAGAACCTTCAATTTTTTCAACATCAGGATTTGAAGCTAGTCTGGCAAGGCCTTCAAGATTTAGCCTACCCATAGCACGCACATGATCTCCACTTGAGGATGTACTCAGTCCAAACTTGACATTTATCTGAAATTCTTTCTTTTGAACGTCTACGCCGTTTTTGAATTTGATATGAAGTTCAACGTTTGGTTCTACAGTAGGGAATTTTCTCTCTAGATACATCATTCGCATCGCAAGATGGACATCAACTTTTGGCAGTATTGATTCTAACTCTGAGATAAACTGATCATATCGTGCCTCTATCTGAGACATATTATTCGGTTATACTTTTCTTCACAAATCGATTTAATAGGATAGGGCCATTATCAAGTTTGAAAACAAAAAAATGGTTTAAAAGAGCAAAGATTTAGTGGTCATATCGACGAGGATTAATTGTTACTGAAGTTCAGTTTGCCATGACGCTTCGTCTAATCCTCGTCAAAAATAGTTTTAATTTGAAGATAAAATGATAATTTTGAATGTAAGAGGTCGTTAGTTTTACGTGAAAACCTTGGGGGCACTTCATTTATGTATTTTTTCTACCTCAAAGGTAAGGCTTTGTTCCTACTTTCATTGCAAGGCAAACCCCTCTAGCCCATCTTTCTGTTCCTAGAATGCTCAATAGCATCTTTTTATACAAATTTTGTAATAAGGATAACATGAACACAAGACATGATTTGAGAAGGCCCAACTGCCCAAAATCAGAACCACAAAAGTTTGTCAGTCACTCAAATGGAACCGTGTTTTATTTGTGTAAAAACTGCAATTACTTGGGAACAATTGAGGCTTTTACAACGACTTTTCGTATCTCTGAAATATCACAATCGCATTGATCAAGTTCTCTGATGCTTTTTCTAACTGAGCCAGTATTTTGTCATAATCTGCAATCATAGTCCTCTCGGTCATGACATTTTTCTGTGTTTTGATATCTGCTATTGCATCCTCTACATTCTGAAACGCCTCCAGTGTTTTATCCAGTGATTTTGTCACATGAGTGGTGACTGTTACATACTTTTTAATTTGATGATGATCCAAAAAATTTGGGTAGGAGATTAGTCGCCTCTCCAGTGGATTATGCAATAAAGTGCATTACACCTCTGGAAAGTACATTTTCATAATCGTAATTATCTTCTCATTCTGCCTTGGGTTTAGTGAAATTTGCATTCCATAGTGTGTAGGCTTTGTAATTATCAGCCCTTCCCGGATAAGCTCCTTTGCAATCTTGTCTACTATTTTTGTGCCATGCTTTCCAAGATCTCTTTCGTTAAATCCCTTTTTGATGTTATCAAATGCGGTATGGCTTGCTCCCCAGTTTCCCCTCTTGTGGAGCTTGAAAAGAATTGATGCCCTTATCTGGCCTTCAGTTAGCATGAGTTCACTTGCAGTACTTTGAGAGTCTAAGATTAAATACTTTGATTACCAACTGTTTTTATGCTGTACAAGAAAAACGAGACGCTTTTGCTAAAATACTTGGGTCCAAGCCCTGTTCTGAGAATAATAGATTTTTTGCTAGACAACCCACTTTCTGACTATTCAAAAAACGAGATAGTAAAGAGCCTTGAGATGGGCAGGGTCACCTTCTTCAAGTACTGGATGGAGCTTGAAAAGTCAGGAGCAGTAAAGGTGACAAGAAGGGTTGGGCGTGCCACCATGTACAAGCTCGACAGGGAAAACGAGGTAGTAAAACACCTGATCAAGCTTGACATGGCACTTGCAAGACGGACAATGGAAAAAGCTTCAGAACAGTACAAAAAGCCAATCACAGTAAAGTCTAGATGACTTGAAAATAAAAAAGATAGGAATATTGTAAGCGTTCCAATCGCTTTCTGCCTGTTTCTAAATGAATTTTGATTCTTCCATATGATCAGAAGCCTTTCTAATTCATCAAATTTCCTTCAAAAACTCTTCCCTTGAAATACCACAATCTCTCAAGATAACGCCAAGCAATCCTACACGAATCTCCTTTAGAGGAACTGTGACGTATATGGTACCGTTTGTAATGGTGACATGACTTCCTTTCTGTCTTATTACCTGAAAGCCAAATCTGTTACAAAGAATCTTGACCAGTTCTTTTCCATGTACTGGCGAAAGCCTTTTCAAACCACGATAGGGTCTGTGGCTTTTTCTCTTAATACTGACAGATGAAGCTCAAGTGCTTTGAGAAAGTTTTTCTTGGCATCTTGCATGTTTTTGCCTGTACTATACACACCTAATGCAGAACATACAATAGAATAGGATCCATTATCTTCTTTGATTACTCTAGTTTTGATATCTCTTATCTTAACAGACATGTAACAACTGGAATATTCTTTTTAATTATTTAAGTTTCTTTACATTCGGATTTGGTACAGGGAAAGCTTTAAAGCTGACCTTGACATAGGAACAGCGGAACCAAAAATCATACCGCTACAGGTGTGGTAACCTTCGGGCCCACAGGTATTCGCACTCCAATTCTTTTATACAAATTTTGTATAAAGAAAACCATGAAAAACAAACACGACCATTTCAGGCCAAACTGTCCAAAAAACGAGCCTGAGATGCTTGCAACCCACTCAAACGGAACTGTCTATTACAGATGCAAGAATTGCAACTATTTTGGAACAATAGAGTCCTTTACAGCGCCTTTTCATGCTTCCGAAATATTACAACAGCCCCCCTGTGACTAGAGATATCTAGTCTGGCTTGTAGTCTTTGGATTTGCTTACAAGTCCCTGAGCTTGTGAGTGTGCTTTTTGTAATATCTGATCTCTAGTATCATCTGTAACGTAACCTGATTCAACAGAAACAGAACGTGATGATTGTACAGCCTTTGCAAGTATTTGCTTTATGGTATCAGAAGTAGCATATGCTGCCTCGATGGCCAATGAAACTGCTTCTTGGTGGGCCTGGCCAAACGCATTTCTATATTTTTCAACATCAATTGTTAAATCATCTTTTGCAAAGTGCTTGCCATCTTCAAGTGCAGCGTTAAGAGAAATGCCTGCCTCAATAGGTTTAATGTCTAGTTTACCAAGCAGTGTTGCCAGTTTTGCAGAAATGACTTGGCCTTTTTTTGCAGGTACTGATTCTTTTATAATCCATACTGTACCTTGATCTATTTTTGTTGCAACTCCTGCCTCTTTGAAATCAGTAAGAATCGGTCCTGGTGCAATTCCCGTGTTTTTTGCTGGAATTACAACATCCATACTTGCTATATCGCCTCCACGGGCAGCTAGCTTTATCTTATTTTTACCAAGAAGCACGTTTAGCTTGAAGGGGGACATGTTGGTAAACATGAAAAGACACTGTCCCTTTAGACTGTCAATAATTTTTTCTATGCCTGGTATCTTGAGTGTGGAAAATGCTTTTTTTGCAACTTTGTCTTTGATACTAATTATCTCTATTTCCCCTTTGAATTTTTTTCTCAAAGGAAGCAGCTGTGATGATCTTACTTTTTCCATTCGTACAATAGTCATCACCTTGTACTTTTTTGGAAGCTCCTGTAGTTGTTGATACAAAAGAGCCTTTCTTTTTGGATACGTGGTTCGATCTTTATGCATTTTGCTTTACCTGTTGTGGTGCTTTGACTGGTTTTCCCATAGTTGTTTTTATTAGAATTTTTTTCATGTTCTTGTCTCCACTTGGCAATTTTTTCTCTACTGCATTTATTACTGCACTGGCATTTGCAACCAAATCAGAATCTGCCATAGTTTCATCACCTATCTTGCATGATGTAGCAAGTGAATTTTTTACCTTCACTCTAATCGATGATCGAAATCTATCCAAAAAAGATTCAATCGATGCATTGAAGGGAACTGGAGTTGGCATTTTTCCTCTTGGTCCCAAAAGCTGACCTAATGTTTTACCTACTACCGGCATAAGTTTGGTGTCTGCAAGGAAAAAGTCATAACTATTGATGAGTTTACGTGACTGTCTTTTATTTGCACTTAGTTGATTAAGTTCATCCCCATCAATTACTTTATCGGCTTTTGCAGTTTTTGCCTTTAGTCCCATATCGCCAGATGCCATAATGCAAACAGATGCAGGAGAGCTTGTTTTTGGCAGCTGAACCGTTTCATTTATAGAAAAACCTTTTTTGACATCAATATCTTTGAAAATCATAATCAGCTCTAACGACTGCGTGAATTTACGCTTCTTATTATCAGCCTTTGCCGCCTTTACCATTTCTGTAAGTTGAGACTCGTTAACCAATAGGCAGCATTCGCGGGATCCTACTTAAAATCGTTTAGAGATAATTATTCCAAAGAATACCTTTTTCAAAACTTGCAAAATTTCATTTTTTAAACTAAATGAACAAAAACTGGATAAATGAAACTACATTTATTAACGCGGGGCAAATTATTTCGAGAACAGTGCATCGATTCGATGAGCTTGATATGAAACTACTTTATGAATTAACAAAGGATGGTTCTATATCTGTACCAAACCTGTCCAAAAAACTTGGGATAAATGCATCAGTTCTATACAGCAGAATAAAGCGACTTGTAAAAAAGAAACTAATAAAAAAATTTACTATTGTTATTGACGATTCTCTTTTGGGAATCGGTGTTAAAGCAACCGTGGGTATTAACCGTGATCCAAAACAAAAAGATGCAATACATAAACAGCTCTTGGATATTGCTGAAGTAATTTCAATATCTGAGGTTACTGGAAGATTTGATATTATGATTACAATTCTTGCTGAAAACCTAGAAGCACTGCATACTGTTGTAATAGAAAAAATTGGAAAAATCGATGGTATTCAAAACACTGAAACTTTTGTAGAACTGCAAAAAACCGATAAAGAGCCCACTTATCTTACCAGAAAATAATTATCTAAACTTTTCGTCCCATTTTCCAGTATTGATTTCAGCAGTAATTTCTTTTGGAGTCTTTCCTTCGATTTTTACACCCAAAGACACACAAGTTCCAATAATCTCTTTTACAACAGATTTTAATGAGGTTGCATAAGATGACTCTATCTTTGTTTTTGCAACCTTGACTATAGTATCAAACTTTACATCTGCAACCCAGTTGCTTGTCGGAGTTCCAGAACCCTTCTGAATTCCAGCCTCTTTTAATATCAATGCCGCCGAAGATGGAATGCCAACTTCAATTTCCCATTTCTTTGTAGATGGATCAATAGAAACGGTAACAGGAACCCTCATTCCCTCAAAGTCTTTGGTTTTTTCATTAATCGCGGTAATTACCTGCATTACGTTTACGCCCATTGGTCCCAAAGCCGGACCAAGCGGAGGACCTGCAGAGGCCTGACCACCAGTTACAAGTGTTGAAATAGTTTGCAAGTCTGCCATTGGTTTTTCACTCTATAAAGAAAATTTAATCCTTGCTAGTTGAAAGCTTGAGATAGTTTGCGTCTACTGTAACAGGCAATTGATATGACGCGTCAAGCAAAATTACTGTAGCTTCCTCTTTTTCGTGATCAACTCGTGTTATAGTAGCTTTCATTCCTTTGAACGGGCCACCAATTATCTCAACAACACTATCAACAGCAAGCTCTGACACAGTTGATTTTTTGACAAGATATCCTTCAATATCTTTGAATTCTAGCTCTCCTCTTAACTGACCGCGAATATGCCTTATCCCTTGAATGGCATTAAAGGCATCATTTGCATCAAGTGCTTCTAAAACAACATAGCCTTTTAGATTATCAACCAATAACACTGATTGAACATTGATTTTTTTCATCTTTATCTTATTTTCTAAGAGATTCATTACTACTTTTTCCTGACCTCCTGTGGTACGAATTGCAAAAAGATGAGACTTTACTTCCTGAGACAATTTTATCTATCCGAATGTCATTACTGAAAACACAAACTGAATTATAAATCCAATCGCACCAACCGTTGCTATTCCAAGCAATACCAGTCTAAGATGTTGCATATAGTCGTCTTTGTCTGATTTCTTGGCAAGTTTCATTGTATTTGCCATGTTTCTCAAGGTTCGTTTTGGATCCATGGCTGGAATTAATAAGGTATCCATATATCTTTTATCTCATGCAATTACTTGTAGCCTACAATAAAGATCCTGCGGGCAATAACATGGCAAATTTCATATCAAAAGATATGAAAAAAGACGGTGATATTTTTCGTGGAAAAAAATTTGATCTAGTAATAATTCCAACGCCTGTGATTTCAGCTGACTGGCTTGAAGAAAAATATGCATATGACGGCTTTGTATTTTTATCAAAACATGCTGCTGAATCAAAAGTATTGGCACTTACAGCTCACAGTACTGGAAATTTTTCTGATGCAAATTTTGGAGGTCTTGAAAGACAAGTGGCAATACCTCATCCTTACATTCAAAAATCATACATTCAAAATCTTTGGAATAAAAAAAACATTTTCTCTGGCTTTGAGATAACAATTGAAGCGACGCATCATGGTCCTACCTCGCTTAACAAGCCTGCATTGTTTATTGAGATTGGAACCAGTGAAAAACAATGGACTGACACAAAACTATGTGATTCTGTAGCGCAAATCGTTGTAGATGTAATGAATAACGAACAAAAAATCTCACCTGTGGCACTATGTTTTGGCGGTACACATTATCCTGAAAAATTTACACAAGAGCTTATCAATGGTGAATATGCCTTAGGAACAGTTGTACCTAAACATGCACTAGAGTTTTTGGACGAAGAGCTATTTTCTCACATTCTTAAAAGAAATTACATGGCAAAGGCGGCTTTGTTTGATTGGGGTGGTTTGGAAAAATACAAACAAAAAGTTTTACAGTTAGTTGAAACCACAGACCTTGAGGTCATAAAACTTTGAATCTTGCCCAAAGAGTTTACAGGAAATTACTTAAAGTTCCAAAAGGAAAGGTGACAACTTACAAGGATCTGGCAGAGTCCATTGGCCTAAAAAATGGACAAAGGGCTATTGGAAGAATAATGAATCAAAACCCGTATCCTGTAATCATTCCATGTCATAGAGTGGTAAAATCAGATGGAAATGTAGGAGGATATTCGTATGGGCAAGATGTCAAGACATCGCTACTCTCAAAAGAGGGAGTAAAAATCAAAAATGGTAAAGTGCTAAACTTTGAAGAATCTATTTACAGGTTCTAGGTTTTTCGTCTAGACTTTATCTCTTCGATAAGAGTAAGCAGATGCGCCTTGTTTCTTACTGTATTTCCGCCTACCTTTTTGTACAGCTCCCAGAATTCTTTGTTTGTAATGTCTTTTCTGTCCTTTGACACCTTTAAGATGTGTCTTAGTGACCTGACTTTTTTGACATAAACCTCTTTTTTACCAACACGTGCCCCTTTCTTCCCCTTTTTAGAGCCCTGTTTTATTCCACGTTTGTGTTTTTGAATTCTTTTAAGACGCGCCCTTCCTCTTGATGTTCCTGTTATTGGTTTTATCGTGATTGTATTTGCAGAAATAAGACTACGTATGTTACTTCTTGTTATGGCATCTGCTACATCATCTAGATGATTAGAGTCAAACCTTACTCTGTTTGCACCAACGCCCAAAATTCTAGAAACTAGTCGCTTTTTTGCTCTAAGATTTACTACCACTTGCAGACACCCTTGCATTAAAAACTTTGAATTTTTTTTCTTTAGCTTTTATTATGATCTGTGTTCTTTTTTTAGTGCCAACGCTGTGGCCAATCCTGACACCATCTGTTTTTGGATTCAATTTTTCCAAGTCATTAACATTGTAAACTAAATTATCAGTATAGCCCGAAGGATGCAAGCCTCGTGAAATTTTTGGCCCTCGATAGCCGACTCTGACAAGAGCAGGAATGCTACTTCCTTCCTGTCTTCTTTGACGATTATCAATGCCTTTTGGTTTTCTCCACTGTATGTGTAATCTTTTGTAGCGCCAGCTTTCTTGTCTTACAAAAGATGGTCTGTTCTTTGCAATCTCGTCTCTCATTGCAAGTTTTTCCTTATTTATCGTCATGAAGGTGAATTTCGAATTTTTAAATAAATAGGTATCTAAATAACAGTCCAAACAAGAAAAGAGATAAAAAGGAATAAAATTCGATTGAATATTCCATATGATTGCTAAATTTTTCATTTCATATGTAATCTCAGGTGTTAACCAATGACAGAGACATACATTACAAACAAGTTCACATCACAGCTTATCGCTTTTGGAATTAATCCATCAAAAGTATACAGAAATCTATCTCCAGCAAAGCTAGTTGAACTTGCGGTTCAAAAAAATGAAGGAATGATTACAAGTACAGGCTCATTATCTGTCAAAACTGGTAAATACACTGGAAGATCGCCTGATGACAGATACATAGTATATGACGATGAGACACATGATACAGTAGATTGGGGTAAGATAAACCAGCAATTCCCCCCAGGAAAGTTTGATAAGATTTTTGATAAAATGAAAAAATTTGTTGAAGGCAAAGAGATTTTTGTTTTTGATGGATTTGTAGGTGCAGATAAAGAAAATCGGCTAGCAATTAGAGTCATAAACGACCATGCATGGCAAAGCTTGTTTGCAAGACAATTATTTGTAAGACCAACACAGGAAGAACTTGAACACCATGAACCAGAATTTACTGTAATATGCCTTAATGATTTTGAGGCGATTCAAGAAATAGACGGAACCAGTTCGAACATTTTCATCATGATAAATCTATCCAAAAAATTGGTCCTGATTGGAGGGACAAGCTATGCAGGAGAAATGAAAAAGTCGCTGTTTTCTGTTATGAACTACATCCTTCCAACACGTGATGTTTTTCCAATGCATTGCTCAGCAAACATCGGAAAAAATAAAGACACTGCACTATTCTTTGGTTTGTCAGGTACAGGAAAAACAAGCCTCTCTGCAGATCCAAATAGGATGCTCATTGGCGATGACGAACATGGCTGGTCAGATAACGGAGTCTTTAACTTTGAAGGCGGCTGTTATGCCAAATGCATCAACCTTAATCCTGAAGCAGAGCCACAAATATGGAATGCGATAAAGTCAGGCGCAGTCTTGGAGAATGTTGTTATCGACAAACAAACCTTGAAGCCAAATTTTGATGATGGAAGTCTGACAGAAAATACCAGAGCAGCATATCCATTAGACTACATCCCAGGTGCAGTTATTCCAAGTGTTGGTGGACATCCAAAGGTCATTGTGTTTCTGACAGCAGATGCACTAGGTGTACTGCCGCCAGTATCAAAACTAACAAACGAAGGAGCGATGTACCACTTTTTATCAGGATATACAAGCAAGCTTGCTGGAACCGAGCGGGGAATCAAAGAACCAAAAGCTACATTTTCTGCATGTTTTGGTGCACCATTTATGCCACGACCTGCAGCTGCTTATGCCAAAATGCTAGGTGAGAAGATCAAACAACACAATACTACAGTCTACTTGATCAACACTGGTTGGTCGGGAGGGCCATACGGTGTGGGAAAACGCATCAATATCAAATACAGCAGAGCAATGGTTACTGCCGCGTTGACAGGTGAACTTGATGACGTTAAATACAAACACAACGAGTTATTCAATTTGGATATACCAACAAAGTGCACAAACGTTCCTTCTGAGATCTTGGATCCAAAAAACACTTGGATTGACAAAGACTCTTACGAACTATCTGCAAAAAAACTTGCCCAAATGTTTGTAGATAACTTTGACAAGCTCAAAGATGTGCCAAAAGAGATCCGTAACGCAGGTCCAAAAATCTAATTTTTATCTTCTTATTTTTAATCCAACCAAAGTTATTGCAGCAGTAACTATAAAGATAATTAAAATCGTTTTTTGTGGAATATCTAGGAAACTAAAAACATCCACATCTTTACTTTTGGCCAATTTTAGATCAATAGTATCATAAACATCGGATACAGCATTGCCAGAAGTAATTTTTCCTTCAATCCAATATTTTCCTGAATCAGAAATAGCAAACGTGGTAATTTTGTTTGGAGTCGCAGATGTTGTTTCTACATCTCCGGTTTCTTTGTTTATGATTGAAATCTTTGCATATGACCATTCATCAGGATAAGTAACTTTAAAATGCAATTTTCCATCCTGCTCACTTACAAATAATGAGCCCTTGGTAATGTGAACCAGAACAGGTACAGCATATCTGATATTCTCATGTTCAATGATGATCCTGCCTTCATACTCTCCAAAAACTTCGTCAATTGCTGAAATTGTAACATGAAGCATCTTGTCCTCAAGTTTATAGTTAAAATCAAAAACATCATCGCCATCAAAACTAACACTTAGATTCTCAAGATTGCCATCAAGTGATTCAATTTGTAAATACTCACTTTGAGTTCTTTTTTCAGCTGATAAACTAAATATCAAATATGATGGCTTGACAACCAAGCTTGCATCAAATGCCCTAGTCGCATTTATCCTTCCTGTGCCGGCAACCTCAAATGGAAACTGCTGTCCATACGGATCAGAAACTGGAGCAGTAGTTGTCACCAACAGTGATTTTATTTCTTCTGGACTCAAGTCGGGATTTTTCTGTAAAAGGAGTGCTATTACACCTGATACATGAGGTGCCGCAAAACTAGTCCCACTTGTCAAGTTGTATCGTCCGTTGCTAAGTGTAGTGTTTACAAACGCACCTGGTGCAACCAAGTCAGGCTTTATGTAAAAAGGAGAAACAGGTCCTCTTGAGCTAAAAGGTACGACAAAATCTGGATTGTAGAATATGTTTAATTTTCCAGCGGTGTTGTTTTGTGTCATTTGTCTTAGTATCAATCCTTCCTCATTTGAAAGAGACAGCACTGGTATTCTAGGTCTATAGTCCGCAGTATTAAATCCATGAAACAGTTCGCCAAAAAAGATTCCTTTTTCATTGTTGTATACTATTACAGCCTTTACGCCATTATCCGCTGCATTTTTTTCCTTTTCAGAAAAATAGACAACTTCGCCTGCAGTATCGCTTCCACGCTCTACAAGCAAAATAGAGTCATTAACATCAAGACTTGTTAGATCTTTTTCCCTGCCATATTTTCCAAATACAATATTTCCTGTAACTGGCTCGTCTAGTGCACTTGTACCAACCATTGGGAAAACAGAAAACTGTTTGCTACCTGCATCAAATGTAGCTACGATACTAGAGGTTACGTTATTGTATGATGCGCCAACAGTAATTGAATTTGGATTTTTACCAGGACTGCCAATGGTTCCCAAGCCAGGACCATTGTTGCCTGCTGCTGTGACAACAACAATTCCATTATTTACTGCCTTGTTTACGCTATCATCAATTATCTTGTTGGTCTTGTTGACACCTAGACTTATGTTAATGATGTCTGCTTTATCGATTATAGCCCGCTCAATTGCTTTAACTATGAGATCTGAGGAGACAGATTCTCCATCATCTGATACTCTATAAGCTAAAAGTTTTGCTTTTGGTGCTATCCCCTTTATCGTACCATCCGCAGCTATGATGCCTGCGACCTCAGTGCCGTGACCATTTGTATCAAAAGGCGTTTTGTCATTATCAACAAAATCATAACCTCCTATGACCTTGCCATCAGGACCAAACCCAAACAGATCGGGATGATTATAGTCAATGCCAGTATCTATTACTGCGATTTTAATCCCAGTACCATCATATCCTAATTTTTGTGGATACTGAACACCTATGTATGGGCCGCTTTTAGACACAAAAATTTCTACATTGTCTTTAGATGACAAATAATGTAGCGATAAAACTAAACTTAAACCAATTATAACTAGAAAAAAAATTATTTTGCTGTGTTTCACAGTTTTACCTCATATTGGTAGGTAAAAATACATTCCTTACTAAACCAATAAATTGTATTGCTGTTAATGGCCAGTATGGCAAAATATGAACTACCTAAACTACCATATTCTTACGATGCATTAGAACCACACATCGACGCAAGAACCATGGAGATACACCATACAAAACATCACCAAGCATATACTGACAAAATGAATGCTGCATTAGAAAAATGTAGCCCAGATGTACAAAATAAAGACATCACTGAGATTCTGGCAAATCTTAGCCAAGTACCAGATGATCAACGAGGTGCAATAAACTTCAACGGAGGTGGATACGACAATCACAAGCTATTCTGGCACAACATGAAACAAAATGGCGGAGGAGAACCTGGTGGCTCTGTGGCAGATGAAATCAAAAAATCATTTGGAAGTTTTGCTACCTTCAAAGAACAATTTTCATCACAAACTGCTGTAATCCAGGGAAGTGGTTGGGGATGGCTTGTTTACAATCCAAAATCACATAAAGTAGAATACAAAGCCATGCCGAATCAAACAAGTCCCAGAACAGAAGGACTGGTTCCACTATTGGGCTTGGATGTATGGGAACATGCCTATTATCTAAAGTACCAAAACAAACGACCAGACTACGTTGCAGCTTGGTGGAATGTAGTTAATTGGGAAGAAGTAGACAAGAGATTGTCTAAAGCAAAGTAAATTTTCCATTTTATCTTTTTTATTCAGTATTGACAAAATCAATTTTCATGTTTTACACATTTGCGGTTTACTCATTACATGTCATAAATGAGTTTATAACCTGCAAACCTGATTTTGTTTCAAATGAGTGAAGAGCAAGCACAACAATTATTGTATCAAATGCAAGTTCTTGAATCATATTTTGCAGATTTGATGCAAAAGGAAAATTATATGATCAATGTATTAAGAGAGGCAACATCTGCCATTGAATCAATCAAGGCTGTCAAGGAAGAAACAGACTATGAAACACTAGTGCCATTAGGGCTGGGTACTTTTGTAAAAGCAAAAATTTTACCAAATCAAAAAATTGTAGTAAATGTAGGCTCTGGAGCTGTGATGGAAAAAGACAAAGAATCAACAATAAACTACATTGAATCAAGAATTAAAGAAATCGAAATTGCATTAAAAGAAACTGCTGCACAAAAGCAAGAGATAGCCCTTAGGCTAGAACAGGGAAAGCATGAAATGAATCGCTTGATACAGGCAGAGCGAACCCAAAAACAATGATACCATGTTTGAAAATTTACGTAGTGCTTTTTCAAACGTAGCAAAAAGTTTTAGCGAAAAGGAACTAGCAGAAAAGGACATAAACAATATACTCCAACAGCTGGAAATTTCATTACTAGAATCAGATGTTGCCACCGAAGTCATTGATTCACTAAAATCTGATCTTAAAACAAGACTGGTAGGAACCAAGGTAGACAAGCATGAAATTGAATCACTAGTAAAAAAAAGCCTAATTGAGAGCATTTCTGGTTTGTTTGACGCTACTGAAAAAATCGATGTTTTGGAAAAAATAAGTGCTAAAAAAAAGTTGCAGGAACCATATGTGATTTTATTTGTTGGAATAAACGGTACTGGAAAAACCACAACGCTTGCAAAACTTGCACATATGTTACAACAAGCAAAACTCTCAGTAGTAGTTGCAGCAGCAGATACCTATCGTGCAGGGGCAATTGAGCAGCTAAAAGAGCACACAAACCGACTAAATCTGAAGATGATTGCACAAAATTATGGCGCTGATCCTGCAGCTGTAGCAAAAGACGCCGTTCTGCATGCTAAATCCAATAAAATTGATTGTGTACTAATTGATACGGCAGGTAGGATGCAGACAAGCAAAAACTTGATGGATCAAATTGCAAAAATAACTAAAGTAGTTAATCCTGATCTAAAACTTTTCGTAGGTGACTCGTTAGCTGGAAATGATACAGTAAACCAAGCAAGGGAGTTCTACCAGCATACAAAATTTGATGGCGCCATATTGACAAAGAGCGACGCAGATGC
>JBBDOC010000064.1:0-13661 GCA_040877295.1 Nitrosopumilaceae archaeon
GCCTAAAAAATAATTACTAAACTTTGGTCGCAGTGGAACTTTAATATACTGAATTTGATTTTGTTCGATCGACTTATGAATTCTGTCAAAAAAACTTTTGATGAAACAATCAAAACAGATCATAAGGTCATAACCGAAGAGGTTGCAAAATCAATACTAAAAAGTTATGGAATAAAGGTTCCAGGATATGCTTTGGTTAATTCAGCAGATCAAGCTGCCAAGGCTGCAAAAAAACTAGGCTTTCCACTAGTTATGAAAGTTGTCTCACCTCAAATTCTACACAAAACAGATGTTGGGGGCGTCAAGGTTGGACTAGATAATGTAAACGATGTCAAAAAAACATTCAATGACATGTACAAACGCCTTTCAAAGAAAAAAGGTGTTCAGCTAAAAGGAATACTGCTTGAAAAGATGGTGCCAAAAGGCACAGAACTAATCGTAGGCTTGCAAAATGATCTTCAATTTGGACCCGTAATAATGGTGGGAATAGGAGGTGTTCTTACCGAAGTTTTCCGCGATGTTGCGTTTAGAATGCTGCCAATAACAACATCTGACGCAAAATCAATGTTAGATGAACTAAAGGGCTCTAAAATGCTAAAAGGATTCCGTGGAAGTGCACCAATTGACATTAACATGTTATCTAAAGCCCTTGTTCAAATTGGCAAGCTTGGTGTAGACAATGCATCTCACTTTGATAGTATAGATTTCAATCCAATTGTTGTTTATCCAAAGTCTTATGCCGTAGTTGACGCAAAAATAATCCTACGAAAAGAGATAAAAAAAGATGCCATCTCAAAAGCACAACCAAACTCAAATCACATGGAAATGTTCTTTACGCCTCAATCGGTTGCACTCGTTGGCGCATCAGCTACTCCAGGAAAGATAGGAAACTCGGTTCTTGACAGTTTAGCAAAACATGATTACAAGGGCAAAGTATTTCCAATAAATCCAAAACAAGAAGAAATTTTAGGAATCAAATGTTATCCGTCAATATCTGCAATACCCGAAAAAGTAGATCTTGTTGTTGTCTGTGTTGATCTATCAGTTACCCCACCAATACTGGAAGAATGTGCAAAGAAAGGAATACACAGTGTAGTAATTGTATCTGGTGGAGGAAAAGAGCTTGGCGGCGAAAGAGCAGCATATGAGGCAGAAGTTAAACGATTATCAGAAAAACATGAAATCAGAATAATTGGTCCAAACTGTATTGGTATGTTTAATGCAGCAAATCGTCTTGACTGTGCATTTCAGGGTCAAGCACGAATGGTTAGGGCAAAACTAGGGCCAGTAGCACTATTGTCTCAAAGCGGTACCATGGGAATCAGCTTCTTAGAAACTGCAGATTCCTTTGGATTATCAAAGATGGTTAGCTATGGCAACAGGTCAGATGTAGACGAGGCAGACATGATCTGGTATTTGGCAGATGATCCGCAAACCAAAGTAATTGCACTATATGTGGAAGGCTTTGGCGATGGCAGAAAGTTTGTCAACACAGCAAAGCGCGTTATGGCAGAAAAGAAAAAACCAATTGTTATTTGGAAGAGTGGAAGATCTGAGGCAGGAGCAAAACAGGCAGCATCTCACACCGGCTCACTTGGAGGCTCTAATGCAATAATTATGGGTGCATTCAAGCAGGCAGGAATAATTTCAGTTGACAGCTATCAGGAACTTGCAGGCGTGACAAAAGCCCTTGCATGGCAACCTGCAGCAAAGGGAAACCAAGCTGCACTATGTAGTAATGGGGCAGGACCTATGATTGGTGCAATTGATCACTTTGAAAGACTTGGTCTTTCACTTGCAAAAGTAACAGAAGACACAAGAAAGAAAATGGTTGAACACTTTCCGCCAACATATATCGTAGGAAAAGGCAATCCTGCTGATGTAACAGGTGGCGCAAACGCAGACGACTATAGGTTTACAATTCAGTCCTTTATGGACGACCCAAACGTAGACATTATCATGCCGTGGTTTGTATTTCAAGATGATCCATTGGAAGAAACAATAATTGATTATTTAGCAGAGTTTTCAAATCAAAGAAAAAAGCCAGTTCTTGTTGGTGCAAACGGTGGACCATACACACAAAAAATATCTGCACTAATTGAACAAAAAGGTGTACCCGTCTATGATGATATTAGAACATGGGCAGCTGTTGCATCTGCTTTAGCACAATGGGGAAAAGTTTCCAAGTCATAGACAACATTTAAAGTCCGGCAATTAATTTCGCAATTAATAATGTCTCTGGTTACAACAACAAAATCAGATGGAATTTGTATAATCAAAATCAATAGACCAGAAAAACTCAATGCAATGAATAGTGATGTTGCAAAAGAGATCATTTCACTCTTTGAAAAAACTGGAACCGATGATAGCGTTAAGGTAATAATTTTAACAGGCGAAGGAGATAGGGCATTTTCTGCAGGCGCAGATATTGAATACATGTCAAAAATCTCGCCAGACGAATCAGTCGAATATGCAAAACTAGGTCAACTACTTACTGCAACCGTTGAAAACGTAAGACAGCCAACCATAGCAGCAGTAAATGGATTTGCCTTAGGTGGAGGTTGTGAGCTTGCAATGTCATGTGATATTAGAATTGCATCTGATACAGCAAAGCTTGGGCAACCCGAAGTTACAATTGGAATCCCGCCTGGATGGGGAGGAACTCAACGACTCTTGAGAATAGTTGGAATAGCAAAAGCAAAGGAGCTTGTTTACACCGGAAAAATGATAAAAGCAGATGAGGCAAAAGAAATCGGACTAGTGAATCATGTAGTACCATTAGCATCGCTAATGGAAGAAGCAACAAAAATGGCAAAAACAATTGCAGAAAATTCTGCAATAGGTGTGCAAATGTCAAAGACTGCAATTAACAAAGGACGAAACGCTGACTTGGATACAGGTCTTGGAGTTGAGCTTTTGGCATGGCGAAACTGTTTTACTCATCCAGATCGAGAGCAACGCATGACAGCATTTGTAAATAAATCAAAAAAGTAAGCTGCTCCTAATTCTCTTCTTGTTTTATTGAATTCCTACTATAGTCAGTATGAAAAGCTTATTATAATTAGACGCGGCCTTTTTTTGTATGGCAACTGAACAAACAGAAAAACTAGTTACTGTCACTCCAAAGGCAGCTGAGAAAATAACAGAGTTCATGAAAGAGGAAGCAGAACATCCTGAATACCTGAGAATTTATGTCCAAGGTGGTGGATGTTCAGGTCTGTCTTATGGAATGGGCTTTGAAACAAAACCTGAAGAGGATGATATAGTAATTGAGGAAAGCGGAATAAAGTTGCTAATTGACAGTTATAGTCAAGATCACCTAAAAGGTGCAAATGTTGACTATATCGAAAGCCTCATGGGTTCTGGATTCAAAATAAACAATCCAAACGTTACAAAGAGCTGCTCATGTGGTAACTCATTTAGCACAGAATAAGCAACCAATATTTTTCCATTTTTAGAAAATTTATCATTAATGTGTAGTTAATTGAAACTTTGTCAGATCTGAGTGAGTTGATATTACGAGGCACAAGTTTTTGCGATACGCACTTATAGCCAATATATAAAAAATAAGTTGATTGTTAATTAAAAGGATGATGATTATTGAATGCCAACTAGTGGAATTGTCAAATATCATGTTAAGCTGTCCTTTGAAGTTGACGGCCTCGTCGAACGAGCCGACATAATAGGAGCTATATTCGGTCAGACCGAAGGACTCTTGGGTCCTGAGATGAATCTGAATGAACTTCAGAGAGTCTCAAAGGTAGGTCGCATCGAAGTAACTACTAACTCAACTTCAAACACTACCGTAGGTGAGGCACTAATTCCAATGAGCACAGACATTGATACTTGTGCATTAATTGCAGCGGCAATAGAAAGCATAGACAAGGTTGGTCCATTTGACTGCAAATTCAAACTATTAGCAATTGATGATGTTCGTGCATCAAAAAAAGAAGACATTGTTAAACGTGCAAAAGAAATCAAGCAGCAATGGTCTACAAAAACACTTAGTGAAGGCGACACAATGCTCAAAAGCGTTTACGAAACATCTTCAAACAAGCTAACAACATACGGAAAGGAAAAACTCCCATGCGGTCCTGGAATTTTTGATTCTCCATGGATAATTTTGGTAGAAGGTCGTGCTGATGTAATTAACCTGTTAAGAGCAGGATATGATAACGCAATTGGAATCGAGGGCGCAAAAATAGATGAATCAATAAAAGAGTTATGTGACACCAAAAAAGTTGTTGCCTTTTTGGATGGTGACAGAGCAGGCGGATTTATTTTAAAAGAACTAAAATCCCTTGTACACATCGATGTTATCCATCGTGCTTACGAGGGACTAGAAGTAGAAGAGCTTACTCCACAACAAATTGATGACATACTAAAAAGTACAGCAGAGGCAATGAAGCAAGAAACTACCAAGCCAACACTGCATGATGCTGAAGACAAGCCGCTTGCAGACATGATAACTCGAGTTTATCCACAACTCAATGAAACACTTGAAGCTGTTGCATTAGACGAACAAGAAAAAGAAATCTTCAAAGTACCAATTAGCGAGCTTGTCACAAAACTTTCTGCACAGTCTGGAATAAAATATCTAGTTTTAGATGGCATCATCACACAAAGATTGATTGATAGTGCAAAACAAGCAGGAATTAGCTATGTAATAGGACACCGCATTGCAAAACTTACAAACGCAGACAGTCTAAAATTAAAAACATTTACAGAGCTTGGCGTCGCCTAGATTTAATGTCTGATCTTAAAATTCAACACCTTCTTACCCTAACCCAACTCCTAAGCAAAGGCGCAAAACACAACTTTATCCCTATAACTACATCATCGCTTGGAAAAAGCATAAACAAGTCTCAACAGGCCGCATCAAAACACCTCTTGGAGCTAGAGCAGGATGGATTCATAGAAAGGGTTACTAGCGGAAAAAATGTTTCTGTTAAAATTACACCAAAAGGCTATTCTGAAATGGTAAAACTATCATCAGTTTTACGAACAAGCCTTGAATCAGCACCATCGCATGTCGAGCTAAAAGGAACACTTGTCTCTGGCATGGGCGAAGGCGCCTACTATATGTCGCTAAAAGGCTATACAAAACAGTTCAAAGAAAAACTAGGATATGTTCCATTTCCTGGAACCCTTAATGTGAAATTATCAAAAAAAGAACATATTGAGACTGTATCGCAATTTTATAATCGTGATTGCATTTTGATTAATGGATTTTCTGATGAAAAAAGGACATATGGGTGGGTCAAATGCTTTAATGCAAAATTAAACAATTTGATTGATTGTGAGCTTGTAATTTTGGAGCGAACACATCATGACAACTCTGTAATTGAGTTAATTTCAAAAATCAACATCAGAAAGACAGCAAAGCTAAAGGATGGCTCTAATCTAACAATAAAAATTCCAATTAAAGCCTGATCTTTTAAATTCCGTGAATAGATTCGCCGTATTCCTTTTCTATCTTTGAGCTTGAAAACTCTGGAATTGGAGATTGTAATCTAGCTACTTTGATTTCAAGATCTAGTTTTCTGCATCCATCTATAATGAATTTCTCTTGGTGCACTTGGTCATAGCCTAGCGCAATAATTTCTGGCCTTACTAGGTCTACTGTTTTAAAAATATCCTCTTCATTTCCAACTACACAAAGATCAACCATCAATAGCGAATCTACAAGCTCACGTCTTAATTTTTGATTATGTAAGGGTACACGTTTTTTCATTTTTTGAGCAGTTTTGTCTGTTGCAACAACAACAATTAAAACATCGCCAAGTGCTTTTGCAGAATTTAGTGTATGTATGTGTCCTGGATGAATTATATCAAAGACTCCTCCAGCGAGAACAACCTTTAGTGATGTGCGTCCTAGCTCTGTAAGCGATTTTCTGTCTTGCCTGACAAGACCGTTCTTTACCAAATCATTAATTTTTGCATTGATAATATCGTCTGATAGCAAGTGCTTTTTCTTTACAATTTCAATTACATTACCATCTGATAGGGATGCAACATACATGGCAGCTAAAATGGCTTTGTTTAAAGGATCCAATCGTATTTCAAACCTATCTTTCTCTTTTTTAATTCATCGATTATCTACTAAAAAAGCAGGCCCTGTAATGTAAAATCACAGTTGTAGCACCCAAAAATCGTATAAAGGATTACGTCATATTATTAGGCATGGGCATAAAAAGGGCCTTGGACATTTTAGAACCTTTTGAGAAAGACCTAGAAAAGGAAATTGATGAGCTGCGTCAAAAATCAAGTCAATTTGAGATAACAGATGACGATCCTAGGTATCAAATTGAGACAAAAGAGTTTGAAAAAAAATATCTGCAGGAAATTGAACACCAAGCTCAAGTTCTAAAAAACGCAATACGCGAACTAAAGTCTAATTTAGCACAAAAACGACCACACAGAAGAAAAAGTCCGTTGACACTTGGATACTAAATCAACTATATTTTGAAGTATTTTATGATTAGAATTTCGTAATCCTATATAAGATTATGAATTTTTAGGAGTTTAATTTTTAATCTAAACGAAATCCCACGCGAAGGGTTTGTTAAATTAGTTTAGCTCCTTCACACTTTTACGAGCAAAATGATCTTAATTTAATTGAAAAAATATTGCTACGGTGTTCTTTTCAGATTCCGATTCTGTTACGTAGAACCAAGCTTTAAACTTTACTCTTAGTTCGAATCCGAAGGTATCCATATACCATGGGTGTTTGGGCACTTTAACTTCTAAGAGATCATAAGACGGCAGAAGCGATTGGAACGCTTACAATATTCCTACACAATTTTTTTATGCAAAATTCATTTTCTTATTTTCCTAGAATGTTTTAAAACAATAGCAGAAATAACAGCGGTTACTATAACGCCGCCGATTATAGCTAAGATATAGTTAGCAGGCTGTTCACTAACATATTTTATTTCAAGATAGGGAGCATTTTCTTCATATGCTGTTTCTTTGGAATAAAACGTAGCTAAATCACTTGTGAAATCTTTTCCTGTTTCAAATGTTAAAGCTAAAGAAAGCTTAGAATCATTATTATTCCTAACAACTTCTGTAATGTCCCAGTTATACCATTTGTTTGGTTCAGAAATAGCAGATATTGTATCTATTGTAGTCGAAAAAAACGGTCTTTGAAGATAAGTTATTTTAGATTCATTCCAGTTATCATCATCTACAAAAATTAATGCAATATTTGTTGGATTGTTGTCTAACTCAACACCACTAGCAAACATATACAACGTTGCCTTCTGTATAGATTCTGTTTCATACTCTGAAAGATCAAACTGCAAATAAGCAACAGATACAATGGTGCTTTGATTTTGCCACAGTCAATGCACAGCTTGGTGCAGGACAGGCTTGCAAAATTAACAACAACAATGATCTACTTGTATGGACAAGAACATTGAGTGACAAATTCACATTTGCCTCTGCTGCTGCTGGTGGAGGTTCTTCTGGCATAGATGGTACTGCACCGTCCTTTACTCAAGCGTTTAAAGAAAACGAATACCCCCTTGTAATTGGAAATACAATCTATCCAAGATTAGGCTATTATAATGAAAAAACCGAAACTGCAAGACTTGAAACACAAACTCAAGTTCCAATAAAGCTGTTAATGTATGAAAACATAGGAACACATAACGTGCAACATGTTGCATTGTACATGAGTCTCCATGGATCAATTGTTGAAGCACATAAAAGCGATACGTGGATAGTTTATGAAAAGAACCGTTCACTTGAAATCAATGATCCGCATGGATTTATTGCGGATGTTTCTACTGCCACCTCTATCAAAGGTGATAAATTCGAGGTTGTGTTTAACATCATCTTTGCAAAGCCAATGGAAAAATCTAATCTTGTTATAGTAGCATGGGATTATAACAGAAATGCACGCACCATAACTGTTCTTGATGCATTTGAGGTTACAGAATCCAAAAAGACAACAGAGGCTGGAAAAAAGATGTTTGAACAACCAACTCAATCACAGTCTGAAGTTGAGATGGTTCCAGAACCTGGAATAGATGTAATGTTTGAAGACCAAAAAGAGACAATACAAAAATGGGCAGGGTATCATACAATGTCAGCTTCAGATTCTGAGTTACTGGACGCATTAAACATCAAGTTAGACAACAAAGACATAGTTATACCAAATTGGATAAAAAATAATCTTGCAAAGTGGACTTTGGATGAAAAAATTAGCTTCAAAGAGTTTAGAAAAGCAATTGAATATGTAGCTAAATTATAAGATTGATTAGAAAAACTTTTCTTTATTTTTTTGCTAAATGTTAACATATAGTTTAAAAATCAAAATGATTTTTTCGGACCCGAAGAAATTTCTATATCATCATTCTGGTACAAGTTTAGTTCCGTTCAGGGGATTTATCACATTAGCTCAACTCCTTAATTACAAAAGACAAGGTAACTCTTATTGGCATAATAATTTAGTACTGTAGGTATGATTCTTACAAAACAAGATCTAATTGAAATAAACAAAGGAATTTTGCAAGAATGGATTGAAAAAAATCCATCTGACTATGAAGGCGTGGCAGCTAGTGACAAGGTTCTTGACGATATATTGAAAGCAGTAGATGAACAAGACTCCATCATCTTGAAAGCAGCTCACCTTATGGCAAGAATAGCATGGCTTCAACCATTTGCAGGAGGCAACAAAAGAACAGGTATTGTTAGTGCAGATACGTTGTTGAGAATGTCCGGATACAGATTGGTAGTTGAGAACGAAGACGATATTGAATATTTACGAAAGCTTCTCTTTGAGGTTCAGGAAGAAAGAGCTGCTCTAAATCCAGAAACATTAGCTAAAATAGTCTTATATGTTACAAAGAGGATTAGGAAGTTATGAGCCAACAGCAAACATTACAGCTAGCAAAAAAAAGCATGCAGGACAACAGGAAACTACTTGCTGCATTAGGTAGCGAAAGCGCTGTAAAAATTTCTCATCATCCTGAAGAAGATACTATTCAGAAATTGTTGGCTTTGTTGCCCAAATCAGAT
The DNA here is from genome assembly GCA_040877295.1 of Nitrosopumilaceae archaeon. Lineage (GTDB taxonomy): Archaea > Thermoproteota > Nitrososphaeria > Nitrososphaerales > Nitrosopumilaceae > VHBM01. The sequence continues at coordinate 9,028 of JBBDOC010000064.1, forward strand.
CTTGGCAAGGCTGCATTAGTTGGTGCAGTTGCTATACTTGCTTATGAATTTCTGAAATCAAGAGAGTAAAATCCAAATCCGTTCATGGGGTTTGTATAGTTAGTTTAATCCCCAAATTTTTCGTAATCTTCACTAGGATTACGAAAAACCACTAAATTTTAGGTTCAAAACCTTTTGCCATTCTTAGCGCATCAACCAAACCATCTGCATATCCTATACTCAATACAGCAAGCTCATCTTTTCCCTGCGCGTGGCACTTTTTTGCATCTTCTATGTATAGCTGGGCATTTTCTAGCACTAACCTAAACTCCTTTGAGTCTTTGTAGTGTGGTGTTATCTCTTCTAGAGCCTTTTTTACCATTGGAATGTACTTTTCCATCATCTGATCAGAGATTTTCTTTATCTGAGCCGAATTGTCAGTTGGTTCATCAACACATTTTGCAAGAATCTTTAGCGCATCAGATTCTGTAAAGTGAAGACTCCCTGGTATGATGATAGTATGAGGTGGTTTTCCAAAATCCAGCTTCATCAGGCTTGAAATTTTACCAGCTGTAATCCTTTGATCTTTTAATCCAATTCTTGAGGCAACTATGGCAAAAATGTTTTGAGGTAATACATTTCGTGTCTGCTCCTTTTCAGCTGCTAGCAGATTTGATAGTGCATCTTCTGGGTCAAGAAAAAAATCTGCATCTTGATTGTATTCCAAAAGCAGTATGGTATGATCTCCTGCCAAAAGATTTCCGTAAATTGCATAATATGCACTAGTACTTGTCTGAATTTCTTTCATTACGGTAACAACTTTGCCAATCTTGTAGTAGTGCAGGCCACATTCCCCAACTAGTGCAGTAAGAACTGATGATGCATGTATGGTGTTTGTCTTGATTTTTTCCTGAATTGCACGTGTTCGAAGCTCGATGTGAGTTGTGGCAATGTACGGGTCACCATATGACATCAAGACAACGTTTTTCTTTTTTGCATTTTGTAGTATTTCTTGTCCATCTTCGACCATCCAGCGCTTTACTGCCTTGAACTCTCCTTTGACTAGTTTTTTGAGCTTTGTTATATCTGATTTTGGAATAATGCTTGTAAATTGTTCAAGATAGACAATGTCAGCTTTTTTTAGAATGTTTTGTGCATCAAGGGAAATTGATCTGTGCCCTGATATTCCAAGACCCACAAACCACAACATTTACTTTGTTTTGTCGTGTAGTCTTTTTAAATGCTGTAAGGTGTGTTTTAGAACTTCGATTGAGCGTAGATACTCATCAATTGACACTTTTTCATCAATTGTATGTGAAGAGTGAGGATCACCAGGACCATATGTTACTACAGGCACCTTCAATTGATTGCCAATTATGTTCATGTCGCCTGTTCCAGTCTTGCGGATTAGTGTTGGCCTTGTGTGCTCTACATCAATAACTCCAAGTGTAAATGCACGAACCAGTGGTGAGTTGTGAGGAGCTTCAAAGGGTTCTGTCTCATCAAGTATTGAATAAAACGCCTCAACTTGACGCTTCCTTGAAACTTCTTGAACAGAGTTTGCTATTTTTTCTTCAACCATCTTGCAATTCATGTCAACTGGAATTCTAATATCCATTATTGCATCGCACTGCTGTGGGATTATGTTATGGCTTGTACCGCCTTTTATTTCTGTAAGTGCAACAGTAAGCATCAGTCCCTTGTTTTTCTTGTCCTGTCCTTCTTCTAGTACTTTTTTTAGGTCTCGTGTAAATATCATTGATTCCTCGATTGCATTTTTTGAAAGCCATGGAGCACTTGCATGTGCGCTGTTTCCAACATCAACTTTAAGATTTATTGCGATTCGTCCCTTGTATGCAATGGTTACCTGCTTTAAACCGCTTGGCTCACCAAATATTGCATAATCAATATCTAGTTTTTTTGTTACAAGATTTTTTACACCAATTGCATTTCCTTCCTCATCTACTGCGCCAACAAACATCACAGTACCGTTATTATTTTGAATCGTAGATGCAGCAAATAACATTGCCATTAGAGGTGCCTTTGCATCAGACGCTCCACGTCCATAGAGATAGTTTCCCTCCCTTCTTACTTTTATTTTTCCAGGTACTGTATCCATGTGGCCACACAAAAGAACCTTAGGTGAGCCTGAGCCCTTTATCGCAATCAGGTTTCCTACCTCATCTGTGTGAATGTCCTCAAAGCCTAAATCATCGCACTTGTCTGCAAGAAAATCTGCCATTGGCTTTTCACTAAGTGATGGTGTGTAAAGCCTCAGTGCCTTCTCAAGCATCTTTACTGAGAATCTAGGAGTAATTGTAAATGCAGAGTCCATTTCTATTTGTTAGAATTTAATGCGTAGTCTATCATCAATGATGGAATATCTGTACCACAGACTCTAACTGTGTTTTTGTATTCCGTTGTGTTGTTAACCTCATGAACTACTAATCCCTTGTCTTTGCTTTCCATCAAATCGACTCCTACTATTTGTCCTTGGACTGCATTTTTTGCCTTAATACATATTTCTTCCAACTCTTTTGTGACCTTGCAAGGCTCAGCTCGTCCTCCCAAGGCCATGTTAGTTTTCCATGAATCGCTTGCAGAATATCTGTAAATGGCAGCAACTATTTCATCCCCTACCATTATAGCTCTAATATCGCGTGGAGGTCTATTGACGAACTCTTCAAGATAATGTATCTGGTATATTGGGTACATTCTTTCCCTGCTTTCTATTATTCCTTCAGCAGAGTCCTTGTCGTTTAGCTTTGAGATCATTCTGCCCCAGCTACCTACTGTTGGTTTTATCACCTTTGGATATCCACTTAGATCAAGTGACTCCAAGGCTGCCTCTTTTGAAAATGCTACTGTAGCATAAGGTGTTGGCACTCCCTGTTTTTTTAACAGCATATGTGTGAACAGCTTGTTTCCTGCATAGATTCCAGTATAAAGACAGTTTATCACATTTACGCCAACTCCTTCAAGTGCAGCAGTTGAATGGACGTTCCTATAGTAGCTAACACAACGCTGAAGGACTGTTCCAAAACCATCTTTTTTTTTATCTAAATCTAAGAATAGTTTTTTACAATCAACCATCTGCAAGTTAATGTTCTTTTTTTTACCTGCGTCTAGTAGGGCTTTTTCTTCCCAACGGATGGTGTCATAAAGAACTGTGATGGCAGGATTCACTGCCCCCAGTCCTCACCAACGGCTTGAGCAGGTTTTAGCCCAAAACCGTCAGCACCTTTTACAATCTCATAGCTTGCCCCACAATCAGGGCATGTTACAAGTTCCCCTTCTAGTGCATCTTTGGGAACAGGAATATTTGCATCACATTCAGTACATTTTATCATTTTTCTTCCTCCCTTTTCATCATTTTTTTGTCATTAATTATCTTTTTTTCAAGTCTGTCCTCTAATGGTATCTCGATAAGATCACCCATACGTAGATTCTTTAGTCCTGTAGCTACTGCTTTTGCATCATTCTCGTCTTTGCCCAGTCCAAGAAGTGACATGAGATATGCGGCACCTGTCTTTCCAGCTAGCTCACCAAATACTATCCTGCGTCTGTTTCCTACAACGCTTGGCGATATTGGTTCATACGCTGCAGTATTTCTTAGAATTGCAGCTAGATGTGTTCCTGCCTTGTGTTTGTAGGCAGATGTTCCAACAATTGGTTTTGAATCATATGGTCTAATCGACGTGTACTGTTCAATTAGTCTTGAGAGATCAACTAACATATCTAGTCTGAAATCATTTTGTGATTTGTATAGGTAGGTCAAGGCAACTGCAGTTTCTGCAAGAGCTGGAATTCCTGTTCGCTCCCCTATCCCATCAATTGTTGTATGAATTTGATCAGCACCTGCATCGCATCCTGCAAACGCATTTGCTAGTGCAAATCCAATATCATTATGACAATGAACATCAAGCGGAGTTTTGATATTCTCGCGTACCATCTTGACTAGGTTGTACATCCCAATTGGCCGCATTATTCCAACTGTATCTGGGATGCTAATTCTATCAACTCCTGCCTCTTCAATTGCTTTGCAAACTTTAATCAAAAATTTTGGCTCTGCTCTACTTCCATCCTCAACAGTAAATCTCATCTTGAGTCCATGTGATTTTGCATATTCTACTGTCTCAACTGCTCTTTCTAGTGCCTCTTCTCTTGTTATTCTTAGTTTGTCTTTGAGATGAACATCTGATATTCCAAGGTATGTTGCAGTCCATATGGCATCACATTTTAGCGCAACATCAACATCTTGCTTTAGTGCCCTTACATGGGCAACAATGTCTGCCTTTAGTCCTTGCTTTATGATAGTCTTTGTAGCCTCGAAATGATCACGAGAGACAATAGGGGAAATCTCGATTTGATCGACTCCAAAATAATCAAGCATCCATGCGATCTGGATTCTTTGTTTGCTTGTAAAGGTGACACCTGGGTGTTGCTCGCCTTCTCGTAGCGTACTATCCAAGACTCGGATCTTTTTTTGATTTTTATTATATGCATTATGCTGATCTGCATAGTAATTCGGATCATTCATTGCTAATTTAGAGCTAATTCCATGAGAATATAAAGATATTCGTACTAAACTCGGCTATTTTCTATAACATTGATCCTATTTTCGTTGATATTGAATATATGAGATCCTAATCTCG
>JBBDOC010000065.1:0-13451 GCA_040877295.1 Nitrosopumilaceae archaeon
AAATCGTAGTAATAGTTGCTCCGCCTTCTGTTGGAATAAAGGTATGTTCTGCCTGTGCTACTCTCTGTCCACTTGCTTCAACCAGTACGGGATACACGTGCACAACTTTTCTTTTGATTAATACGTCAAGTAACTCTCTTGCCTTTTGCTCACTCCAATCCTTTACAATCCATCGCAACGCAAAGGGGAGCATATTGAAATTTGTCCATATGTATTCAGCCAGCTTGTCTGCCTCATCATTTTTGGTTTTTTTTCTAGAAACTAGAGCAAAGATATTTTTTGTCTTGTCATTTCTTACAAAGCCTAGTCCCTTGTCTGTAGTAACAAAGGGTTCACATGCATAAGCCTCGCTGCCAGATAAGGAAAAAGATCCAATAGACCATACGTTTGGGATTGATTTGCCAGCATGAATTGTATATTGACCAAGTGAATGGCCGCTTAGATTTATGATTGGCTTGCAGCCAAATTGTTTCACTGTCTTTTCTATTGTCCTTCCAACATCGCTTGCTTTGACCCCCATCCTAATCATTGACATTGCACTTTTGAGCGCATCTTCTGCCGCTTGTACTAGAGTATCATATTGCGGATCATAGCAAACCGTAACGGCTGTATCTGCGATGTAGCCATTTATTTGGACACCAAGATCTATTTTTACCAAGTCCGTATCTGAGATGATCTTTTGGTCGTTTGGTTCTGCAGTATAATGTGCAGCGATTTCATTCAAGCTTGCATTAACAGGAAACGCACACTTGCCACCACGCTTTACAATCTCGTTTTCAACTTCATCACAAATTTCAAAAAGCGATGTACCAATCCAATTTTTTTTTCTTGCGTTTTCGCGAACCTCTGCAGCTATTTTTCCAGCTGCGATGTAGTCATCAATTTTCAACGGTTAAGTTGTTTTTGAATATTATTTAAAATCATCATCTGTGAAGCTTAAATTGGGGAGCAAAATCTGAGCTCACAACGGGATTGTGGTCTAGCTTGGTATGATTCTAGCCTTGGGCGCTAGAGGTCGTAGGTTCAAATCCTGCCAATCCCACCATTTTTAAAAAGTAGAATTCTTATCGTCTAAAATACAAACAATATCTGCCAGGCGATGAAGAAGAGTTAGAGTAATGATAAAAGATGAAGTAACAATTCTGTCTCACGATCTGAGCACTGGCATAACTTTTTATCAAATCCTACACCAGATGTTACAAATTGAAATTTGAAAAACGTGATATAATTTTGATTTTTGCAGTTTTATTTGTCATGATTGGCCTGATGCCGTTTATGGAGACAATTTATGCAGTAATAATTGCAATTTTGGTTTATTTTGGAGTCAAAGTGTTTGTGGGAAGAAGAAAAAAAATTATCTTGGAAAAACTTGGTGAAGGAATTTGCGCAAACTGTGGTGAAAAAATAACAAATAACAAATGCCCAACTTGTGATAAAAGTAACAATTCTGCGTAGGTCTTATTACTAATAATGACCCAAATTATAGGCGTGAGGCGGCATAGATATGGTACTTTTACTAACAGCTCAACTTTTGCTCAATTCCAATCTAAAATGGTCATTTTAGCGACCAAACTATAAGAGGCCTTGGATTTGATAAAATCAAAGATAATTTTTGGATTACTTGCATTATTTCTGCTAGGAGGCACTGTTATTCCAGCACTAGGACAAACTGATGCCATAGCTGATCATGTTGTGATTAATGAAATTGATATCAATCCTCCAGGCGATGACTCAAAGTCGATCTCTGAATGGATTGAGCTGTATAACCCAACCAGCTCATCAATAGATATTGGAGGATGGTCTATAGCCTCTACTACACTTCTTAAAAAAACACTAAAGATATCAGATGGAACAATAATCAAACCAGACAGCTATCTGCTCTTTAATCATCAGGCATTGTGGTTTCCAGATGTGGCAGAAGTAGTTGAATTAAGAGACAAAGCAGGTAACGTTGTTGATAAAACACCAAAGTTTACAGACTTAAAAAATGACTATACAAGCTGGCAGAGAATCTATGACGGCTATGATACTGACTCTGATGCTGATTGGGTATTTGAACTTGGAAACCGTGGAATGTCAAACGGCAAGATGTCAATAGAAGAAACAAAATCTTCAGTCACAGTTTCTATAACCACTGATAAAGAAAATTATATTTTTGGTGATGTTGCAACCATTACAGGAAAAGTTTCTGAGCGCATGTTTGTTGAAAAGCCATACTTTCAGGCAGCACAAATTAAGGTAAACATTGAAGGTCCTAACTTTTTTTCAAAAACAATTACTCTCTTTCCTGATCAAAACCTTTCTTTTAAAACAACAATAAATTTGAGCAAGGTATTGGGATTTAACGGTGGTGAGTACACCGCTACAGTAAAATATGCAGATGGAAGCGCATCAACTAAATTCTCACTTGGCACTCAAGTTGTACAAGTTGAAGAAAAAGAACCAGGATCTCTTTCAATCACCACAGAAAAGGAGGCATATCTTCCAGGACAGTTTGTTACAATCAAGGCATCAACTACTGATGTAATACCTCTTGAAGGTCTAAAATACAAAGTCATAAATCCAGAAAAACAAACTGTTGCAAGCGGTTCTCTTTATCCTAACGCAAAAGGTGAATTTACCGGCTCTGTCTTTATGAGTACAGTAAAACCTGTTTATGGCGCATATAGAATAACTGCAGAATATTCAACATACTATACAGAATCTACATTTGATTTAGTAGCAGACCTCAAAGATGCAAAACTAATCACCTTAAAGACAGACAAGACATCGTACAAACCTGGAGAAAAGGTAACTGTTACTGGACGACTCAACACTAGTTGGATTCCAGCTTTTGATATCGAAGTGTTGCAGATAGGATCACAAGTTTCTGCAAAAGAAATCCGCCAAGGTGCATTAATAGGTAACATACAAAATCAATTTAGGATTTTGAATGTTGCAAGACTTGCAGGAGACAGTACATTTAGTTACGAGTTTACTATCCCATCTGGATCTGAACGATTAGGAAATTATATAGTAACTGTTTCAAAAGATGTTGGTTCTGAACAAGTTTTCTTTAAGGTAACTGATAAAGAAGAAGACGTGGCAGTAAGCACTGAACCATTTACGCTTTCAACCGATAAGAAATCTTATGATATTGGTGAAAAACTAGTCATATTTGGTAACATATTCAAGTTAAAAGTTAGCAGTACTTTCCAAAATCCTTCAGTTTCTATAATCTTTAAAGATCCTAATGGTAAAGATGTAACATTTCTTGGTTGTACTCAAGCAGGTGGAAGTGGAGGGAAAAAAGGAATATGTAATGAGCCAACCAAGTTAACACTAACCAGTGTGCCAAACGTTGTTGGTGACTTTAGATCAGAAGTTACAATTTCAAACGAACTCTTCAAGCCTGGACAATATACTGTAAAGGCAAGCTACGATCAGGGAAGATATACTACAAGTGCATCATTTCTGATAAATGATCTTTCTGCTATAGGAGTTAACGACATTATAGTTTCACTTGACAAAAAAGTGTATGGTCTTGGAGAAAAGATACAGCTAACTGGTAAAGTCTCAGAAAGGTTTCCAGAAAAGACACTCGCAATTTCACTTACTAAACCAAACGGTGACACAGAAAGACATGGAGTTGTAATTAGCAACCAAGCGTTTTCTTGGAGCTGGATTACTCCATCCTCTGAAAACTTGGCTGCACAGGTAGGCAATGAAAGATCACTTGCATCAAGCAACTTTGGAACCTATAAAATAAAGGTGTCATCAGAAAGAGAAGAGACAAACGTTTTCTTTAGAGTGTCTCCTAATCCTGACGAAGACTTTGTCTTAGACGTGCCATTTGTAATTAAAACAAATAAAGCTGTGTACGATGCAGGAGAAAAACTAGTAGTTTCAGGAAAGACTACAAAAAGACCGCAAGCAACAGCAGGGCTAATCCCTGAAAGGATCCAAATACTTGTCAAATCCCCACAAGGAAAAGTCATTTACGAATCATCTGTTCATCCCGATGTATCAGGCGATTTTAAACAAACATTTGAAATGCCAGTTACCGTATTCAAAGACGGAACTTACAGAGTGAGTGGTTCTTACTTTGATCTATATGATGAAATGTTCTTTGTAGTGAACAACAACTTTGTAGTGGGTGGAGACGAACCACTTGCGTTAAAAATGGAACTTGATAAAGAAGTATACTATCCAGGCGACGTTGTAAAAGCCACTGGAAGATTAAACAAACTGATTTTCCTTGAACACTTTGAACTTACTGTATTAAAAGAAGATCCATCAACAGCCACATGTGGCGCATTCTACTGTGGTAAAGGAGTGCCAGTAGTTACTGTAAAGCCAGACAAGGCAGGTACTTTTACCTATGAGTTCAAAATTCCAAACTTGCCAACAAGCTTGGGTGGATATCTGATAACAGCTGACACAGACTTTGGTTCTGTCTCAAAGATCTTTACAGTGGTAGAAAAACCCGCAACATCTATTCCTGTAGAAACTGAAAAACCAGTAGAAACAGAAACACCAGCTAAGAAATTCTTTGAAAAAGAAAACAGGATTACAGAATCATCAATTCCAATCACAGTAAGTGAAAAAACAATTAACGATCAAACAGTACAGCCTCGCTCAATTGACGGCTCGCTTCTTACAACAAAGCGTGGAGACGAAGCAAGCGTCAACATACAAGTTACCACTGAATCAGGAACATGTGTAATTGGACCAGACACAAGCTGTCTTGTTTCTGAATCAACACGGGCTCCTGGAACAATTTACAAAATAGTTGAAGTTGATGGCATCAGCTATAAGATAAGATACAGCGGACCTGATGCAAGACTAGAAAAATTCACAATTCTTCCAGATTTGACAGGTACAACAATGCCTGACTCTACTTGGAATGTGGAAATTTTGAAAGGCGATGAACCTTCAAGATTCTACTATAAGGTTGCCTACCTTCCAGCAGCATAAGATAAAATAAAGAAAAACTAATTTTCTTTTTAATGCAAATTCAAGTTTTGATGTTTAATCAAGATGATCCAAAAAAATGTACAGCTGCAAAGCTTGTAAAATTTGGGATGGCAAGATCAATTAAAAAAACAACACATAACACTCTGGTATTAGATCCTTTTGCAAAACAAACGCTACTTTTTTCTGATAAGGATCTTTTTGATTCTGTCACAGGCATTGATTGCTCATGGGAAAAAGTAGAACAAGCCTTTACCAAAAATTTTGTTGGGATAAAACGCAAGCTTCCGCCACTCCTTGCAGGAAATCCAGTCAATTACTCAAAGCTAAACAAACTCACAACAGTTGAAGCAATAGCAGCAGCTCTGTTTATTTTAGGATATGCAGAGCTTGCACACAAGCTACTTGACAAATTCAAGTGGGGTCATACATTTTATGAGCTAAACCAAAACTTGCTTTTGGATTATTCTCAGGCAAAATCAGAAGACGACATACAATCAATTCTGCAGGATTATAGAATACGCTGAATTAGTAATACACAAATTTACCGGCATTGCATACAATCTAGTGCGAGCCGGTGAACGATACGCTGATTCGTCAGAGGAAACTTCTCCCCCCATGCAGGCGATGTGGTCTGGTGACAGATTGTCAGAGATGACAGGCAACAGAATAGAAACAAATCCTATCTGGAGTGTACTGTGATGGCAAAACCTGAGATTTCCAGAGACGGAATGAAAAATCTGTCCCACATGGAGCAAGGCCAAACAGAACTATAGGTGCCTGTACCTGGTTCAGGTAGGCTGCAAAGCGAAATATCGTTAGAACAGAAGGAGAGTTACTACTGGCACGCACTAACTTGATGGCTTCCAGTCTTTTGGCATGGCACCACCCTTGTTGCCTCCACTTGCTGGTTGTTTTTCTTCTTCATAGACACTTCGATGTCTTTCATACTCTGCATCACTGATTAGCTGAGCCTCACCTCGGTTTGTCTGGTAACCGCCTGCCGCACTGCTAGTTTCATATCCTCGTAACTGTGAGGGATCAATTCCTTGTTGGCCCTTGCCTTCCTCTTTCTTTAATTGTCTGCTGCTAAAGAACAAAAGTGCAATTGCACCAATGCCAGCCATTGCTGCCATTCCATAAATTATTGAAACCGGAAATCCTCCAGTAGATGTTGTTGCATATCCTTGTGGTGCCTGTGGACTGACTCCAAGAACCTCAACTCCTTCAATCTTGTCAACTGCTGCAAATCCAATCACTTTGAGATTTGCATTGTCTGCTGATTGGACTGTTCTCACTACATATGGCTTGTCTGCAGTAAACTGTGCTTCCTCTACTTGCTCAACTTGTCTTCCCTCTCTTAGGCTGCTCTCGCCCATCGTAAACGTGGATACTACAAATCCACTAATTGACTCATCTAGTCCGTATGTACTTGCATCAACATTAATGCCAGTAGGATCAAACAAAAAGTGCCAATTAGAAATCGGTTGCTCTCCAATAAATGAAGCATCAATGATGCTTTTTGAAAGAAGCGTTTCTGCCTCCGTTCCTGCAATCACTGAATAAGTATCAGGTAAGATAGACTTGATAAAAGATATTGGCATATTGATTTCAACATCGCCATACTGAAGTGTGTTTACAACAAAAGGACCACTCACTGCAAGTCCTCGCCAGCTTACATCAACTAGAGCAGGACTATTTGCAGAGTATTGTCTAATGACATAATCATTGATTGTTGGCTTTAGTATAACCTTGTAATCAATTGAGGTGTTTAATCCTCTTCCTGTTAGATGAGCTGTATATTCTACAATAAGATCAGTAATGTGGGTACTGCTTCCACCGCTTGCAATATTTTGATTCAGCTGGTCTCGTAGCTTTGCAACTCCTGGATTTGTTGCATCAGCAGTAAAAACAATTGTAAACTCTTCTCCACGCAACTGGTCGGCAATTTTTCCGCCCTCCTCATATTCGATAAATACTGTTTTTTGGTATTTCATATCGCCAGTTGCAAAGTCTGCTTCTGGATTCATTCTAATTTCAAGCTGGGCTGCTAGTGCAGGAGAAATTGTTCCAACTACAAGAATCGAAGATAGAAGAACAGTAAAAATGGCGGCCCTGCTCGTCACGCAAACTTTCGTCTCTGAGGCGGTAATAAATCTATCCATAAATGTGCAATTTTTTTGAAAAATTTGGTAAATTTGAAAAAGTAATATGGAACAACCATGGTTCTCAATTGGAGTTTTAAGAGCTGAAAAAAATATGATAGCGGTATTATCTGGCGGCACTGGTTCTGTCAAAGTTGTCCGAGGCCTTGCATCGCAAACGCATGACATTAAAGTAATTTCAAATGTTGGCGATAACTATTGGCTGTACGGCCTGTATGTATGTCCTGACATTGACACAGTAATTTACGGCCTTGCTGATTTACTTGACTATGACAAGGGCTGGGGAATAAAAAAGGACACATTTGGATTTTTAAGACAGATGGAAATTTTTGGCGAAGAGACCTGGTTTAGAATTGGAGACAGAGATGCTGCAACACATCTGATTAGAACAAACATGCTAAAAAACGGAAAAAATCTAACAGAAATTACAAAGTGGATGTGTGAAAAGTTTGCAGTCGAGATCAGGGTAATACCTGTAACTGATAACACTATTGAAACAAGAATCACTACAAACAAGGGCGAGCTGCACCTGCAAGAGTATTGGGTAAAACATCGCGGAAAAGATGACGTTGAAGGAATACAATACATTGGGGCTGACAAGGCACGGCCAAACCCTGAGGCAATTGGCGCAATTCAAGACTCTGATACTGTAGTAATTGCACCTGGCAACCCGCTAACAAGTATCGGTCCAATGCTCTCAATTAAGGGAATACGAAAAGAATTATCAAAAGCAAAAAAGAAAGTCGTTGCAGTTTCCCCAATTATTGGCACCAAGGCAATAAGCGGTCCTACTGCAAAATTCTTAGAGGCTGCAGGAATTGAGGTGTCTTCTTATGGTCTTGCAAAGATGTACTCTGATGTCTGCTCTAACATTATAATTGATACAAAGGACAAAATCCTATCAAAGAAAATTGAAAGCCTGGGCATAAACGTTTATGATACAAAAATAAAGATGGCAGGAAAAGCAGACGAGGATGCACTGGGATCCTTTATTCTAAAACAAGTCCGCGTATAGCTTGAAAGTAGCTGCAATAATTCCTGTAAAGACATTTGCAAAGGCAAAGACAAGGCTAGTTTTGCCACAAAAGACAAAAGATGAGCTATGCAAGCTGATGTTTGAAGAGGTTCTAAAGACTATAGTTGATTCTGATATTGATACTATAGTTGTAGTAACAAAAGACAAGGACGCAATAGAAATTGGAAAATCATACGATGTGATTCAGATTGCTGATGATAACGAAACTGGAGTGAATAATGCAGTATCTCTTGCAGACAAGTATCTTGAGAAAAACGGGTTTGATATGTCGATTGTCTTTCCACAGGACATACCGCTTATGCGAACAGAAGACATTGATAATTTGTTAAAGTTTTCATCTGAAAATTCTGTTTTGGTTGTTCCCTCGCGAAGATTTGATGGGACAAACGCACTACTTCGAAGCCCTGTTAGCATCATGGAGACTCATTATGATGAGGATAGCTACAAAATCCATCTTCATACTGGAAGAAAACATACTAACAAGACTTCGCTTGTTTTGATGCGGCGAATCATGATGGATGTTGATAATAACGAGGATCTCCAGTTTGTGCTAGCTCAGAACGAAAAGCCAGATTTTTGTGAAAAAATTGAGAAGTTACTCTAGTTATCAAACTCATCATAATTATTTTAGACCTCATTTAGCATTAGATAATCAGACTCCAGCTGATAAGGCAGGAATTTCAATAAAAGGTGACAATAAATGGATCATACTTATACAGCATGCAACAAAAACTAAACCGACGTAAACCTATTATAACGATAGAAATCTCATTTATTGACTGATGTATTCAGAAAAATTTCCAAAAGCTACAATACGTGATACAATATCTCTTTATGGTTATGTGATAAAAAATAGAATTAAAAAGAAAAAACGTGATCTTGATTTAATATAACATGAATGGAATGAATCAACTTGGTCTAAATATACCATTAATGATTTTCCATTTGGATCCCTGATTAATAAAAAATCCACAGATGAAATAGAATTATATCAAATCGGCAAAGACATCGTTTGGATTCCACGAAATCAATTTTTAGATAAATTAGAAAAAAGAGTCCTTGGTCTTTTTAGCGATTCAGTTGACAAATCAGAATCAATTGTAGAACTTGGGGTGGGGATTGGCAACCAATTATTTTTCCTATGGAAGAATGGATACAAAAGACTAGAAGGTTTTGACTTATCAGAAAATGCAATAACATTAGCGAACCAAATCAATGACAAATTTAATTGTGGCATTAAATTTGGAATAGCAGATATTACAAAAGACATTCCATCACTGAATTTAGAAAATAAAGTAATTTTTACTTCTGTTTGCCTTGAGCAATTGAAACACTATATGAAACCAATTTTAGACAACTTATTGAAAATGAAACCAAGAATGGTTATTCATTTTGAATTTAGCCTTGAGCATTCAACAAAATTGTCAAGAGAATACGTTAAAGCAAGAGATTATCAAACAAATCTTCTTCCATTATTAAAGCAGATGCAAGATGAAGATCTCATAAAAATTGTTAAGTGTGAGCCTTTAGGTGTTTCATCTCCTGTAATCAATCTGACATTTATCAGTTGGAAGCCCAACAATGATGAATATGATAAATAAGCTAGGAATATCCTAGCCTTCCATCTTTTTTGTCTGCAAGGTCAACCGTAACTTTACACCCATTTTTTCAGGTCAGAAAACCAACCGTTTCTTTACAGTCTGTTTTGATCAACGATTTCAACCTCTAACTATCCAGTGTAAAAATTGAGGTTACAAACCCCGTCTTTTGAGCTGAAGTAAATGTAGACAACTTTATTAGAGATTAAACCAAAATCCATAAATACGAGAATTAATCGGCTGAAGGGATTTGTGATAGAATGGTAAAAAAATTTTCAAAAAAGAACCAGTGTCCTAGATGTGGTCAGGGCTCCCTTCTAACTGATACAAACACTGGAGAAAATTTTTGCGGAAAATGTGGATTTGTTGTATCAGATCAGGCACTAGAGGCAGGACCTGAGTGGAGATCATTTTCAAAAGAAGAGCATGACGGAAGGAGCAGGACAGGTGTTCCAACATCGCTTGCAATGCATGATATGGGACTAGCTACAATTATTGGCCCAGCAGACAGAGACGCAACTGGAAAACCATTATCATCTTCGATGCGTAGCACGATTGAGCGACTGAGAACATGGGACAGCAGAAGTCAGGTCCATGAGCCAATCGACAGAAACTTTAGGCAGGCGTTTTCTGAGCTTGACAGACTAAAAGACAAGCTTGGAGTAGGAGATGTAGTAGTTGAAAAGGCAGCATACATTTACAGAAAGGCCCTAGAAAAAGGACTGGTGAGAGGACGCTCAATTTCTGCGCTAATTGCATCTGCACTTTATGCGGCATGTCGTGATACTGAAACGCCAAGGACTCTAAAAGACATCGGACTATCAAGCAATATCAAAAGAAAAGACATTGCAAGATGCTATAGATTGCTTCTACGAGAGCTTGGTCTTAAGATGCCTGTAGTTGATCCAATAAAATGTGTGGCTAGAATTGCAAGTAAAGCAGACTTGTCAGAAAAGACAAAACGCGAGGCTGCAAGGATTTTACGCAACGCAGAAGAGCAAAAAATCTCGGCAGGAAAGGATCCGATGGGGCTTGCAGCAGCTGCACTCTATGTGGCATGTGTAACAAACGGTGAAAACAAGACACAAAGAGACGTGGCAGAGGCAGCAGGTGTGACTGAGGTAACCATACGAAACCGCTACAAGGGCCTAAAGCAGGCCTTAGACCTTTAATTTTTCTTCTTTTCTTGAGCCAAGATATTTTGTTGCCATAATAGCAATTGAGATAACTCCTGTTATCACAAACAAAATTTCAAGTGTGGCTATAAAAGAATGAGAAAATGCGCTTTGAACTGAAATGTCATTAGTGTATGATACCAAAAACACATACGCGAAAATAAAATAGTTTGTTGCCCAATGAATCAAAATTGCAGGAAGCAAGCCGTATCTAAAATAAACCCAGCCAATTATTATGCCGCTTGCAGCAGCTTGAGAAATTTTTCCAACACTCCATGGGTCTCCAGATATTACATGGGCAACTCCAAAAAATATTCCAACTGCTACAATTAATGGCAAAACTTTTGCATATTTTTCGATGTTCAGAGCCTCAGACGGATTCCATAGTGACTTTAGAAAAAATCTACCTGATGCTTTTCTTGAATACATAAAAAAAAGTGGAACACCGATTAACAACACTCTAAATCCAAGCTCTTCAGAAATAGCTGCTGCACTTACACCATAAAACTGAATCAGCCTGTTTTTTGGCTCTGGCGGTTGTATTGTAACATCAATGCTTTCTTGGACAAAATTGATTATTCCTGATATGACAATTATGACTGTAAACCATTTGATAATCGTAGCCAAATAGTTTGAATTTGTTAAATTTTTTCCAAAAGACAATAATGACATTACTACAGAAAAAAAATCTTTTTTTGGGCCAAGTATTGCAATTGCAAATAAAACAAGAAACGTACACCAAATTACTATAAACGCATCTCCTAGCTCAAACTCAAAAGGAAATGCATAGCTTATTCCTCCTATAAAAAAATCAAAGTCATTTATTGGAAAATCAAAATTAATTTCGTTTCCAATCTCTGAATTAAAGACCATAAACGCTCCAATAGGAAATGAAATAATCATCATGCCAAAAATAACTGAAAGTAGCGCAGCGTACGGGATTCCAAGCACTTGCAGATTTTTTGATTTTAACAACTCTAGTGGACTTCGATTATTGACTCTGCAAAGCCAAACTTGACAAGGGTACTCTTTATTGTGTCACGATGATCCCCTTGTAAAAATATGTAACCATCTTTTGCTGTGCCGCCACAGGCATATTTTGATTTTAATTCCTTTAGAACAGCATCAAGGTCGTTTAGCTTGGGATCCAATCCTTCTATCATAGTTCCCTTTTTTTTAAAGCGTCTTGTTTCCAGTCTGACAATTATTTGATTAGAATCTTTGTTTAGTTCGCCGCAGGCGCACAAGTCTTGAGGTAGGCCACATGTATTGCAAATTACTGCCATTAGTTCTGAAATATTTTGCATTGCCATAGTATTAAAGCCTTATCTACAGCTTGACAATTTTCTATCTATTTTTAGTGGTAGGTTTTTTTACAAAAAGCAAGAATCATGTATGATGTCAAACGATCTCACAAAACGGGCAGCTGAAATGTTGCTAAAGGGTGCAACATTGCTTGCAGAGCCATGTCCTTATTGTAAGGGTGTGAGGGTTCTGAAAAACGGTAATGCGTTTTGCGTTAGCTGTGGCAGGGAGCCAAAAACTGAAGTTAATTCTGATACAGAAAAAAATTCAGAATCTCAAGATAAAAGCACGGTTTCTTCACAATCCGATTCTGCTCTGATAACTCTGGCAAAAAAGCTAGAATCTCTATCAAAGGAGCTTGAAAAAGAAACCGACTATGAAAAACAGCAACAGATTCTAAGATCAATTAATTCGCTTGTAGAGATTATAGCAAAACTGCGATCATAAAAACAAGGTTTTTATGCCAAGTTTCTGAGCTTAAGAAAAGACATGAGCAGTAAAAAGAAGGGTGCTCCATTACCAGCCTCAAGTGCAGGTCTTTTAAGATTCTTTGAAGATGAAACTAAAGGCTTCAAAGTTGATCCAAAAATCGTGGTATCTGTTCCAACTGGTCTTATTGTACTTTCGTGGATACTGGATATCTTTCTTGTTCCGTGATAAACAGTATGCAAGATTCCTATGATGATGTATCAAACATCCATCGACGATATACACTAACTCTTATCAACCCATCTTCAAAAATTCATTCACTAGTATTATCGTTAATTGTTACAACGTTGCTTGTGGCAACTGTAGTTTTTGGTTATCTAAAAAGCGATGATTTTCTTGTAAGGCTAGCAGCTGTATTAGCTGTTTTTGCATCAACACAGTATCTTGATGCTCGCTTTTCAAAAAACAAGGAATATTCAAAATCCTTGCACATGTCCTTGTTTGGAAACATTCTCTGGCTTGTCATATTACTTTCAGGGATATTAGCTGTAACGGTTTTATCAAAAAGTGAAGCATCGATATTTTATGTTGTAGAAGGGATGTTTTTGTTTACAGGATTCCGTATTGGGCTTTTTACAACGGTATTTGGGGCAAGTATGAAAAAGGCATGGGCCGTATGCGCTATCCAACCGCTTGCTATGTTCTTGGTACTAGTGCCTATGAATTTATGGACAAAAATTTTAGAGCCACAAACATTCTTGATTGGCATAACTTTCCTAGGAATTGCAAC
>JBBDOC010000066.1:0-13422 GCA_040877295.1 Nitrosopumilaceae archaeon
CTTTTCCCATAGCTAAAAGTCCTGCATTGTATGGTGTAAGACCATCAACATCTTTTACTGGCGAAATCCTAGATATTGCCTCAAACTCGTTTATCTGATCTGGCAATGGCAGCTGTACCAATATTCCATGAACCGCTCTGTCATTGTTAAGCGAATCAATTATGTCATTTAGCTCCCTTTGAGAAATCGAATCTAGTGGGTGATTGTCTTTTGTTACAATTCCAACTTCTGCACACGCCTTTTGCTTGTTTTTTACATATGTAGCAGAAGCTTGGTTGTCACCAACAAGTACAGTTGCAAGGCAGGGCTGAATTCCATGTGATTTTATTTCATCTACTGCCTTTTTTACACGCTCTTTTACAGCTTGTGCCACTTCAAGACCATCAATTTTTGTGCCAGTCAATATGCTTGTTCGATATTTTTGCTATTTAATCCTTGGAATTTATGAAATTTTAAAATGGATTAGGCATCAAAGCAGATTATGAAATTTGAATTTGATACTAGAAAATACATAGATGAGTTGCAAAAAAGCAGCAATTACTTTCATACATTTATCAATAAAGACACTCTTGCAGCTGGCGTCTTGGTGTTACAGCCAGGAGAAAAAGATACACAGGCACCTCATGATTCAGATGAGCTGTATTATGTAATTCGTGGCAATGGATATCTGAAAATAGATAAAAAAGACTATGCAATAGAAGAAGGAAAAATATTTTTTGTTCCAAAAAATATTGCACACTATTTTTTTGGAAACACAAAAGATCTTGTAGTGATTTACTTTTTTGGCGGGCCAGACTCTTAGCCTAGTTTTGTTCTTTTTCCAACAACTTTGATTTCTCCAAGCGCAAAAAGCCTTACAGCTTCTGGATAAATTTTGTGCTCTTGAGCTAAAATTCTCTCAGATAGAGTTTTCTCAGTATCATTTTTTTTTACCTTGACTGTTGCCTGTAAAATTATTGGGCCATGATCTACTTTCTCATCTGCAAAGTGAACCGTACAACCAGAATACTTTGCTCCATCTTCTAGTGCTTGTCTTTGTGCATGTAGTCCTGGATATGCTGGCAATAGTGCTGGATGTATGTTCATGATTCGATTTTTGTATTTTCTAATAAATTCTGGACTGATAATTCGCATAAATCCTGCAAGACAGACAAGGCCATTTTCTGGAGTAACGTTGTATTTTTCTAAAACCGCGATTATTTTTTTATCATATTCTACTCTATCGCCTTTAAACTCCTGGCTGTCTATGACTTCGGTTTTTACTCCAAGCTTTTTTGCTATACTGAGGCCCTTTGCATCAGGCTTGTTTGAGATAACAACTGCTGGATTTGCAGGAATCTTTTTTTTCTTGATCGCCTTGAGAATGGCTTCCATATTACTACCACGCCCTGAGATCAAAATTGCAAGATTTAGCAAGTAGTCAAAACTAGACTAAAGCTGCAATTTATATCAAATCTCACGTTTGTTTTTGTGTTTGGCACACAAAATAAAGATGACAAAAAACGGCATTGTATGCAAGACAAATAATACAACTGTACTTTTGGATCCAAAAATCCCGCTTGAAGGATGCGTAAACTTTGTCTCACATGCGCATTCTGATCATCTGCCAACTCAAAATGGCGTGCCTACCTTGGCTTCAGTTGAGACAAGCAGGATTGCAAAGCTGCGTGGCTGTAAGATGGACTCTATTGATAATCTGGAGAATTTTTCGCTTTTAGACAGTGGGCACATTTTTGGCTCACGTGGATTGCTATTTGACGATATTTTTTACACAGGTGATATTTGCACAAGACGCAGAGGATTTCTTTCTGGTGCAAAGATTCCAAAATGCAAGACGCTGATAACAGAATGCACATTTGGCCTACCTGAATTTATTTTCCCAAATCTTGATGAGATAAAAAAAACTGTAAATGAGATAATATCTGAACATTATTCTCGTGGAATTCCAGTAATTTTGTTTGGATATCAGCTTGGAAAAGCCCAAACCATATCACAACTATTTGGTCACTGGGAACCACTGTATTACCATGATTCTGTAAAAGAAATGAATGACTTGCATCGAATCTTGGGGGTAAACCTCAAAGAATGCATTGGTCATACAGAAGCTGAAAAGAATGGTCTTCTTGAAAAAAAACCATGGGTTATGGTCGCACCATTTATGTCAGAAAAAAGTTACTTTATCAAACACATAAAATCAAAGTATGGTGCAGCAACAATTGGATTTTCTGGCTGGGCAAAATCTGCGCGATTTTCTTTTGGCAGGCGAGCTGACTATTCAATACCACTAAGTGATCACTGTGATTTTGATGAGCTAGTTGAACTGGTAAAACAGAGTGGTGCTGACAAGGTCTATACAATTCATGGCTTTGTAGAAGAGTTTTCATCTCATCTTAAATCCATTGGAATAGATGCACAACCATTGCGCGAAGAATCGCTTGATGATTTTATTTGATGGCACATGCCATTTGAAAGAAAACCAATAGTTTCTGATCCAACATGTGCAATGTGCGGAAAATCAATTAAAAATCATAGTAAAGAAGAACTCAAATCCTGCATGGAGCAAAGACGCAAAGGCCAAAATCAAAGAAAAAACCTGGACTAAGAAATTAGCTGAAGATTTCTGTTGTAGCTTACCCCAAATCTGTGTGCTTCATCTCTTGCATATTGAAGAATCTTTAGAGCAGAACTACCTCTTGAAATCACAAGCGGCTCTTTTCGCTTTGGAACGTAAATTTTCTCATTTTCTTTTGCCAGCGAAATACAGGGAATAGCCACTCTGAGAGTTTGAAGTGATTTTAATGCAGAATTGAGCTGGCCTTTTCCACCATCTATTACAATCAAATCTGGAAAATGCTGTTTTTCTTCTGATAGCCGAAAGTATCTCCTTTTTATTATCTCGCCAATCATTGCAAAATCATCTCTTCCTTTTACTGTTTTTATCTTGAATTTCCTATATCCTGACTTGTCTGGCCTGCCTCCAACAAATCTTGACATCGCACCAACTGCAAAAGTATCTCCATGATTTGATATATCAAAACACTCTATTACTTTTGGAATTTCTGATAAACCAATCTGCTCTTTTAGCTCAACAAGGCTAGGCTCTGCTCCCTTTGTCTCAATTAGATCCAGATTTTTCATTATCAGATCAATCATTTCTTTTCGCTTGCCTTTTTTTGGCACAAGAATCTCTACTGAATATCCAACATTCTCAGATAGCATTGATTCTAAAAATTCCTTTCTTTCTGGAATCTGGCTTGCAACAACTGTTTTTGGAATTTTGTGTGTCGTATAATACTGGAACAAAAAGTTAGAAAACGAGTTATCGCCAACCAGATCAAAAGAAAACCTGTCACTGTCTCTAATCACGCCATTTGTTTTTCTAAACGTCATGATCTGAGCAATTTGATTTTGTATTTTTATCCCAAAGAATTCTTCATCAGCGTTTTGAACAAATTCCATTTTCTGTCTTGTTTGTAGATTGCCCAGTCTTTGCAAAGTATCTCTAATTTCTTTTGCTTGCTCAAACTGCAAGGAATCTGAAGCTTCTTTCATCTCTTGTTTTAGTTTTTCAGCAAAATCTTTCATCTTTTGTTTTCCCTTTAGAATTGATTCCAGATCAGAAACATGTTGCACGTATCTTTTTTGAGCCTCTTTGAACTCACATGGGGCTTCGCAGTTTCCAAGGTGGTACTCAAGGCAGGCCTTTTTTGGAAGCGTCTTGCAAATCCGTACCTTGAAGGTCTTTCGCAAAGAGCCAATCGTGAGTAATTTTGAGCTACCTTGTGTGAATGGCCCAAATACCCTGCCTGAGCCTAAAAACTTGCCAGTTCTTGTACGGCGTGTAACCAAAAGTCGTGGATATTCCTCATCTGTAATTCTAAGGTAGGTGTATCGCTGCTGATCCTTTAGCTCGATATTAAAAATCGGTCTGTATCGCTTTATCATGTTTGCCTCAAGCAAAAACGCCTCTCGCTCATTATCTGTTAAGACAAATTCAATGTCTGAAATGCTTTCAACTAGTTTTTGTGTTTTATAGTTTTGATTTTTTAAAAAATATGATCTTACGCGATTTTTGAGATTTTTTGCCTTTCCAATATAGACTATCTTTCCAGTTTTATCTTTCATCAAATAAATTCCTGGATGGCTTGGAATGTTTATTTTAGAAATATCAAAAGTCATCTTTTCATAAATTTTTTGAGATGCTGTCCTGTGTAGCTTTTTGGATTATTTGCAATCTGTGCTGGAGTGCCAGTGGCAACAACTTGTCCTCCATTGTCGCCTCCTTCTGGTCCTAAATCAATAATCCAGTCAGAATTTTTTATCACATCCAAGTTGTGCTCAATTACAATTACAGTATTTCCCAAGTTTACCAATCTGTTTAGAACATCAAGCAATTTTTGGACATCAGCAAAATGAAGTCCTGTTGTTGGTTCATCTAAGATATAGAGTGTTTTTCCAGTTCCTTTCTTAGACAATTCTGATGCAAGCTTTACTCGCTGAGCTTCACCACCAGATAGTGTGGTTGATGATTGACCAAGTTTTATGTATCCTAGACCCACATCAAAAACTGTCTGAAGCTTTCTCTTTATTGCAGGAATGTTTTCAAAAAACTGCATAGCCTCATACGCTGTCATCTCTAAAATATCAGCAACGTTTTTTCCCTTGTATAATACAGAAAGTGTTTCAGAATTGTATCTTTTTCCCTTGCATTCATCACATCTCACATAAACATCTGATAGAAACTGCATCTCGATTTTTTTTACACCATCACCTTCACATGCAAAACAACGGCCATCTTGCACGTTAAATGAGAACTGGCCAGGTGCATATCCTCGCTCCTTTGAGGTTTCTGTATTTGCGTATAATTCACGGATGGGCGTAAATGCGCCAATGTAGGTGGCAGGATTTGAGCGTGGTGTCCTTCCTATTGGGGATTGATCAATTGCTATTACCTTGTCCATGTTCTCAATTCCTTCAATTTTTGTGTGCTTTCCTGGACGCTCATTTGATTTGTAAAAGTGAGCCGAAAGCGCCTTTAGAAGAATTTCATTTATCAAACTAGATTTGCCAGAGCCTGAAACCCCAGTAATTGTGATAAAAAGCCCTAATGGGAACTCTACATCGATGTTTTTGAGGTTGTTTTCAGAAGCCCCTCTTACAACTAGTTTGCCTTTTTGAGATCGTTTTTTGTTTTCAAGTTTTATGAGTGATTTATCTTTTAGATAAGTGCCTGTAATTGACTGATGTCCATTTAATATTTGGTCTACAGTTCCTTCAAAGACAACATTTCCTCCGTGCACACCTGCACCAGGTCCTAGGTCAACAATCCAGTCAGAATTTCGAATTACTTCTTCATCGTGCTCTACAACAATTACAGTGTTTCCTAAATCACGAAGCTTTGTCAGTGTTTTTATGAGTCGTTGATTGTCTCTCTGATGCAAGCCAATGGTTGGCTCATCAAGTACATACAGAACCCCTGTGAGGTTTGAGCCAATTTGTGTTGCAAGACGTATTCGCTGTGATTCTCCTCCAGACAGAGTTGAGCTTAGACGATTTAATGTAAGATAATTTAATCCAACATTTTTTAGAAACTCTAATCGTTCCTTTATTTCCTTTAGTACGTCTCGCGCAATATACTGTTCTGTTTCTGTTAGCTTTAGACTGTTAAAGAACTCATAGCACGCATCAACTGATAGATCACAAACATCCATTATGTTCATCGAATTTATCTTGACGGCAAGAGCTTCAGGCTTTAGCTTTTTTCCATTACAGACATTGCATGGGGTATCACGCATAAACTGCTTTAGCCATTCTCTTTTTGCCTCAGAGTCTGTTTCCATAAAGACTCGCTGCAGATTTTCTAACACTCCTTCAAATGCATCAGTATACTCCCAAGACGAGTCACTTGACTTTGATTCGTATCTAAAGCGAATTCTCTTGTCTGTTCCATAAAGAATTACTCTGAGATGTTTTGGTGTTAGCTTGTTAATTGGAGTCATTAGATTAAATCCAAATTCTTTTCCAACATGTTGCAGTGCCTGCTTTCTAAATGAGGAAAATCTGCCGCTCCATGGGACTATGGCCCCATCAAGTATTGATTTTGACTTGTCAGGTATTACTAAATCTGGGTCAAATTCAATTTTTACGCCAAGGCCATTGCAGGCCTTGCACGAGCCAAATGGGGAGTTAAAAGAAAACGTTCTAGGCTCAAGCTCACCTATTGTAATGCCGCAATAGGGACATGCGTTATTTTGAGAAAACACCTTGTCTTGGCTTTCATCTGAGACTAGAACAGAGCCTTTTGCAGCCTTTAGTGCAGTCTGGATTGCCTCAAAAAGCCTACTTTTTTCAGACTTTGTAACGCTGATTCTGTCTACAACAATTTCGATATTGTGCCACTTTTGTCTGTCAAGTGTTGGCGTTTCATCAAGCTGTGTTATTTGCCCATCTAGACGAATCCTAGAATACCCGTCTTTTTTTATCTGCTCAAAGAGTTTTTCATACGTTCCTTTTTTTCGTTGTATTATAGGAGCTAAAGCAAGAATATTTTTTCCATCAAAATCACGTAAGATAGAATCACAAATTGATTCAACTGACTGGTTTGAGATCTTGCGTCCACAGTTTGTACAGTGGGGAATTCCAATTCTTGCATAAAGCAATCTTAGATAATCATAGATCTCAGTTGTAGTGCCAACAGTTGAGCGTGGATTTTTGCTTGTTGTTCTTTGCTGAATTGATATTGCAGGAGATAACCCTTCTATAGAATCAACATCAGGCTTGTCCATCATCTCCAAAAACTGTCTTGCATATGCAGACAATGACTCTACATAGCGTCTTTGCCCTTCAGCATAAATTGTATCAAATGCAAGTGTTGACTTGCCAGAGCCAGACAAGCCACTGATTACGACAAGATTGTTTTTTGGGATATCGAGATCAATGTTTTTTAGATTGTGGTGTCTTGCTCCGCGAATTTTTAATTTAGCGTTCATTTTTCTTTTCTAGCTCCTTTTGCATTCGCCTTATTTTTTCCCTACACTCAATTGCTCGCTCAAAATCCAAATTCTCTGCAAACTTTTTCATCTCTGCTTCAATCTCAATCATTTCCTTTGCAAGATCATGGCCTGATTTGTGTTTTATATCATCAAGTGTTGCAACTTGTGCTGGAATTGATTTTATGATAGTTTTTGGTGTAATGTTTCGCTCTTTGTTGTACTCTAACTGCTTTTTTCTACGCCTATTTGTCTCAGAGATTGCCGTCTTCATTGATTGTGTTGTAATATCTGCATACATGATGACAGCACCTTCGACATTTCGTGCTGCTCTGCCAAATGTCTGAATAAGGCTTGTTGTATTGCGCAAAAATCCTTCCTTGTCTGCATCTAGTATGGCTACAAGTGAGACTTCGGGTATGTCAAGGCCTTCTCTTAGCAAGTTTATTCCAACAAGAACATCAAACTCGCCTAGTCTTAGCTGCCTGATTAATTCTGTACGTTGAAGTCCTTCTATTTCAGAGTGCAGATAGCGAACCTTGATCTGTTTTTTTGATAGATATTCTGCTAAATCTTCTGCCATTCGTTTTGTTAGAGTTGTTACTAAAACTCGCTGGTTTTTTTCTGCCCTTTTTTTAATCTCTACAATCAAATCATCCATCTGATTTTTTGTTGGCCTTGTATCAACTATTGGGTCTACAAGTCCTGTAGGCCTGACAAGCTGTTCTGCGATTTGAAATGATTTTTTTCTTTCATATTCAGATGGTGTTGCAGAAACAAAAACGCAATTTTTTATGTATTCTTCAAACTCTTCAAATTTTAGTGGCCTGTTATCATATGCACTTGGCAGCCTGAACCCATAGGTTACAAGCTCTCTTTTTCGTGAATTATCACCTTTGTACATTCCATGAAGCTGTGGAAGTGTAACATGTGATTCATCAATTACAAGCAAAAAATCTTTTCCAAAAAAATCAAGAAGGCAAAATGCTTTCTCACCAGGCTTTCTTCCATCAAAATGTCTTGAATAATTTTCAATGCCAGAACAATATCCAAGCTCTTCGATCATCTCAAGATCAAACTTTGTTCTCATTTCAAGTCTTTGTCGTTCAAGTTCATTTAGCTGAGGTAGCCGTTGCTTTAGCTCTTCTTTGATTGAGGATACTGCTTTTTCTCTTACATCTTTTGCAACAAGATAGTGCTTTGCGGGAAATATTTTGATAGTTGAGGTCTTTCGCTTTTCTTTTAGTGTTATATAATCACAAACTGATATTTTTTCTACCTCATCACCAAATAAGGAAATTCTAACAATATCATCAGAATACGCAGGTATTATGTCGATTGTGTCGCCTTTTACACGGAAATTGCCAGGCACAAGCTCCATCTCATTGCGCTCATATCTGGCATTGACTAGTTTTTTTATTAAATTTGCACGCTCAATTTTGTCTCCTTGTGAGACAGTAATTGACATTTCTTCCCAGTCTCGAGGCGAACCAAGTGAGTAAATGCATGATACTGTGGCAACTATTATTGTAGGCTCGCCTGAAAGCAGCATGGCAGTTGCCTCTAGTCGCATTTTTTCAATTTTTTCATTAATTTGAGTATCTTTTTCTATGTAAGTGTCTGTTTGTGGAATGTAACTTTCAGGTTGATAATAATCATAATAGCTAACAAAATATCCCACATTATTTTTTGGGAAAAACTGTTTTAATTCTGAGTAAAGCTGTGCAGCAAGTGTCTTGTTATGTGAAATTACAAGTGTATTTTTTCCAGTTCTCTGTATAACATTTGCAATAGCAAATGTCTTGCCACTTCCTGTTACACCCAAAAGTGTTTGAACTTTGTTTTGTCTTACTCCTCTAACTAGTGATTCTATTGCCTGAGGTTGGTCGCCTGTTGGCTGATAATCTGATACTATCTGAAAACTTGGTATCTGTTGCAACAACAAAAATATTTAAAAACTGAATTTAAAGCAATGGTAATTCTGAAAGTTTGTTTTTGAATTATTTTATAATGTTTTTGTTATTTTAGATCGCAGTTATATATGATAACGCTCTATTTTAGGACATGAGGCTTCTAAAGGAATGCAGACACTGTGGAAGAGAATACCAAAGTCTAACAAGCGTATTTTGTTCTTACACATGTGCTAGTGAAGCAACAAAAGACGTCTAATCATTATCAATCATAAAAAGTGTTTAAGTATTTGAAAAGAGATGATGTTGTATGTGCGAAACACTAGATGAGATTCATGATGCACAACTTGCAGCTTTGCTAGCAAAAATGAAAAAAGAAGCTAAAGCAAAAGAAAAACCAATCGAAGTAATAGCTAGCTAATCACAAAACAGTTAATCAAACTGTCGATGCATGTAGCTAGCTTCTGCTTTTCTAATCTTTACAGACTCTGCTACATCTTGTGTCATATCAATTAAATCATGAAGATGCATGTTAGGAATAATCTCATCATCTTTTTGTTGGTCAATTTCAAACTCAATGCTTGAGAGAATCTCAAGATTATCATCAATAATGTTGAGGCACTCTGTTACATAGTCAGCTAGCTCTTTGTCTTCCATAAGATAAAATTGGAAGTTTACTCACGTAAAATAATTTCGAAGAAAACACTCTTTACTATTTACAACCCTTTATTTCACAATGGCTTCAGATTCTACCACAATGGCTTCAGATTCTACCACAATGGCTCTTCAACCATCTTAACGCCACCATCTATTGCCTCAAAGCCCATAACTTGTAATGTCTCTTTTGCAGTCTTTGAGTTTCGTTCAAGAATTTGTTGTGCCAACTTTATTCGCTCATTTTTCTGGATGTGTTGTCCTATCTTGTATTTCCCTTTCATCGATTCAGGTATTACTTTGATAATTGTTACTTCATCTAAAACTTCCATATCTTCTTTGATTGGATCATATCCTCCTTCTGGCTGATATTTTTTCATCAAGCCATTTAGTGCAACTGTTTTTTCATTTCTGTCCTCTACTATTACTCCCCTGCCTTTGATTACAACACTAATGTAAAGCGTATCAGCTTGTGATGCATCAGTAGGATGTGTAAAATATGATGGCAAAAATTCCAAGCTTCTATCTACTTCAAAGCCTACCTTGTCATTGCGTCTGATGTTGTCTAGTTTTTGGCCTCTTGTATGAGAATGCATGTATACTGAATCATTTAAAAACACAAAATTCATCGGAATAATCTGAGGATAGCCATTTTCATCAATACTGCAGATCCTTCCAGTATGTTCCTGATTTAAAAACTCGATAATCTTTTCCTTTGATTTTATCTCTAATCGTCCTAATAGCTGCATCTAGTCTTGATTCCTTTTGAAATACTATTAAATCTAAAACTAGCTTGTTTATAGACCCTTGAAAAAGGTCTTGCTAGTTTCTGATTTTTCTCTTAGATACGGCATAACATCGCTTGCAAATTTATCAATTGATCCAAAATAATTTTTGCCCCAAAATCTAATTATAAAATGATTAACACCTGCTTTCATAAAACGCTCAAATATTGGAATCACATCATCTGGTGTTCCAACAGCAGTTGAGGATCGTGCTATGGGGTCAGGTATTGTTTTTGCAGCCTCACGCATCTTTACAATCCATTCTTGATTTGACATGGAATATTCTGTAAAGTATTTTTTAAAATCAAATCCTTCAATTTCTTTTAGGTTGTGAACACGTAAAACTTCTGGCTTGAATAAACTGACCTTTACGGCTTCCTTCATTTTTGCCCATGATTCTTCAGCATCATCAGAAAAGTATACGTCAATGTCTAGTGCAAAATTAAAGTCTTCAGCATCTCGACCATTTTCCTTCATTGATTTTTTAATAATTGCAGCATGATCCTCAAAAAGCTCAGGCGTATAACCAATTGGAATCCACCCCTCTCCATATTTTCCTGTAAGCTCAAGCGTTCGCTGGCCTCCAGCTGCCATGTATATTGGTGGATATGGTTTTCTAATCGGTTTTGCCTGAAGGCACGCATCTTCTAGTTTGTAGTACTTTCCATCATAGCTAACTCTATTGTCAGGTGTAGAATTAAAAAGCAATTTTATGACTTGGATTTGTTCTTCCCATTTTGAAACTGGTTTTTCAAATGGTATACAAAATTCTTTTAGATTCTGTGCTTCCCCTGCTCCAATGCCTAGTGTAGCTCTGCCCTTTGATACTCTGTCTAAAGTAATTGTAGCTAAGGCAATGTTTGATGGGTGTCTGCGTATTGCATCGGTAACACATGTACCAAGTTCAACATTGTTTGTTGTTGCAGCAATCGCAGATAACATAACCCAGGGGTCAAGGACCACCGCGTTTTTCCACTGTGGGACATTTGTGTGGTCCATATACCATATAGAATCATATCCTGTTCTATCAGCTAAAAGACACGCAGTTAAGATTTGGTCTTCAGTATATCCAGCTCTTGCGACATTAAGACCATTTTGAATTCCAAACTTTAAGAAGCGCGTCATGATTCTATCAGTTAGGGTATTTTTTGACGTTATTAAAGTCTAGGAAGTTTTATGAATTTCGTACTTTATAAAAAATCAAAAAATGTTTTTGGAATTACAGGTTTCCTGTTTTGATGTCATTTAGACATTTCATTATGTCTTCCTTTGTTACTGGAATAGGATTAGGATCCAAGTGTCCTCTGTCTGTCATTACAGTTTCTGCTGCTGCATCAACTGGTGTTTTGAGATCTAGTTTTTCAAAACCAAGCTTCTTTACTATTTCTTTGAATCTTTCATAGAAAATTGATTTGTTGAATTTATGTGCAACAGTTGTGCATGATGAAAGCGAGTATCCATGCGGCACTCCCTCATTTGAAAACACATACGATAACGCATGTCCAAGTGTTGTAGAACAATTACCAAAGCCCATGCCTGATAACATTGAACCATAAGGATAGTTTTCTGGCTTGTCATTTATTATGGCATCATACAAGACATCAAATGCTTCTTTACATAGTGTTCTTGTGAATTCATTTCCTAGTTTGCTGTCATAGCCTTCTGTTGCCTGTGCACAAGCATCGCAGACAGAATTTTTGCTGATTTGCTCTGGTGTCCCATCCATAAAGTATGCATCAACTACTGCCATGTCTGCAAGAAATTTGTCATCACGCAACAGCTTCTTTTTCCCATCAAATTTTAAAACGCAATACGTCGTCATTTCAGCTCCTGTGCCAAATGTGGTTGGAATCAAAATTTTTTGTTTACCCATTTCTGATGAGGCATATTTTACAACATCCATCGAACTTCCACCACCAAGACCGATCAACACTGCGGGGTTCTTGTCTTTGAATGCTGAAACCACAGCTTTTACATCATCAATTGATGGTTCTGGTGTAACTTTGTCAAATAACATGTAATCTTTAATTCCCATTTTGTCAAGCCATTTTTTTGAAATTTCTGGTGGTGCGGTTGTCACTACAAGTGCATTTTTTGGATACTGTGTTTCGCTTAATGCGTTTTTTCCAAAATTAATTATCTTTGGAATTTTTACGGCATTCATGGCAAAATGAAATTCTTAATCATTATTATATCTTGATGTCTTATTCAAATTAGAGACAACAAGTATTGATGTTAAAATATTAGAATCGTCTTATAATAAATGATGACAAGATGTTTCTTGCTTACAAAAATCAATGTAGTGTTTAAGGATTTACCAATTACTGCATGTCTTAAATCACTAATAAAAATCAGAATTTTTAAGGCGAGTGATTTTGCCTGAAACAAAAATTACAAAATCACTGATTGTAAAGGGTAACATTGCAGCAGTATATGGGACAATCTTAACAAAATTAACAAACTTAAACTTTGAAAAATTCTCCTCAACATGGCCAACAGAAATTCAATTTAGAAGAGGAAAAAGTACCTTTCTTGCAAAGAACCTATTTGACGTTAAGACGGTTTTGAATGTATACTTGGAACAAATACAAGATGATGTGCATGTAAAGTTTGATTACACTTTAGAAGTCCCTTCAACTTTTGTTAAAAAGGATGATACTGAGATTGAACGCGAATTTACCGACATTAAAAATAGTTTATTAAAAGATCTAAGTCAAAATGTAATATTAGAACAAGCCTCCACACTTCAAAAACCAGCAGAGACTGGGTCACTTATTTCAAGAAAAAAAGATAGCGAAGAAAAAAGCGAATTTTTGCTTAGAATAATTGAGACTATGCGGGAAAATATTGTTGAGTTAGATAGATTTTTCAAAAAATTAAAAGATGAACAGGTCTTACTTCTTAACAAAGTATACAGTGACGAATTTAATGACATTAAAAAACATGTTAATGATCTTTTAAGAGTCACTTCTCATCTACTAGACACTGAAAAAATTGATTCAAATGATTTCATCTTCATAAAAAATAATCATAGTCTTTCTGAAATCGTTCTAACAAAAATTGTAACTTTGAAAAAAGAAGCAG
>JBBDOC010000067.1:0-13361 GCA_040877295.1 Nitrosopumilaceae archaeon
CTTTTTCCATTGATTCCTTGTTTTGCAAATCAACTTCATCAATTTCTTCTTCTGTTATAGCTTCGATTCTTCGTGTATCTTTGGTAAGCCAAGAAACTCTAATCTTTCCTAGTATTTCCAAATCAAGCAATATTTTGTTAAACCTGTCTTCAGGAATTACCATTCCAGATTTTGCTAAGCTTTTTACTAGCTCCTCGTCTGTAAGTGAGCCGTTTTCCTTTTTTTTTTCAAATGCTTGATTGATAAGCGGTAATGAGGCCATTTTTATCCATAAAATGTTTTATCAATTGACTTTGGAACTACATTTGAGATTGTTTCTTTGACTGTGTTGTACCACTGATCCACCTCTTTTGTAATAGACGGTTTTACTCTCTTTAATGCAGCAGCAAAATCGGTACTTGTTATCTTGTTTGAATTATTCTGCATAGCATGAACTGCAGCTTCTCTGCATAATGCTGCAAGATCAGCGCCAGTATAGTTTTGTGTTGCAAGTGCAATTTCCTTTAGTTTAACATCATTTGCAAGTGGCATTTTCTCTGTCAAAATTTTTATGACTTCTAATCGTCCCTTTTCGTCAGGTTGTTGTACGTAAAGAACAAGATCTAGTCTGCCTGATCTTAACAAAGAACTATCAAGTAGATCAGGCCTATTCGTAATTCCAATGACTACCACCCTTGTAGAGCCTCCTTCTTCCATCTCTGTTAATAGCTGACTAAGTATTGTTTCTCCAACCCCGCTTTCTTCTCCTGACTTGAATCTTGCCAGAGAATCAAGCTCATCAAAAATAACAACACATGGAGATGACGTTTTTGCTTTCCTGAATATCTCTCTTATTGCCTTTTCTGATTCTCCTACCCATTTTGATAGTATCTCAGGCCCACGAACAAGTATCATATTAGCTCCGCTTTCTGTAGCAAGTGCCCTCGCAAGTAGTGTTTTCCCACATCCGGGTGGCCCGTAAAGCAATGCACCTTTTGGTGGCTTGATGCCCATTTTTTGAAACTTGGCAGGTTCCTTCATTGCAACGATCAAATTATCATTTAATGTCTCCTTTACATCATCTAATCCACCAACGTCTTGCCACCAAACCTTTGGCCTTTCAACATAAAATTCTCGCATCGCAGTTGGAACAACTTCATGCATTGCATCATAGAAATCCTGTAGTGTGACCTCCATTGATTGCAATACTTCGCTTGAAATTTTTTCTGTCTCTAAATCAATTTCTGGAAGATATCGCCTTATGGCCTTCATTGCAGATTCTCTGCACAGTGATTTGATATCAGCACCAGTGTATCCATAAAATTCATCCGCAAGTGTTTTCAAATTTACGTCTTGGGCAATAGGCATTCCACGTGTGTGAATTTGTAGAATTTCATATCTCCCCTCCTGATTTGGAACAGAAATCTCTACTTCCCTATCAAACCTGCCAGGTCTTCTAAGGGCAGGATCTACACTGTCTGGTCTGTTTGTTGCACCTAAAACTACGACATTGCCTCTATCAGTTAGACCATCCATCAACGCCAAAAGTTGGGCCACAACTCTTTTTTCTACGTCACCATATGCCTCTTCACGTTTTGGTGCAATGGCATCTATCTCATCAATGAATATTATACTTGGAGAATTGTCTTTTGCTTCTTTGAAAATATCTCTTAACCTAGCTTCGGTTTCACCGTAATACTTGTTCATTATCTCAGGACCATTTATTGAATACATGTTTGCTTCTGATTCGCTTGCAAGTACTTTGGCAATCAAGGTCTTTCCACATCCCGGTGGACCGTAAAGCAAAATGCCACTGTGCGGTTCTATTCCAAGTTTACTAAACACTTCGGGATGTCGCAAAGGAAGCTCTACAATTTCTTTCATCGCCCTAATTTCCTCTTTTAATCCGCCGACCTCTTCGTAGGTAACACGTAGCTTACGGTCAGTTGAAGCCTCTGTCAGAATAGAAAGTGTTGTTGAACGGTCAATCTTTGCAACGGTTTTTGGAGTGATTTTGTTAATTTTAAAATCCATCGAGTTTCCAAGTATCATGACTGAAATTTCATCGCCTTGTGATAGCGGCAAGCCCTTCAATCTGTTCTTTACAAAATCAGTAAATTCTTTATCGACTGTTACAACATCACTTACTGGCATCAGTACAACAGATTTTGCAGCCTTTACAGAAATTTTTCTAATCTTTACAATATCATTTATTGCAGAACCAATGTTCTTTCTTGTCTGCCCATCAATCCTGATGATATCTGGGAATTTTTCATCCTCATCTGCAGGCCATACTACTGCACAACTTGCCCTTTTGCCTGTAATCTCAACAACGTCTCCTGGAGCCACCTTCAAAAAATCCATAGCCTCAGGACTCATTCTTACACGCTTTTTACCTACATCTCGCTGTTTTGCTTCCCCCACTTTCAGCTGTAAAACATCATCTTTGCGCGTCAACTAACCCACCTATTTTACATCAACTGACATTCTGCTCATGTTTAACACTTCAAACTCACTTACTCCATCTACAGATCTGACTGCATTTTCAAGTGAGTCCATCTGTCCCCCTCTATCATCTAATTGAAACTCTGCCTTGATAAAATACAATCCAAACGCCAATGGCTCCTTTTCATATTTTGCTAATACAACTCCATCCCTGAGTGCGCCCTTGATCTTCTTTGCCAAGTTGTCTAGATCGACTTCTGTTCCGGTAGGGAGAACTTTGGCTATAATTAGTAATCTCGCCATTTTATGGCCCTTCAAATTTGCAAGACTCGCAAGTATAAGCCCTTGCAGCCTCCCTGCAGCTCTGGCATCTCCATATCAAAACCGTGCCACAATTTGGGCAGTTGAACTTGACACACTTGTCATTTGGCATGATATGTCTATGGCAACAAGTACAAACAGGTAACGACAAAGTAGAAGACATATTGTGCTGACTTTCTTGCGACCGAATTTATACCTTGCTTAGAGCATTCTCATTTTATTGAGTCAAAAGTCTTTTAATTTCTCTACCAAGAATTGTTTGAGCTACACCAAAAGATCGTTTGACACCAAGAAGTTTGATTATTGAAGACGTGTGGAAATCAAAATCATCACTTTCTGAAATCTCATTTACAATTTCAGGCGTTATAGAGTTAAATAATTTGTTTACTGATTCATTATCCAACTTTTCAAGTAGTCTTCTTGCAAGTAATTGTTTATCAAACTCTTTTCCAAATTTTTTCTTCCACTTTTTTTGATATTCTTTAAGATATTCCTTATTTTCAATCTCTAAAAATTTTGAAACTGCCCTTCCAGCAAGCAGGCCTCCAATACCACAAGAATAGATTCCACCGGCTGTTGTTGGTTTTGATTGTCCTGCAGCATCCCCAATCGTCACCACGTTGTTTGTTACAAATTCTTCAATTGGACCTTTTATCCAGATTGGAGCAAAAATTTTTCTAATAATTGAATACTTGCCCTTCTTTGAAAGAAACTCCTCAA
Organism: Nitrosopumilaceae archaeon; assembly: GCA_040877295.1. Lineage (GTDB taxonomy): Archaea > Thermoproteota > Nitrososphaeria > Nitrososphaerales > Nitrosopumilaceae > VHBM01. Next base: position 3,466 of record JBBDOC010000067.1, read on the forward strand.
TTGTAGAAGAGACATTTATTGCTCTGCCTGCAACACCGACCTTTCCAATTCCATCTGATGATGGAATTATCCACGCAAAAAAACCAGGATATTTTTCTTGATCAAAATAGACTTCGACTTTTCCTTTCTTTATCCAATCTGCATATACTTCATATTGTGCAGAAGAAAGAATTCCATCTCTTTCCCTGTTTATAAGAGCCGCAACACCTCTAGCATCAACAATAATCTTGCATTTTATTTTTCCATCTGATGTCTTCACACCCTTATCTGTGATTTCATGAAAGCTAGTCTTTACTCTGATTTCAGCACCATTTTGTTGTGCTTGGTGTGCTATTTGCTTGTCTAGCTCTCTTCTGTTAATTTCTACGACATTTTGTTTTGCTGAATTTATGACAAAGCTCTTACCATTTGGCGAAAAAATCTCAGCAGTTTCTATTCTATGCTCATATGTTTTTCTGTGCGGAATTACCCCCAACTCTTGTAATCCTGTAACACTTACTAGTCCTCCACAATGTTCAGGCGTTCCTATCTCATAATCTTCTTCTATAACTAAAACACGGTGGCCTTTCTCTGCAATCTCTCTTGCACAGATCAAGCCTGCGATACTTCCACCTGCTATTACAACATCATAGTCCACAAATGGTATTCAAGGTGCAATTATTTAATTCAAAAGTTTTTCATAACGTCTGTTTATCACCATATACATGGCAGGTATAAAACAGGTTATTGCAGTAAGAACTGATCTTGAGATGGGCAAAGGAAAGATTGCAGCTCAGGTAGCACATGCATCATTGCTTGGTGCTGAAAATGTAAGAAAATCAAATCCTGCTTGGTTTAAGGAATGGTGGGGCGGTCAAGAAAAAATCGTAGTTAAAGTAGACAGTCTTAAAGAGATCGAAGAAATAAAAAAACTTGCAATTTCATTAAATGTTCCTTGGTCTGAAGTTTCAGATGCAGGACACACCCAAATCGAACCTGGAACTACTACATGCATTTCATTGGGACCTGCTCCAGAAGATCTAATAGATAAGATAACTGGAAAATACAAATTACTATAACACACTATCAAATCTTGCTTGTCATATTGGAATAAGATATAACAAGGCTGGATATTTTTGCATCTGTGAAGAAAAAGACAAAAGGACTTATCGTGGCAGCATTTTTTGGTATCATACTTGTTACTTCTACTGTAACACTTGCAATTCCTAATCTGCTGCCTCCACCTGAAGATGAATCCACAGTTACAGGAACCCCGTCTGATAATTTTCCTGATGATCAACGTGCACAGTTTTGTGGCAGTGAAGACGCAAAATCAAATACCTACATTAGAGAATACGAAATCCCAACAAAATGCACTCAACCGCTTGCCATAACAACCGATCCAGATGGCAATGTTTGGTTTGCACAGGTCAATACGGGAAAACTTGCAAAGTTTGATTCAGAAACAGAATCATTTACAGAATATGAAAATCCAGAATGGCCACCAAAGGCTCGTTCTATGATGTGGGGAATTGCATATTCTCCAGATAGCTCACTGTGGTTTACAGATGAGGCACATGACTCTGTTTGGAAATTTTCAATTGAGGATGGAAAATATTATCGACATGGTTATCCATCATCAGGAGACGCACTTCCACAACGTCTTGAGATAGCAGGTTCACAAATCATAATCAACGATTTTACAGGTAACAAAATCACATTTTTAGATCCTGTCACTCAATTAGATGGGGAAACAGCTTATCACATTGTAACCTCGCCTCTTGAGAATTCATTTACAGGAGCATTTGCAGTGGGTTCTGATGGCAGCATTTGGTATACAAACTGGCAATTTAGGCAGGGTGGCGCTCTTGTCAAGTTTGACCAAAAAAGCTACTTTGAGGCAAGCGCTTTAGCTAAAGACACAGGCGTTCCGCTCTTTGATTTTATCAAAGTTTTCCAGCTTCAAGCTATGAATGCACCAAATGGCATTTCTGTAGGAAATGATGGAAGAGTATGGATAGTAGACACATCAAGCAGTTTTTTTTATAGTTTTGATCCGCTCTCTGAAAAATTTACAAAATACATTACATCAAAACCTGATATTTCATCATATGGAAATGCAACAGGTCTTATCAAAACACCAGTATCTGGTCCCTATTGGACTGACTTTGATCAAAAAGGCAGACTAGTTTTCAATGAGCAGTCAGCAAACCGTATTGGAGTCTTTGATCCAAGCACAGAATCACTTGTTGAGTATAATGTTCCATCTAAAAATCCAATCTGGGCAGACTGTGATCCTATGGCTGATTGTGGCATTGCTCAAGTATTTGATTTTACAATTCAAAATGACAAAATATGGTTTACAGAGTGGGTTGAAAACAATATTGCTGTTCTTGATACCTCAATTCCGCTTCCATTTCAAATCGAACTAGAACAAACTGAAATTACTTTGAAAAAAGGAGAAAAAGCAGAACTTTCAATGAAAGTTATTCCATCATCAGATGGAAAAATATCCTTCACTTCATCTAACACTGCACAATTCTCAGACATTGTAGTTTCGCTTGATAAGGATGAGCAAGAAATATCAGGAAATGAGTCAGCGTCAATTTCAGTAGCAATAGACGCAAACAACAACGCATTGTCTGGCACATACAAGGTTCTTTTAGGAGCACAAAATGATGAAGTTTCAGTTTCTCAGTTTATCACTGTAATAATAGAAAAGTGATACCTAAAATCGATAAAGAAATTGGAATTCTAGTATACAGTACAGAATTTTCTGGCTGTGGAGGAAAAATTAGAATTCAAAATGAGGATTTTATAGTATCAGAAGTTTTATCAAAAAAAGTAGTATCATCAATTACTGAAAAACCTGGCTATGCAGTTTACAAACTACAAAAACACGGAATTGATACACATCATGCATTAAATGATGTTTTCAAAAAGCATGGTTTAAGATTAAAAGCGCTTGGCCTAAAAGATGCTGCCGCAACAACAGAACAATACGCTTGTTCCATGAACAAATCACAATCAATTGACAGTATAACAGACAAAAAATATTCCTTGAAAAGAATTGGGTTTGTCCAAAAACCATTATCAAAAAAAGATATGATTGGAAACCACTTTAAAATCAAAATAACTGGTGCAAACTCAAACATTACAGAATTTTCTGAATTTAACAAAATTCTAAACTTTTATGGGTATCAGAGATTTGGTGCAAAAAGACCAGTCACTCATAAAATTGGCAAATCTCTAGTACAGAGAAATTTTGATAAAGCAACAAATTTGCTCTTGAGCTTTACATCAGAGTATGATTCCCAAGAAAACAATGAACTGCGACAGCAGCTAGCAGACAAGTCTGCGCTTCCACAACTTGCTGAAAAAATTCCACCACAAATGGATCTTGAGCGAATTGTTGTTAATGAACTTCTAAAATCTGGCAGTTCATTAACTGCAATTCGAGCATTGCCAATTTCAATTAAAAGGCTTTACATTCAAGCCTATCAGTCTTTTATTTTTAATAAAACTCTGAGCATGGCATTCTTAGATGGCGAAGATTTGTTTTTGCCAAAAGAAAATGATGTATGTTATGACAAAAATGGCCTGATTGGAAGATTTGTTAACGATCCTAGCCAGATGCTAGCCGTCCCATTTGTTGGATATTCATATTTTAAGAAAACAAGATTTGATTATCAAATATCAAAAATTTTAAAAGAAGAGGAGGTTTCGCCAAAGGATTTTTTCATAAGGGAAATGCAAGAGGCAAGCAACGAAGGTGGATTTAGACACGTATCTGTAAAAATTGATGATTATACCATAAATGACAACACTGTATCCTTTACACTTTCACGGGGGTCATTTGCTACCATACTGTTGCGTGAAATTATGAAACCCGCAGATCCAATTTTGGCAGGATTCTAGTCTTAGAGTTTATTAAAAGAACTAGGTAAATTATGATTATGAAGGCAACTTTTGCAGCAGGATGTTTTTGGGGAGTCGAAGAATTATTCAGAAAAGTAAAAGGCGTTACTTCTACAATGGTAGGGTACACTGGTGGACCATTTGAAAACCCAACCTACGAGGATGTTTGTTCAGGCACAACAGGCCATGCAGAGGCCATTCAGGTAGAGTATGATCCATCGATTACATCCTATGACGAGCTATTGATGATTTTTTGGAGTAACCATAATCCCACAACTCTTAATAGACAAGGTCCAGACGTTGGCGAACAATATAGATCGGCTGTGTTTTATCACACACAAGAACAAGCTGATGCTGCACAAAAGATGAAAGAAAAACTACAAGATGCGGCAATGACAAGATTTGGCAAAAAGATTGTAACTGAGATAAAACCAGCTTCAACCTTTTACAAGGCAGAAGAATATCATCAAAAATATCTAGAAAAGAACCCTTGGCGTGTTTGTCATACAATGTAGATATCCTAATAGGTTAAACACACTAAATTAATACCAATGGAGAAGGCCTACGTTTTGATGAGTTGTGAAATAGGAACAGAACATGATCTTCTTTTACAATTAAAAAAAATAGATGGGGTCAAAGATGTTACTATAACATATGGAGATTACGATCTAGTTGTTGAAACAGAAACAGAAAATGAGAGCAAGATGAATGAATTAATTGCAGCAAAGATTAGAAAACTAGAAAAAATTCGCTCAACTGTAACGCTGAGAGTTACAAGCTAACGTTTTTTTGTAAAGTAAATTTTTACCACTATTCCTACACCAATAATCAGTATTCCAATAACTGCAATCTGTTGGCCATATGTTATCCAGTTTGGATTTTCATACATAAATGACTCTTGAGGGCCAACCACTCCTTGGCCTTGAAGATGAAATATTATTCCAAATGCTAGGATTATGGAGCCAATTGCAATTATTGAGATTGGCAGTTTCATTATCATAGACACGTACCTTATGGCTTAAAGGTAAATAGAATTGATTAATTAAACAAATGATTTTTTGACCTTTTCTTTAATTCATTTTCAAACAGAAATCCGCATGTACAACTGGAACGATAGCCTTACAGAAGAGTCTCATATATACAGAAATGCAAACCTCATAATTTTTAGCGTAGCAGTTGCTTCTGCCTTGCTATTATTTTTCGTGTTTCATCCTGACATTGTAAGAATTGGGCAAGAGTCCCCAATTTTGATAAACATCATGTTTGCACCTTCCTTTGCAATAGGATTCATCTATGGAATGAAAATCACACAAAAAGTTGTGAATCCAGCTGAAATTCGTAGTCCGTTTAAGCGAGGATTTGTGAAAATACTGTTGTTCTTTTTTGTCATTGGGGGTCTATTTAGCTCTGTAAACTTTGCATTAAGTGGGGGTGGCCTGATGCCTGATGCCTCACTTTTAAACGATGGACTAATCCAATGGTTTACTGATCTTATCACATCAAATGGCGGTGCCACATTCTTAATTGTATCAAGCATTACATTGATGGGTTCTGCAACAAAACGAATTGTCGGTTTGGGTGGAAAAATAAACAGTCTCTTTACCTTTGTTGGAACTTTTGTCTTTTTTACGATGATTGCCTTGAGCCTTTCACATAGCGATCCAACTAATTCAGAAATTTACTTGTATACATTTTACCAATCTGGGATAATAGGCGGCTCACTGTTCCAGATGAACAGGCTCACATCAAATCTTAACATGTGGGAAGATTACAAAAACGGATTTTTTTAAATCACATATTTATGGGATGGGGCTTCGTTCCATCTCTTCTAGCATCTTTACATACTTTTCACATTCTTCGCCAACCATTCCATTTGCTTGACACTCATTGAACTGCTCTGTTTTCATTCGTTGAATCCTGTCTCCAAATAATACATCTCCACCAATTGCCAATCCAATTAATCCTATTATGGCCAATGATGCCGCAACTACAATCATAGAATATCCAACCTTTCTGTAGTTGTGAGGATCTTTCATTTGCTGAACAGCCTTATTTGAGGAATTTATTCTTTTATTAGCTATTACAAACGGAAAACAGAAAAGTTAGTAACATTAATCTTGAAATGTTTGACCATACAAATTCTTCATTACGAATTTCTTGGACCCATAAAGCTTTCAGAGTGGGGGCCGCCAATGGAGGAAGTTGTCTATGTCTTATTTTCACGCATAAAAGATGCCTTTAACATTCTGTATGTTGGTGAGTCTGAGAAAACTAACGAAACAGATTTTTTCACAAAAAATGAAAAATTCAAGTGTTGGGTTTCTCATGGAGGACCCTACGAAAACCTATACCTGGCCATTTATCCAATGTGGGGTTCACAAAAAGAACAAAGAGAACAAATTGTAAAAAAGACGGTGACACGATACAAACCAATCTGCAATATGGAAAACTAGCCATAATAAATAATGCCGTTTTAGATATCATGCATGAAATGCCCATGTTGTGGCTCTGAGATGCAAAAAGCAAAGGATCTTGAAAATAGCATTCTTATGAAATGTAGTGGTTGTGGGTTAAGTGATACTATAGTAAAATCATGAATTGGTTTTGTTTTTTACTTCAAAAAGTTGGAGTGTGACAAGATCTATTGCCTTTTTCAAATGTTCAAACTCGTTAACTGAATGAATTTGTCCTTCAACTAAAGCACGTAGAACTTTGATTATTCCTTTTTGATAATCATCTGGAGCTGAAACTTCTAAAGCATTAATCTTTGACAAAAGGATGTCAAGATCCTTTTTCATCTCATCAGAAGGTAGATGCTTTTTCATAGAATTTTTTCTTTTGATTTTCTATATGAACTATTGATTTTACAGTAGCTCCTCATCAATTTGGCTCATTGCATCAAGATATTCCTTGCAGGTACAGTGTGGTATTTGGCATTTCCCAAGTTTTAAAATGGATGTGCTTTCTTGAGATGATTGATGAGCCTCATACGTGTGATGGCATCGTCTACAATTCACATCTTGATCAAAACACGAGTTTTATTTAAGATAAATACAGTTTTTAAAAATTACTTATGGAATAAGTACAGCCCGTGCTTCTATTTCTGATTTTTTTAATTTTGCTAAAACTTCGTTTGCCTGCTCAAGTGGGAAGGTCTCATAAACTACCTCGAGTTTATGTTTTGCAGCTAATCTAACAACTTCTTCCATGTCTTTTCTTGAGCCAATAATTGTTCCCCTGATTGTCTTTTCTTGTGTGACATCAAAGCTGCGAATATCCTGATACAGCGTTGCCATAACAACAAGTCCACCTTTTTTTACAGACTTGATTGCAGAATCTGCTACACTTTCAACAGGTGCAAAGACAATTGCCGCATCAATTGAACCTACTTTTTCTGATAGTTCTTTTAAAAACTCTTTTTGGTTTTCTTTGTATGTAACTACTTGGTCTGCACCCAAACGTTTTGCAACATCAAGATGTTTTTTGTTTCTTGAAATCGCAATTACCTTGCATCCCTTTATCTTGGCAAATTGGATTGCCATGTGGCCTACTCCACCAATCCCAAATATTGCAATTTTTTTTCCTTCTTTTGGCTCACTTGCAACTACCGCCTTGTATGCTGTTATTCCAGCACAAAACAAGGGAGCAGCATATGCTGGCTTCATAGAATCAGGAATCTTTGTCGCAAAGTCTTCATGAACGTTAACGTATTCTGCATATCCTCCTCGCATAGATTCGCCAAGCACATCCATTGAATCACACAAGTTTTCTTTTCCTGCCTTGCAATATTCACATTTCAGGCAAGAACCCATAAGCGGAGAAACTCCAGCCCTATCACCAATCTTGAACTTTTTTACCTTGCTTCCAGTCTCAACTACTTTTCCAACAATTTCATGTCCTGGAACTGTTGGAAGATCTGGAGGAAACCCATACTTTTTCCAATCTCCTTCAATACCATGCAGCTGGGAGTGGCATACGCCGCACGCCTCAATTTTGATTAGTATCTCGCTTTGGTCTGTTATTTTGTGCTTGTCAATCATTTGTAGTTTTAGAGGCTTTGTCTCAATTTGGGCTAATTTTGTTAAAACCATTGCGCGCATCTTTTCGCCCATGTCAAAAGTATCATATGGGATAATATTTTTACATTGCCAGATTTTGTTTCTGGCATAGATCGGGTAAAAACAAATCCACCAAACGGTTCAAAACATGTTGATGAGCTGTATTGTAAATCAGCTAAATCCCACCATACTCGACTAATAATGAGCATGAAGCCAGCATGCGAAATACCCGAATGCATGAACAAAGCAGACTATGTGCTTGAATACGAATGTGGTTCTGAACCAAACGATACAGCGTTTATTTGCAAAGAACACGCAAACATTAATTCAAAACATTGGAACATGCGTGTCAAATCCGTTATGGAACTCTAAACACAATTCATTTTTTTACTTTACAAATACCAAAAATACCACGTACATACAAATAGATAATTAGAACAAAGAATTCTCGTGGCAGAAAACAGTCTAATTCATGAAACAAGTCCATATCTACTACAGCATGCCAACAATCCCGTCAAGTGGTATTCATGGAATGAAAATACATTAAAAAAAGCAAGAGATGAAAACAAACCCATTTTTCTTAGCATAGGTTACAGCGCATGTCATTGGTGCCATGTTATGGCACACGAATCATTTGAAAATGAAGATATTGCAAAAATAATGAACGAGAATTTCATTAACATCAAAGTTGATCGAGAAGAAAGACCTGACATTGATGACATTTACCAAAAGACTTGCCAGATTGCAACAGGACAAGGAGGCTGGCCACTAAGCGTCTTTCTTACGCCTGATCAAAAGCCCTTCTATGTAGGAACATACTTTCCTCCACTTGACTCCTATGGGAGGCCAGGATTTGGTAGCATACTAAGGCAACTCTCACAGGCATGGAAGGAAAAACCACAAGATATTCAAAAAGCAGCAGAAAATTTTCTTACAACACTACAAAAAACTGAGCAAATAACAACCCCCGTAAAACTTGAAAAATCAATTTTAGATGAAGCTGCAATAAATCTGATTCAAATAGGTGATCCAATTTTTGGTGGATTTGGCAGTGCACCAAAATTTCCAAACTCGGCAAATCTTTCCTTTTTGTTGAGATACTACAAGCTTTCTGGGATTTCAAAATTTAAGGAATTTGTGTTAAAGACACTAAACAGGATGGGAAGAGGTGGAATATTTGATCAGATAGGCGGTGGATTTCATAGATACTCTACTGATACACAGTGGCTTGTTCCACACTTTGAGAAAATGCTTTACGATAACGCACTTGTTCCAATGGTATACGTGGAAGCTTACCAATTAACAAAAGATCCATTTTACCTTGATATTATAAAAAAAACTCTCAACTACATTTTAAGAGAGATGACATCAAAAGAGGGCGGATTTTTTTCTGCGCAAGATGCAGACTCTGAAGGCGAGGAAGGAAAATACTATGTATGGAAAAAAAATGAAATTGAAGAAATCCTAGGCAAAGACACTGACATTTTTTGTCTTTATCATGATGTAACAGATGGCGGAAATTTTGAAGGAAATAGCATCTTGTGTAACAACATCAGTCTATCATCTGTAGCATTCAAGTTTGGAGTTTCAGAAGAACAAGTAAAAACAATACTTGAACAAAGCGCACAAAAACTTCTTGAGACACGTGCAAAACGCATTCCTCCTGGGTTAGATGATAAAATTCTTACATCATGGAATTCGTTGATGATTTCAGCTTTTGCAAAAGGATACAGAATATCAAACGAGAAAAAATATCTCGTAGCTGCTGTAAATTGCATCAAGTTTATCCAAGAAAAATTACTCAAACACGACCATCTTTTACATACCTACAAAAATGGTTCAGCAAAAATTTCAGGTTATCTTGAAGATTATGCATTTTTTATAAATTCGCTATTGGATGTTTTTGAAATTAAACCAGACTCGGAATATCTAGAGATTGCA
>JBBDOC010000068.1:0-13240 GCA_040877295.1 Nitrosopumilaceae archaeon
GTAAAAACATAGATAGGACATGATTCTATTATAAGAAAAATTAAGCAAATTCTTGAAGATGAGCCATGGTCAGTAAGATACTCTCATAGAATAATTCCAATACAGGGGACCTCAATAACAGATGTTTATGCAATTGTATCTGAAATGAAAAAATTAATAGGTGTGATTCAAGAACATGAAAGTTTCAAGATAGTTGTAGAAAAACGAAACTCTAACATTTCTTCAAAGGAAATTATATCAGAAATTGCAAAAGACCTGCAAAATAAGGTGTCATTGGAAAACCCAGATTGGATACTATTAGTTGAAATCCTTGGAAACAAAAGCGGTCTGTCAGTGGTAAAAGAGGATTCTATTATCAGTGTACAGAAAATAAAACGCAGACTATCTGAATAATACTGCTGCTCTTTCTGTCAGTAAATCTTCTAATGGCGTCTTTGATGATGCTGCATCTAGTTGTCTGCTTGATATATTGAACTGTTTTCTGAGAAATGATTGATTATTTTTTGAAAGTGTTGTCAAAAATGGTTTTAGGTAACTGTACAGCTTGTCTAAAAGTAGTTTTTTGCCAATTGCAATGATTACAAAATCTTCATTGTTTTTTACTCCTACAATCTTTATTGCCTGAATGATTTGGTTTGTTCCTGCAAACCTCATAATTATATCAGTTTCAAGTTTCTTTGAAAGTAAGGTGTTATTTTTCTTGGCATAAAGTGATAATAGAATTATTTTTTTTACATGGCTTTGGTTAAGTATAAAATTTGAAGATATACCTTGAATTACAATATTTGGAAATTTTTCTCTTAATTCATCAAGAAACTCGACATTAGACTCCTGTTTTTTTATTGTAAAGATCTCTACTGTTTTATTATCTATTAGAAACTGGATTCGAGTCGAACCACCATGGATTATTGGGATTATGCTAACAACGTCATTTGCCTTTAGTTTGGCTGAAAAACCACCTATTGTGGAAGAATCAGTCCCATTAACGGCAACAAGAAGATTGTTTGTATCTAGCTCATTCGTATTTTTTGGTTTATTTTTTGCTAAAAAATCAAGTAGCTCTTGAATTGTGAGATTGTCTTGATTTACGATAATTTGATCAGTTGAAAAAGTTTTTTTTGCACCGCCAAACAGTTTGACTGTAATCAATTCAATTTGGTTAATTTGTAACTTGAAATTAATCTTATTCTATTCTTTGTGAAGTATTAACTAGAAATTTCTTCTGAGATAGGTACAGATTCTATAGTTTCAAAACTTTGTTTTTCATCAACAGTTTGGTCTAATTCCTGTTTTTCACTTTCTATGTCTTCAAGCTCACGTTTAATACATTTAGTTATATAACCTGCTAATTCATTTTTCAAGCCTTTAGAACGAATTATAGAAACTTGTTCTAACATTTTTTTGTTTTCTGCAAAATCTGTTCCAAATCTTTCTTTGTAGTCTTTGAGAAGATCTAGTGCAAGTCTTTTGATTCTATCCACTCATCCGGTTATCAAGGTGGGTGTTTTATACCTATATGCCAAGATACACATCTGAATTTTTTTCTAAAATTTTTGATAGCTCATCATATGATTTTCTTAGTATCTTTGAGGCACAAAAGACAACACTTGGTATAAAACTAATCTGTGCTGGTTTTAGTCCAAAACATTTTGCAAATCTTACTGGTCCATCTGTCTCAACTAGTATTTTGTCTTCATCTGTGTTTTCCAACAAAACTTGTTTATCCTTTGCATATACCATAACAGGTCCATACGATACGTAAAATTCATTATCCATTGCTTTTTTCAGTTGTTGTTTGCTTCCATCAAACCAGTGCAGTAATACTCCTTTAAGAGAATAAGATGAAAGGATTTGGTAAATTTCATCAAGTGTTTTTCTTGAATGAATAGAAATTGGTTTTTCTAGTTTCTCTGCCTGTGATAAAAATTGTCTAAAAACATGTTCCTGTCTTTCAAGGTCTTCCTTGGAATTGACGTATGTCTTATCTAATCCGATTTCGCCTATTCCTGCTAATTTATCTGAATTTTGATTAATTAATTCCAACACTGGCTCAGTCTCATGGTTAGCCATTTGTGGGTGAATTCCAATAAACGGAAGTATCAAGTCACTTTTTTTAGAAAGCTCAAGCGTTCTGATTGAGGTTGTATGGTCTACAGAAACGCAGCATCCTTTGATCTGCATTTTTTGCATGCCATTAATGATAAAATCTATTTCTTTTTCATAGAATGGATCGGATAAATGAATATGAGAATCGATTAGCCAGCTCATGATTTTTCGTAATTACCTTCTAAATTAGTCTGTATAAATCGATTCCAAGGTGATAATTTTTTACTCAAAGTTTTTTATCGTTGATTTTAAAGACTCTTTTGATGAAATCATCCGAGCTTGGGTTATCAGCTATGTACAGGATCTTAAAAAAATCAGGTGCAGAACGGGTTAGCGATGAATCAGCTGATGAATTAAGGAGAATACTAGAAGAGGTTGCTACTAACATAGCTAAAAGCGCAGTTGACATGTCAGTTCACGCTGGAAGAAAAACTATCAAGGCAGAAGATATCAAACTAGCGGCAAAGCCATTTGCAAAATTATAATCTAAGAGTTTAATTGTTGTCAAGTTGTTTTTCTGACTACGGTGAGGTGGCAGAGCGGTTATGCGTGGGCCTGCAGAGCCTATACAAGGGGGTTCGACTCCCTCCCTCACCTTCTGTGTAATTTTGGTGATCTGATTTAGTTCAGTTATTATGTAATTACCTGCTTTTCTAAATATAGAACATCGTAGAAAAACCAGATTGGCTCAGCTAAACAACAATGGCTTGCTTGAATATATTCCTGGTTCACAGTCACTAGTAGTTCAAACTGTTGGTCAACCATTAGAAGGATTTTCAGAAAATATTCGAGGCAGCATAAGAGAATATGCTGAGGATGCAAAAAACGAAGTAGAGAAAGGAAATAATTTTCTTCATTGGATTTTAACTAGAGTTTTTGAGGCAACAGAAGACGATGCTGCAGATGCCATCGTTGATGGAGCAAATGATCTTGGAATAGATGCTTATCTGCCAGTTGATTTTTCAGACAATACAATAAGATTATTTCAATCAAAGTATGGCACATCTCATTCAATAGATGCAATAACCAAGTTCAAAGAAGACGTCAAACGACTGCTAGGTCGCGATATCACCAAAATGCGTCCAGAGCTGGCACATCTTGTCACTCAAATACGTGAGAAAAATCTCCAGATAAAGTGTTGTTATGTTACTGACCAACAAGTGGACGACAAGGGAGATGAATCAATCGAGATAATAGACATTGAGGAAATCATACAAAAGTTATGGGCTAGAATAAAAAAGCCAGCAGCAGGAAAAAAATCAAACATAAAGTTAGAAAAGATGCTTCGACACGATAATACGGTACTTGGCATCTTAAAACTACGAGAACTAACAGACTTTGTAATCAAAAACCGTGATTATGTGTTTGAGTCAAACATAAGGCAATGGATGCAGTTTAAAACTTCGGTAAACAAGGGAATTCGTGAAACCCTTCAAAACAATCCACACAAATTCTTCTATTACAATAATGGAATAACAATAGTAGTAAGCGACTTTGCGGAGTTAGAGAATAACACCCTTGTTCTATATGCGCCTCAAATTGTAAATGGTGCACAGACATCTAACTCTATTATTGATAAAGCAAAACGCACCAACAATCTAGATGGAAGCATAACTGTAACAGTTATCAAAGCAGATGACGAACAGGATCAAAACAACATAACAAAGTATAGAAATTCACAAAATGCAGTCAGAGGAAAGGACCTAGTTTCTTTAATGGACTTTCATAAATCTATAAAATCTCAATTAGAAAATCTCAAATATTTTTACGAGATTCAGGCAGGATCTTTTGACAGCAAGACAAAATCACAACAAACTGAATACGATGGAGATCCAATTTACAACAACTATCTTCCAGAAAATCACAAAAAAGTCATAGTTGCAAAAGATGCAATACAATCGCTAGTAGCAGGACTAGAGCAAAGACCTACTGAATCATACAGCTCACCTGCCCAGTTTTTGCCGCGTGGCAGCAAATATGATGAAGTCTTTAATGAAAATCTAAAAGACGATTATCGACTTTTGCTTTATCCGTATCTTGTAAAGGAATACTCTAAAAAAATACTTAGCTATGGCAAACGAGGAGGCCATAAGACCAAAAGATATGCTACGCTATTTTTTGTAGCCGTTTACTTTAGAATACTGCATAAAAAAATCCTTGATACAAAGGTGGAATTCAAAGAAGACATTGGCAAGTTAGAGCCCATATTCCGAAGTTATAAGCTAAATGGCAGAATACTCAAGCTTGCAGATACTGTAGTTACCAAATTTCTTGAAGATTCAGTTGTAGATGATGAAATAACTGAAGCCAATACGAAACACAATTTCTTTTCTCATAATGTATGGAGTGATTCAATGTTACGTGTTGTAGACAAGAAAATAAAACAAGAAGAAGATGAAATTGAGAACATCAAGAAACTAGTACACAGTTTGCTCTAATCAAATCGCGGTAGATATCTAACCATGTAAAAATTGCAGGAGGTTTACATTGGCCAGACTCTACCGCAATTTTCCTATAATGCAGTAATATTTAACTAGATTTTTCTCATAGGATCTAATTTTTATATAGAACTAATCGAAAAATTGCACTGTGATAAAGGAATTCAACTGTGTAATGTGTGGCAAGACAATGGATCAGAAATACTTGCCAATGAAGGAATGGAAGGTAAGTGGCGTTATGTGTGGAAAATGTTATTCTAAAAAAATTTCCGAGCACTATCCAGGAAAACATGTACGAGTTAATTTGCCTGATTAAACAAAATTTGAATAATTTATCAATTCATTTCTTTATACTTGTTAGCATAAAGACAATTCCATGTTAACGGATCTTCTTTTACTTGCTCTTCTTGAAGATATTTAATGTCAGTAATGGTTTTTTTTCTTTTTAAAAGATTCACTTGAAAACTTTCAAAGTTTCTGCAGCTGCATTCTTCTATAAGACATGCGTCTGAATCTCCTTCTTCGTGATCATCTAATCTGTGTCCACAGTTGCAAACCGTATCATCTTTTGCGTCTTTTTTATGCATTATCGCATAAACACCCAACCTGAGATATGCTTCACCTCCATGTCCATTCTTGAATCGTTCATAATGCTCTGACTTTGATAAAATTTTGAAAAACGATTTGTTGTTTTCTGGTTTTTTAGAGTCTGCTCCCATGATAAACCAGTATTTGTCACCTGCTTCAACAAAGCGTAGTTTTATGCTATGATCATTCCACCAGTGAATTGTCTCATTCCAGAGATTCGCAGCCTGCTTTCTTTCCGAAAACAGCGGGACTACGTTCATCCTCAGGTCATAATATCTGTAGGCAACCCCAAGAAAAGCATCAAACCAAGGCGGAAGACTAGATTTATTTTGCAACGAACCAAGATGTTGAGTATTATATTTATCTGATCGTTAAGTGAGGTAATACTCTTATATTGCAGTATTTGAAGGAAAAATTGTATGGTAGTGTATAGATCCAGTATGCAAATTGTAGCTGACCTTCTTACTGCAACAGACCAATGTGGTCAAGAGGGAATAAAGACAACAACACTGCTTACAAAAGCAAACCTTTCACACTCTAGACTAGCAAAGTTTGTCGAAAATCTAACCGGCGCTGGCCTGATAAACAAAATAGAGTATGATGGAAAAAACGTCTTTGTGATCACTCCTAGAGGCAGACAATACCTAGAGTCATACAAGCAGTTTTCTGACATAGCAGAAACTTTTGGATTAGAGATTTAAAAAATTACTTTTTTGATTTACGCCTTTTGTTAAGATCTCTTCGTTCTTTTCTGTCCCTCATTGCGCTGTAAATTATTACCAAAACTGCCCCGCCAAGCATCGTATAAAACATCACAACAACAGGCGGATCTCTTGTTATTGCTATACCCATTCCTGCAATCAAAAACATCAAGACAATTATCAGGTACTTATCCATGTAAGAGCAAGATCACAAAATAATATATCTTTTTGAAATGATGGAATGGAAATGTCAAAAATACTTGAATTGATTGGTTTTGGACTAATTGGAGGAACGATTTATGCCTTTTTAGGATTGATCCCACAAAAGGATCCCTTAGGATGGCCAGTCTTTTGGAGCTGTGCTGCTGGCGCACTGGCAATTATCATTTATCGCAAAAAAAAGCGAAAAAAGTAACACGATCATTTTCTGTTTAAATTGTTTGAGTTTTGTTGATCAAGTTTTGCTCAACCGGCAGATCTATAAAGGAGACTTTAGGGTATTAACGAGGGCATATGAACGAGGCAGGAGTTTGGTGGAAAGGATTAGGAAAGGAACTTGAAGTTGACATAGAGACCCTTGTTGATAATAACAGCTAGATTTTGATTTTACAATTTTTGATAAAGCCTCGAACGGGAGTTGAACCCGTGGCCTAACGCTTACGAGGCGTTCGCTCTGCCAGGCTGAGCTATCGAGGCACGCATCGGTTCCTATTAGAGTTTATAAAAAGCCTTTCTGGTTTGGTTTCAGTGAAAATATCAATCTCCGGTATTAGGGGAATTTTCGGAAACGATTTTACGCAAAAAGATGTTTTGAAATTCTGTAACAGCTTTTCTACGCTTGTAAAATCCAAAAAATGTGTAATTGGTACAGACACAAGGCCATCTGGCCACATAATAAAAGAGACAGCATCTGCTGCGCTGATGCAGTGTGGCATTGATGTTTTTGACTTGGGAATGGTGCCAACCCCCGTTGTATTTAGAGAGTCAAGAAAGCATGGTGCGGGAATAGTTGTAACATCATCGCACAATCCGCTGGAATGGAATGGCCTCAAGCTTACTGTTGATGGAAGAGGAATAAATGAAGACGAACTAAACTCTGTTGTAAAGGAGCAAGATACTTCTAAGACAAAAATTGGGACTGAAACATTAATCGAGTCTAGCTATGTTGATGATGCTGCGAAATTAATTGGCAAGATAAATGGAAACCCAAAAACAACAGTAGACATTGGAGGGGGGGCTGCAAAAGATGTGGCTCCATCGCTTTTAAAAAAATTAGGCTGTAATGTAAAAATCATAAATGAAAACATTGGCAATTCTACACGTGGCACAGACCCAACTACAGATAATCTAAAGGATCTCATAGCAAATACAGGCAGCAAAGACATTGGGTTTGCCTTTGACTTGGATGCAGATAGGCTGGTTGTTGTATATGGTGGAAAAAAACAGTCCTCTGATGTAACTTTGGGCCTTGGAGTTGCAAAGGCACTAGAACTAGGATACAAAAAATTTGTTTTTAGCATAGACACCAGTGTCTCGGTTGAAAAGTTTGTCACACAAAATGGAGGAACAGTTCAAAGATCCAAGGTAGGTGAGGCAAATGTGATTGATCTGATGCTCGAAACAAAAGCACAGGCAGGTGGCGAAGGTAGCAGTGCAGGTTTTATTTTGCCAGAGTTTAATTTTTGTAGAGACGGGTTGCTAACTAGTGGTTTAATTGCATCCATGCTTGGAACCCCAACCTTTAATGACATTCTAAAGTTCATGTCAAATTACTATCAAAGCAGAGACAAAATTACTATCAGATCAGATTTACATGATAAGACAATATCAAAACTCTATGAAAATATGAAAGCAAAGTTTAGTGAAATCATTACTATTGATGGAGTCAAAGCAATAGTGGATGAGAACAGCTGGGTTTTGGTAAGAAAATCAAATACCGAGGATATAATCAGAATTTCATTAGAATCAAACAATCTTGATAAAGCTCAAGAGATAAAAAAGCAGGTTTCTGATTTGGTGAAAAAAAGTTATGAACAGATTAAATGAAGCGCAAATAATAAAAATTTTTCAGCGACACCTTAACAAAAACTTTGTTTCTGAAGATGTTGAGACTTTCAAAATAGGCAAGACGCCATGTGTTGTCAAGCTTGATACCCTTGTTGAAAGCACAGACATTCCACCTAAAATAAAATTGCAAGATGTTGCACGAAAAAGCATCATAGCATGTGTTAGTGACTTTGCAGCAAAAGGCGTCAAGCCACTTTATGCCATAATTTCTGTAACAATTCCAAAAAAATTTACAAAATCAAAAATACAAAATTTAGCCAAAGGCTTTGGCCTTGCATCAGGGGAATTCAACATCAAAATACTTGGTGGAGACACAAACGAAGGAAAGGAGCTGGTCATTCAGGTCTTTCTTGTAGGCACATCTTCTAGCATAGTTCCAAGAAAGGCGACTAAAACAAATGACATCATAATAACTAGCGGCCCTTTTGGCTATTCTGCTGCAGGTTTAAGGATATTACTTGGAAATAAAAAGGCAGATAGCAGATTTGCTAAAAAAGCAACAGGTGCAGTATTCAAACCCAAGCCAAAACTAAGGTTTGGACTGCAAAACCGTAATTATTTTACATCATCTATGGATTCAAGCGATGGTCTTTCCACTACTCTTCATGAAATGGCGAAGCAAAGCAGAAAAAAATTTGTTATAGCAAACCTTCCAACAAACTCTGATCTTTTAGAGTTTGCCAGAAAAAACAAGATTGATCCTTTGGATTTGGTTTTCAATGGAGGCGAGGAATATGAAATTGTGGCTACTGTTAATCCTGCAAAACTGCAAAAGATCAAAAATAATGCCAAAAAACTAGGAATTTCACTTTTTGAGATAGGGTTTGTTACAGCTGGTAGAGGAGTTGAGTACTGGCAGGGCAACAAGATACTAAGAATAGAAAATCTTGGCTGGATGCATTTTAGAAGTTAATGTTTTTTAAACCCTTCAAAGCGTGGGTTAACATTGTCAGAATCAGAATCAAAAATTGATGAAATAGATGAATCAAAATCCTTAGATGAAGAAAAAATCAAGGAAACGGTTCAAGAAGATTCTGATGTCGAAACAAAAGCAAAAAGAAAAAAAGAAGAAGGCACCCCTGGGAGAGAAAAATGGGGCATTGCACACATTTTCAGCAGCTACAACAATACCATTATCCATATGACGGACCTAACTGGTGCAGAAACCATAGCACTTAGTTCAGGCGGTGTCCACGTTAATGCAGACAGATACGAATCTTCACCTTTTGCAGCAATGAAAGCTGCAAACGCTGTAGTCGAATCTGCTAAAATTAAAGGATTTACAGCTTTACATATACGAGTAAGAGCAGTGGGCGGCGTTGGTTCTAGAGTCCCAGGACCAGGCGCACAAGCTGCAATAAGAGCTCTTGCACGTGGCGGTTTTAAGATTGGACGAATTGATGATGTAACACCAATTCCCCATGATACCACACGAAAGAAGGGCGGTAAAAGAGGAAGAAGGGTTTAGGCTTCTACTACTTTTAGTTTAATATTACATCCACGAGATTCAAAAAAATCTGATATAAATCTGAAAAATTTGTCCTCAGTTTTGTGACCTTTTGATTTTTTAATCATGTCTACAAATTTTTCATTAATACAAAAAAGAAGATTCGGTCTTAACCAGATTTTAAAAAAAGTCCATCCAAAACGTGATGTTGGGTTGCTTAGTTCATAACCCCCTGTAATCTTGCAGAGATTTTGAAGCTCATCTAATGCCTTAATGATGCATCCCTTTTCTTCATCATACTTGATGGCACTAATCTCTAAAACTGTCTTCATGATTCACTAGTATCATTGCTTGGTTGAGCTGACTTGCTTAGCTTATCTGATAGCGAGATAAACTTGCCATCCTGCTCAATGTTGATTTTAGTTTCTAAGCGAATGTTTATTCCAATAGATCTAAATAATGCTAAAAGCTTGCCACCATCAATTATTTCATTTACCTCTCCTGATGATACAAGTTCTGCAAGTTTTTCAATTACAAATTTTGTTTCGTTAGGAAACTGAATCTCTGCCTGTTCTAGAACTTCAAGACCACGATATCCTAGTTGTTTTACAACTGTATCACGCGCCGATGGCTTGTTCTTTTTTTTCTCTTCAAGGGACGATTTGAGCTCTTCTTGTTTTTTCTTGTATGAAATGTTTTTTTGCATTTCTGCTAAGCGTTTTTGTTTTAGTGCCTCAAGGTCTTTGTCCTCTTCGCTCATCCCTTTATCACGCCTATTGGTATCAATTTTGCCACCTTGGTTGCGATTCCCAATTCATGTGATACATTAACTACTGCATCTACATCCTTGTATGCTTGTGGAGTTTCTTCTACAATGCCATCCCTTGTCAATGATTTGATAAATATCCCCTTGTCTGCAAGCGATTTTTTTACTTGTTCTTCTGTGTAATCTCGTCTTGCCTTTGAGCGAGACATCATGCGTCCTGCGCCATGGGCTGTAGAACCAAAACTAAGGTTCATCGAGTTTTGTTGCCCTAATAGGATCCAGCTTGCAGTTCCCATCGAACCTGGAATAAAAACTGGTTGTCCAATATCGCGGTAATTTTTGGGAATTTCTTCACGATTTGCAGGAAATGCTCTAGTTGCACCCTTTCGATGAACTACTACCGATTTTAGCTGGCCATCGATTTTGTGTTTTTCAACTTTGGCTATATTATGCGCTACATCATAAACCAGTTTCATATCAAGATCCGATTCGGATTGTTTAAAGACGCGTTCAAATGATTTTCGTGTCCAGTGGGTAATCATCTGTCTGTTGCTCCACGCAAAATTAAGCGCAGCAAACATTGCGGCCCTATAAGATTCGCCTTCTTCTGATGTGTTTGGGACACATGCAAGTTCTCTGTCTGCCAAGGTTATGTTGTATTTTTTTTGTGCCTGCTCAGATATTCTTAGATAATCACTGCAGACCTGATGGCCAAAGCCTCGTGATCCGCAATGAATCAAAAGTGTTATGGAATTTTTTTCAATTCCCATTTTTTCAGCTGCTACTTCATCATGAATTTCTGACACCTTTTGCACTTCAAGAAAATGGTTTCCAGAACCCAGACTGCCAAGCTGTGGCATGCCACGCTTGCGTGCCTTGTCTGAAACTTTGTTTGGGTCTGCATTTTTTATCTGTCCGTTTTCTTCACATACTTCTGCATCGTTTTCTGAGCCGTATCCATTATCAATTGCCCAGTTGACACCTCTGACAAGAACCTCATCAAGCTGAGAGTTGTTTAGCCTGACTGCGCCTTTAGAGCCAACACCAGATGGTATCGAGTTGAAAAGATCCGTTACAAGATCTTTTAGTCTTGGTCTTACATCCTGTTCTGTAAGATTGGTGCGTAACAGTCTTACTCCACAGTTAATGTCATAACCAACCCCACCTGGAGAGATCATCCCTTCTTCTGCATCCATTGCTGCAACACCACCAACAGGAAACCCATAGCCCTCATGACCATCAGGCAATACTACTGCATGGCCCAGTATTCCTGGCAGAGTTGAAACATTGATTGCTTGAGATAGTGTCCTATCTGTCATCATTTTTTCTAAAAGCTTGTCATCTGCGTAAATTGTAACAGGTACCCTCATGCCACGACTCTTGTCTGGCTCAATTCGGTATACCATGTTGCTTACTTTTTTTGGAGTTAATTGGGACATCAAGATCGAATAGAAGAAAACTGCACACAATTTAAATCATAATTTTGTTTCAGTCTGGTTTTTTCTGAAAACTAAACAATTAGTTTAAAATGAATGAAATTTTCTTAATGTTGTAAAATGAAAAAGGCAGTTGTTGTTGGCGGCTCTAGAGGGATTGGCAAGGCTATCTCAGATTCACTCAAGACAATTGACTGTGATGTAATTGCTACATCAAAAAAAGAGCTAGATACATCAAACTTGGATAGCGTGAAAAAATTTGCTCAAAACAACAAGGAAACAGACATTTTGGTATTGAATACTGGCGGGCCTCCGGCAAAGGAGTTTCATTCTGTTACAGTAGATGACTGGCAGAAATATCACAACCAGCTATTTTTGGGATTTTGTGTGCTTTTGCAAAATATAACAGTGCGAGATGGGGGTTACATTTTTTTGATAAGCTCAAGTGTGATCAAAGAGCCAAACCCTAAACTAGTGATTTCAAGTGCATATAGACTGGCATTTACCAGTGTTTTCAAGTTGTTAAGCAAGGAGTTTGCTGCAAGAGATGTCAGCTGCATCAACATAGCACCTGGCCTCATAGATACTGATCGTATGCATGAGGTAATCCAAAACGCAGAAGAGATAAAAAAAACCATGCCAATGAAAAGGTTTGGCAAGCCAAAAGAGATAGGGGATTTTGTAAAGGCAATTGTTGAAAACAACATCAAGTATCTCTCTGGTGTTGTGATAAATTTTGATGGCGCATCCTCAAGCTATACACTATAAAACATAGATTTATTTTCGATATAAAAAAAGAATCAGTGTTGTCGATTCTACCTATAGACAGTGGCCGATATGGCACAAAAGAGATGGTAGAAATTTTCAAAGAGCAAACCAAAATAAATTATCAGCTTGAAATTGAAGGCGCCGCTGCCGTATCTCAGAGCGAGATAGGAATGATTCCAAAAGAGGCTGGAAAAAACATATTCACTGTAGCCAAATCTGGCAAAATAACTGTAAAAAGAATCAAGCAGCTGGAGGCAAAAAGCGACCACGATACAGCAGCACTTGTAGAAGCACTAAGTGAAAAATGTAATCCTAAGGCAAGACCTTGGGTTCACTATGGCCTTACAAGCAATGATCTAGTAGATACAAGCACCTCGATGCAAATGCGTGATGCATTATCTATAATCCAACCAAAGGTTGCAAAACTTGCTTTGCTTTTATCAAAGATGGCGATAAAATACAAAAACGTTCCAGCAGTTGGCAGAACACATGGCCAGCATGCAAGCATAATCTCGTTTGGCTTAAAATTTGCAAACTGGGCTGCAGAGATGGCAATGCACATTGAAAGAATTGAGGAAATCAAAAAACGAGTCTTGCTTTGCAAGACACTTGGAGTTGTCGGGACTGGTTCTCTTATGGGTGCAAAGGCACTTGAGGTCCAAAAAAGAGTTGCAAAGAAATTATCACTATACCCTGTAGAGGTTACAACCCAGATCATCCCAAGGGAAAGATATGCAGAATATGTGTTTCAGCTTGCACTTTTGGGTTCCACACTTGAAAAAATTGCAGTAGAGATACGAAACTTGCAGCGAACAGAAATTGGTGAGGTAGCTGAATATTTCAAGGAAGGACAGATGGGAAGCAGTGCTGTTCCAGTAAAAAGAAACCCTACAAAAAGTGAGCGAATCTCTTCGCTATCAAAA
>JBBDOC010000069.1:0-12088 GCA_040877295.1 Nitrosopumilaceae archaeon
TTCGTGTATGAGGTCGCTCGCCAGAATATCTTCGTCTCATATGGCCAGAAGGCCTTCCATACAATAGCTCCAAAAACCAAGACTCGTGTTCAATCTCTTCAGATAGAATGTCTTTTGCAATATCATAAGTCATCGGATCCTTTCCGATTGTCATCGTGCATACTTTGTCCCAGTTGATAATTGCACCTTGCTCTGCTTTTAGACATTTTTCTAAAATCGCTTTTAGGTCAGTTGGATTTTTTGGAAGTTGCAAAAATTCACATCCAGAAATTTTTATAAATTGTGTTGCGTCATTTGGCAATGAACCGCCTAGCTGGTATATTCTTTCGATGCAGGACTCAAAGTGGCTTAGGTCTTCTAGTCTTGCGTCCTCGATTACTCCTTTGATTCCTTCTCCTTCTATTCCAGTACAGTGTGCACGCAGATTTGTAAAGTAATAGTATGCTGTAAACTCTACTGCTGCATTAATTATAAGCTGCTTTGTTAGCTCTTCGACGTTTACACCATTTTGTTTTAGGATTTTTACACCTACGACATTTGGCTTGTCAGATTTTGTCATATCTTTGTGGATTTTATCACAGCTTTAAAAATCGTTGTCTTGAAACACACACTCACTTTATAAAATCACTCAATGACAGTACAACAAATTTTTGATTACAATATTTTGTAATTGTTGTTTTGCAATGTTACAGATCAAACAAAAAAATAATTTTTCTAAGGCAAAAATTAGGATTAACTAAGTTGTGGATCATTGTACAAGTTCTCATTCTATAGAATTAGAATAGCAATTAGCTCAAGCTACCCACGAATAACCATGAGACATTTGGTAAAAACTCTAATAAGGAAGTTGGCCATTATTATATAGACTTTATGAACAACGCGGTTGTTGCCCGTCAGCGCTGTCCAAGCTGCGGCAAATCCACAATGATCACTGATGAAAACAGTGGCGAACTGTTTTGTGGTACTTGTGGTTTTGTGATATCAGAAAAGCTTGAAGACACAGGAGCTGAATGGCGTTCGTTTTCAAGGGATGAAGGGGACAGAAGCAGAGTAGGTGCTGGAACATCACTAACAATGCACGACATGGGGCTTTCAACTATAATTGATCCTGCAAACAAGGACTCTACTGGAAAACCACTTTCTGCTACAATGAAAAGCTCAATTGAGCGACTAAGAACATGGGACAGCAGGACACAGGCCCATGCATCATCTGATAGAAATCTAAGACAGGCGCTAAATGAGCTTGACAAGCTAAAAGACAAACTTGCACTAACTGATGCAGTGATTGAAAAAGCTGCATACATTTACAGAAAGGCAATGGAAAAAAAATTGGTCCGCGGAAGATCAATTCATGGACTAATGGCAGCATGTCTTTATGCTGCATGCAGAAACACCGAAACTCCAAGAACACTAGATGATGTTGCAAACGGCATAAATATTAGAAGAAAAGACGTAGCTCGCTGCTATAGGCTAATTTTTAGAGAACTTGAGCTAAAGATGCCAGTTGCAGACCCTGTAAAAGGAGTGTCAAGAATTGCAAGCACCGCGGGCCTAAGTGAGAAGGTAAAGCGAAAGGCAATTGTAATCCTTAACATGGCAAAAAAAATCGGAATGGTTGCAGGGAAAGACCCAATGGGCATTGCCGCAGCAGCATTGTATCTTGCCTGCATTAGCAACGGCGAGGCAAAATCGCAAAAAGAGATATCAGTTGCAGCTGGGGTAACTGAGGTCACAATACGAAATAGGTGTGCAGGCCTCAGAGAAATGCTAAAAAAAGAAAAGATTTGACAGGATTTAGATGTCTTGGTCTGAATGGCTAGAATTCAATAAAGAAAACGTATCCAAAGTACCGCAAAGCCCTGGTGTTTTTCGAATGCATACTGCAATGAAAATGATGTACATTGGGAATGCAGAGAATCTGCAAAAAAGACTAGATGATGCACTAGTTGCTCCATGTACATCAGAAGCCAAGAGATTTTGTTATATGGAGACTATTGAACACGAAAAAATCAAAGACGGACTTTTAAAGGATTATCGCGAAAGACACGACGGAAAACTTCCAAAATGCATGGAAGAACAATCAGCTTGATTGTTGTGGTTTGAATTTAATTTCGGTTTCATTTTTTGTAATTATTTTCATTTGACGTTGTTCGAAGAACTCATCAATTGATCCATTCCATTTACGAGTACTTTCGTTTGGTCTTTGGTCTGAATGTGTGGCAATACAGTTTTCATAATCAATATACCAAAAATCATTATCAGAGCTTTGTGCATTAACACGTATCCACAAATTTGTAATCTATATCACCTTGCATATAGCTTCTAAATGGGTTATACAATTTCTATTTTATTGGTCAAGCTCTGAAATAAGCTCTTCATTTTTTCTACTTGTGACTAGGAATATCCCAATTGCGATCCCAACTTCATAAAATGCGTAAATTATGATCTGAAACTGTGTTGGCACATAATCTGTTAATCGTGCAACCAGTGCTGCAGCTACAACAATTACGCTAAGTACAAACACGAAATATCTTGCTACTATATTGACGTCTGCAAATCTAAAGATCAAAAGAAGTGCCAGTGAAACAAAGGTTGCAATGGCCATTCCTATGCCTGCATTTAGCCCCAACAGATTTACCAGTACAGAAAAAATCTCTTCTAATGTGGCAGGCATGGCAAAATCACCAAGAGGTGCTTTAGGCGGATTTGCAAAGTTTATCACGTTTCCAATTGCGCTAATTGAAAATAAAACAAGCAAAATGCATGAGACGGTTCTTGCATGATGTTTGAAGCTTGGAAATCTGTTTCGTATGCCCCTGCCTAAAATGGCACCTTGCAAGGCACCTACGCCTGTTACAATTGCAAAAGTGATAAGAAAATACTCTTCGGCTAGCTGAAAAATGTCCAATTCTGCTATAAAATGAAATTAAAACAAAATATCAGTTTGAATCGATTTATTCTTACTGGCGCATCAAAAATTGCATCAGTGCCTCTTTTGAGTACTCTATTCCATGCTCATCTGCAGTGTGTTTGCCAAATTCTTCGATTACCTTTGTGCCGTCGCCTTCTGCAATAAAGGAGCACTCATAGCCATAATCGCTACAGCGTAGTTTTGCCATCTAAACCCCTTTTTTGGGGATAATTATTTAAGTCATTACCAAAATTTTCAGATGCGATAAATCAAATGTTTTAGATTATAATAATCCGTGTTCAAATCTATCCCAAGGATATACGATGTATTCGTCTCCTTTTGTTAGTTGTGCATATTCAACTTGTTTTGGAATTTTTTTACCTTTTCTTGCAAACAAGGTAGCATAAATTAGATGATCAGAGTCTTTTGCTTTTGGTAGAATTTTTGCAAATGTTTTGCCAGTATCATAAATGTCATCTACAAATAATGAATCTTCTGGGATTTCATCTTTATCAACTAGAATTATTTTGATGCCAAGTCTATCTGCTAAGTCTTGCTGGCACTAACCCTCCTCGGCTTATAGTAGAAATGCTGCTAAATTGTAAATTAAGCGATTTTACCTTGTTAGCAAGTACATCAGCTAATGATTCAATGATATCCCAGTTGACAAACTCTTTTTGATTCATGTTTTTAGAATTTTATGACGCCAAATATATCAAAAGCGGAAATTAAATTCTTGAGACCAGATAGACTGAATATAATTGATTTGTTCCAGTTGGGGTGACATTCATATTTTTAAAAGTATACTTTGTTGTAGATTTTACATTTTCATACACATCGCTGCCAATTACCAAAGTGTTTGGAAGCGCAAATCGGTTAATCTTGGCACATCGATTTACAGTAGAACCAAAAATGTCTTTTACAGATGAAGTGCTAACCTGTGCTAGACTGACTGTACCATAAGTCATGCTAACTCTGTATGCTATGGCTGGTAAATTTTCCTTTTGCAGATTTGAGCTTATTTTTTCATTTGAATCACATATTGCCAAGCAACATTCTACTGCGTTTAAAAATGATTGTGAATCTGATGGTTTAATTCCAGAAAAATAAAACAATATGGCATCGCCTATATTTTTGACAACAATTCCGCCAAATTTTTTTACGATTTCTGCTATAGAGTTTATGAATATTCCATAAAATTTCCTAGTTTTTTCTTCGTCTAATTCAGAAGCAAGCATTGTGGATTGGATGATATCAATCATACACACACAACAGTCTTCATTATGTTTGGAAAACTGCAAAAGAATGTCTTCTTGTTCCTTGATTATTTCCTCTCTAAGGTTGATTGCCATAGCAGATTCTTGTAGCCTTTTTGCCATCGAATCAAACGAAGCTGAAAGCTGGCCTATCTCATCACTTGTTTTTATGTTAGTTCTGACATCAAAGTTTCCTTTTGCAATTTCTTGTGCTGCCTTTTGCAGTTTTACTAGAGGATATGAGATTGATTTTGATAAGAAAAATGTAATCACACCCATTACGATTGTGATTACAAGTCCTGTCAGAAAGATCCTGTCTTGGAGAATCAGTATAGGTTCTATGGTTTCTGACTCGTCAACTTCTGCAAGCAGTACAAAGCCCAAATCTTTGGCACAATATGATGAGCCAAAAATTTTGACTCCTCTGTAATCAGGATAAAAATCAAGTATTTCTTTTTCTTCCTCAAAGCATTTTCTTACTGGAAGTGTGTCAACTTTTTGATTAAATGCAATATTTTTTAGAAACCTTGATTCTGAGATCAGTGTATAATCGTCATTTACAACATAGACCTCGCCTGATTTTCCAAGACCGCTTCTGTTGAGCAATATGTCATCCATTGTTTTTGTTCGCATCTTAGCAATTATAACGCCAATTGGCTCTGAGCTGTGGTTGTCATCTTTTGCAAAAATTGGCGTTACAACAACCATCCTTTTTTGGCTTTCAATAACAGGCTCAAAGTCTACAAAAGACTTTTCCAATCCTGAAAGAAAGTAAGGATCTTGTGAAAAATCCTCATTTGAGATTTTTGCAAGTGAAAAATAAACATGACCTTGTTTTCCAATTATCTTTACATCCTCAAAGCCAATAGAATATCCGACTAGCTCTTGAAATGCTTGAATTTCGATTAGAAAGTCTCTTCTGCTTTCGTCAATTTTGGTCTGATATTTGTCTTCTGAGGCATTGTTTAGCTCAGCTACCAGTACCTGAATCATAGGATCTGTTGCAAGGATTTGGATTTGCGTTATTCTGGCATCAAAAAGATTTCTAAGAGAGTTACCTCTTGTTGTTGATTCGCCAAGTAATTGATCACCTGTTTTTTGTTTTAGGACCTCAACACCATATGTGAAACTAAGATATGCGCTAATTCCAACCGCTACTAGTGATACAGACATTACCAAAAAAACAAGCTTTTTGCTTAGTCCAATTCTAATTTTTGAGCTCAATTTGTCTCATTTTGTAAGAGAATTATATTTAATGTGTAAAGTGGCTGCCACATAGTTCATGCTTTATCATGGCAATGTAGTTTAATAGGCTATATCGATTCTCGGCTTTGATATTCAGTACTGGAAATTCACACTAGCATTATTAATTTAAAAAAATAACCCAAAATATGGTAAAACAATCTGTTTGGATTGGAATTGCAATAGGCGTGTTTTTTGCTGGCATTGGTATAGGATATGGAGTTTTTCAACCAACACAAACCGGCTTTATGCTCATGACCACTCAACAAATGCAACAAATGATGAACAATCCAGAGACAATGAATAACTGGATGAACACTATGATGAATGATCCTAACCTTATGACACAATGGCACCAAACCATGCTAAATAATCCTCAAGCCATGCAACAGATGCACAATATCATGATGCAAAATCCACAGCACATGAACCAGATGACAGGTCAAATGATGAATCCAATGATGAATGATCCTCAGCTACGCCAACAAATGTATGATATGATGCTACAAAATCAGCAATTTATGCAAGGCATGATGAACAACCAACAGTTTCAGCAACAATGGATGGGCCCAATGATGGGAAACTGGACTGGCAATATGGGACCTATGATGGGACAGAGCCCATAGTACAAAATGCAAAATACACAAAACTCTAGTAAAAAATTCATAGTCATTGGAGTC
The DNA here is from genome assembly GCA_040877295.1 of Nitrosopumilaceae archaeon. Classification (GTDB taxonomy): domain Archaea; phylum Thermoproteota; class Nitrososphaeria; order Nitrososphaerales; family Nitrosopumilaceae; genus VHBM01. The sequence continues at coordinate 6,090 of JBBDOC010000069.1, forward strand.
ATTGCAGGCATTGTATTTTTTGGTGTATTAATTGGCCTAATAGGACAAGGTACGGTAAGACACGTGGATATTTTCTATCCTGAAACGGTTCGACAAACTGTAGCGTTCAGAGACGATGGTGCAATGACAACATTGGTTGGGATATCAGGAATTGGAGGAGAAAACAACCCTACTTTGATTACTCGCCTTGGCTTTGTGTATGTTTTAACTGTAATTAATGATAGTGCATCACCTCACATGCTATACATTGATGGACTAGATATCCAGACAGAACTTTTAGCGCCAGGAGAAAAAGACATTATTACATGTACTCCGCAATCGGAGGGAATTTACAATTATTATGACAAGCAACAAGAACTACTGCTTGGACAGTTGAAAGTAGTCAAGGTAATTCAAAACGACATTATTGAAGCAAATAGTAAATAGAATTTTTAAAAGCAATTATCAATTTTGAAATTTGTAACCACTCCATAAATAGAAAATCTTTTTACTGTTTTTATGGCTCAACTACAGACTACAGCTGAAGGAATTCCAGTTATTTTACTAAAAGAGGGAACACGCCAGTCAAGAGGACGTGATGCGCAAAGAAACAACATATCTGCTGCAAAACTAATTGCAGAATTAATAAGCACCAGTTTAGGGCCGCGTGGAATGGACAAGATGCTTGTTGATTCACTTGGTGATATTACTATAACAAATGATGGCGCAACCATTCTCAAAGAAATTGATGTTCAACATCCTGCTGCAAAAATGATGGTCGAGGTTGCAAAAGCAACAGATAGTGAAGTTGGAGATGGAACCACATCTGCTGTGGTCATGGCAGGCGCACTTTTAGAGAAGGCAGAATCATTAATCGATAATGAAATTCATCCAGTAATAATTGCGGATGGTTACAAAAAGGCATCAAAAAAGGCAAGTGAGATTCTTTTAGAAATAGCACAAAAAGTAAATGTTGATGATCGTAATACACTAGAAAAAATCGCAAAAACTTCGATGCAGACAAAGCTTGTATCAATAGAAGCATCTGAACTCTCAAAACTTGTTGTTGAAGCGTGCCTTGCAATACGCGAAGAAAAAAAAGGAGAATACAAAGTAAAAATAGACAATATCAAGGTAGAAAAGAAAGCAGGCGGTTCTGTGTCTGATAGTCAGATTGTAAGTGGCATTGTTCTTGATAAGGAAGTTGTGAATAGTGGAATGCCAAAAAAGGTAGAAAATGCAAAAATTGCGTTAATTAGTGCCCCACTTGAAATTGAAAAAACAGAATTTGAGGCAAAAATAAACATCTCAGATCCTAACCAAATCAAATCTTTCATGGAGGAAGAAGACAAGATCTTGCGCGATATGGTTGAAAAAATAAAATCTGCAAAGGCAAATGTTGTACTATGTCAAAAAGGAATGGATGATATCGTACAACATTATCTTGCCAAAGCCGACATTCTTGCAGTAAGGAGAATAAAAGAAAGCGACATGTCAAAGCTTGCAAAGGCAACAGGTGCAAGAATAGTTGGAAGCGTAAACGATTTATCAGAAAAAGATCTTGGAATAGCCCAAAATGTTGAGGAAAAACAGATAGAAAATGACAACTGGGTGTTTATTGAGGGCTGTAAAAATCCAAAGGCAGTAACTGTCCTTATACGTGGCGGTTCACAAAGAGTAATCGATGAGGCAGAACGCTCCATACATGATGCCTTGATGGTTGTAAAAGATGTTGTTGAAAGACCGTTAATGCTTGTAGGTGGTGGAGCTCCTGAAGCATATGTTGCTTTAAAACTTAGGTCATGGTCGCAATCGTTATCTGGCCGTGAACAGTTAGCAGTTGAAAAATTTGCTGAAGCCTTAGAATCTATTCCTCTAGCACTTGCAAAAAATGCAGGCATGAATCCAATTGATGCAATAACTCAGCTTCGTTCAAAACAAGCAGCTGGTGAAAAATTTGTAGGTGTCGATGTAATCAATGGCAAAATAGATGATATTGCAAAACTTGATGTCTTAGAACCACTCAAAGTAAAAGAACAAGTAATAAAATCTGCAACAGAAACGGCAAACATGATTTTAAGAATAGATAATGTTGTTGCTGTATCAAAGTCTGCTTCTCCACCACAAGGAATGCCACCAGGTGGAGGAATGGGCGAGTATTAAAATAATTTTTATTATAATATTAAGCCATACAAGTTAGAATGTAGTTTTTAACAACTGATGCAGAATGTCGTAGTGATTCTAGTTCCGATTTTTCAAGTTGGATTTCTTGGATTTTATCTATGCCATTTTTGTTAATTCTTATAGGGACACCTAGACAAAGATCCGATAATCCATATTGGCCATCAAGTAAAACAGAAGCCGAAAGTGACAATTTTTCGTCTTTGATGATTGCGTGTGCTACATCTGTTGTGTTCTTTGCAATACCAAATATAGAAAAAACCTTGTATTTTCTTAATTCTTTCCAATAATTTCGCACACTATCTGTAATTTGCTGCACCTGAGACGTGCTTAAGAAATCTAAAACAGGTTTGCCGTTATATCTTGCATGAGAAAAAATTGGAACCATTGTATCTCCGTGTTCTCCAAGTACCATTGCATTTGTGATTTTACTAACGTCGGTATTCAATTCCTTTGCCAGAATATACCTAAATCTGCTTGAATCAAGGTTTCCTGCAATACCAATTACCTTTTCTTTTAGATAAGAAACTTCTTTTTGAAAAACATAAGTAATAACATCAAGAGGGTTTGTCACAATTAGAATTTTTGAGCCTGGAGAATATTGTTTGATTTTTTTGGCAATATCCTTGATTAAAATAACGTTTTGTTCTAAAAGATCCATCCTACTAGTTCCCAGGCTACCTGCACTTGCAGAAATTATAACAACTTTAGAGTTTTTTATTTTAGAATAGTCATCTGTTCCAACAACAGATACTGGCGAATCAACAGACACAGAGTTTGATATATCAAGCGCTGTACCTAGTGCCTTTTCCTTGCTTCGGTTAACCAAAACAATATCATCAAGTGATGTTGCAGCCATAAGAAAAGCAATTGCAGAACCTACTTTTCCGCTTCCAATTATTGATATCAATTTCTTATCATTTTTTTAAAACATAGTAATAAGTTGTAAGAACGGAAGAGAAACCTAAAGGGCAGATCAGGAGCAAATAAACGGAGATTTGGTCCCTCTTCCAAGCATCCGTATCCACTTTTGTATTTAAAATGGTCCTATGATTTTCATGACTGAATTCATATGATTGCACTGCATTGCAATGAAGTCCTACTCATTATATCAAAACTAATCTAATACTAATTAATGCAAACATTACTTGAAGGAAGAAAAATAGAGGAAGACGATCGAAAAGAAGCAATTCTTGGAATGATCTCTGACAAATACTGCCGTGAAATATTAGAAGCAACAATGGACAAGCCAAAATCTGCTATGGAGATAAGCTCTGAAAGAAAGATCCCAATAAGTACTGTCTACAGAAGACTGCAGACACTACATGACAACAAGCTACTTGGGATATCAGGTACAATCAGCGCAGATGGAAAAAAGTACTTTTTATACAAAAGCAAGGCAAAGGCAATCTCAACTTCGTTTAATTCCGGCACAATTGAAATCCAAATTGTACCTAACACTTTAGCAGAAAGTTAGGTGCATATTTTTCTTTAAAATCAAATTTGAGAATAAAGAAGGTGTTTAAAATGACTTTGGCAAGTAGAAAACTCATGGAAGTTCAGAAATTCAAGTCGCCAGTAATCACTGTTGATCCTCATGCATCAATTCAGGACGTACTGGTAAAAATGCAAATTAATTTTATAAAACGAATCGTGGTTGCCGATGATAACAGACCTGTGGGCATTGTAACTGAGCGAGACATTAATAGATTTTTGGGAAATGACAAAACTGCCAGATCGCTAGATGAGATTCCGATTAGTCATGTAATGAGAAAAAATCCAATTGCCATTGTAGATGGCCTTGATGATCATTTTGAACAATGTACCACAAGAATGGATACTTTCAAGATAGGCTCGATTGTAATGGTTGATTCTGATGGGGGTATTGTTGGCATTGTTACAAAAACGGACATTACAAAGGCATTTTCTGTCATCCATGGCGGCAAATGCAAGGTTAAAGAGTACATGAGTGAGAAAGTGATTACCTGCAGAGAGTCTGATACCTTAAGATACGCGTTAAACATGATAAATACAAACAATGTTTCAAGACTTGTAGTTACTGACAATCATGGAAATCCAACTGGAATTATAACAACTAACACATTCCTAACACACAGCAGTTACTTTACAAACGGAAAAACACGAACCAGAGACTATCTTCTTCCAACAAAAGAAGAAACCGAACTACATGTAGGAGATTTGATAAAAAAAGAATTGGTGACAACTGGTCCAGAAGATGACCTTGCTACTGCAGCTCAGCTTATGATAAAAAATGAAATAAGTGGAATTCCAGTTATCAATGGAGGTAAAAGGATTGTTGGAATTATTACAAAATTCGATGTTGTAAGAGCATTTAGTGATGCTGGGATAAATGAAAAACTAAAGACAAAATACAAAAGCGTCTATTAGATAGTATTTTTCTATACTGGTTTTCCCTTAAAAATTTAATCTAGTTTTTTATCATAAAAGATGGAATTATCAAACTTGGTATTTATCGTCTTGCTATTTAATCATAAAAGAGAGTAATATTTTATGAGCTCTGATCAGGCTTACTCTTTAACCCCACAAAAAATTGCAAATCTGCAATACAAAATAGAAAGAGTGTCAAAAATTGGAATGAAGGTTCCTGTAAAAATATTGGCAAACGATGAATTGCTGCAGAAAATGCTTACCGATAGAACAATTGAACAAGCCATTAATGCATCTACTCTGCCGGGCATACAAAGTGAGATGGTAGTATTGCCTGATGGTCACCAAGGATATGGTTTTCCAGTAGGGGGTGTTGCTGCAATGGATGTTGAGGAAGGAGTCATCAGCCCAGGAAGTGTAGGTTTTGATATTAATTGTGGAGTGCGTTTGTTAAGAACAAATCTTACAGAGCAAGAAATTAAACCAAAACTAGATGAACTTGTTACCGAACTTTTCAATTCAATTCCTTCAGGCTTTGGCAAAGGAGAAGGCTGTGTTAATCTTAGTCGTTCAGAACTTGATGAGGTTTTGACAAATGGAGCACACTGGGTCATCAATAAAGGATATGGTACAAAAGATGATCTTGAAATGTGTGAAGAAAATGGATGTATGAAAAACGCTGATCCTGATAAAGTTTCAGAAACAGCACACAAGCGTGGTTCTCCACAACTTGGAAGTCTTGGTTCTGGAAATCATTTTCTTGAGATACAAAAGGTTGAAAAAATACATGATAAAGAAGCTGCTGAAAAAATGGGAATTGATTCAGAAGGTCAAATTACCGTTTTAATCCATTGCGGGTCTAGAGGTTTAGGACACCAAATATGCAAAGACTATGTTGAAGTATGCAAAGAAGCATATCCAAAGTATGGTATTGAATTACCAGATAAACAACTTGCCTGTGTTCCTAACACATCAGAAGAAGGCGAGGAGTACAAAAAAGCAATGTCTTCTGCATTAAACTTTGCATGGGCAAACAGGCAGACAATTTCTCATTTTACAAGAAAAGCCTTTGAGCGTGTTTTAAAACAAACCGAAAACGATTTGGAAATGAAACTTGTTTATGATGTAGCGCATAATATTGCCAAAGTCGAAAAACATAGAATTGATGGGAAACTAAAATCTGTAATTGTTCATAGAAAAGGAGCAACACGTGCCTTTCCTGCAGGAAGAAAAGAGATTCCTAGTAAATACCAAAGCATTGGCCAACCTACGTTTATTCCTGGTTCAATGGGAACAGCCAGCTGGATTTTACTAGGCAGAGAAAATTCGATGAATCTTAGCTTTGGCTCTACTGCACATGGCGCGGGAAGAGTACTATCAAGAACTGCTACACACCGCAACTACAATTACAAGCAGATACAAGATCTTTT
>JBBDOC010000070.1:0-11246 GCA_040877295.1 Nitrosopumilaceae archaeon
TTGAGAAGAACAAAAAATCTGCCGAATTTTTAAAACTTGATTGGTCAAGCTACGAGGATAATGTAGTTGATTTCATAAACCAAGTTTCTGATATAACAAATGAGGTTCTCATTACATCCCCAAATGATTTTAAAGGGGTCCAAAAGACTCTAAAAAAGTTAGCAATTTGATTTCGTCTTATACTTTTGGAATATATCCTAGGTCAGAGGAGCTTATTGAAGCTACAAGAAAACATACTCCAAATCTTTCATCATTGTTTCTAAAAGAAAAAAAGGAATACATTGTGTTACAAAAAAAGGCAAAGCTAGGCTATGTGTGTGATCCTCTTTTAGATTGGGATGACATCTTCAGACCGTTTTCACAATTAAAGTCAGTAAGGCTAGCGGCGCTAAACAGAATTTATGAAATGAATACATTTTACAGAAGATTATCATTTAATGGTAAAGATATGTCATGTGCAGGAAAGATTGTAAAATCAAATCTGGCCGTAAATCTTCTGCCAAAAAACAGGGCAGCATGTCTTCCCGAGCCCTACACATTTGCTGAGAGACATCTTAGTTCTGTATACAAAAAGAATGATGACTTTACAATTTTTTTGGCAAAGATTCTGCGAAAGGAAATTGATACTCTAACAAAGGCTGGCTTTAAGCTAATTCAGTTGATGGGACCTTCAATTGCATATAATATTAAAAATGTTGATTTGGATGTTGTAAAAAACGCCTTAGAAATAGTTACTAAAAATCTTAAGGTAAAGACTATTTTGCATTTTTACTTTGGTGATGTGTCAAAAAAAATTGAAAAACTCTTGGACTTGCCAGTATCAGGCCTAGGATTTGATACTACGAGCACACCAATTTCGTCTATAAAAAAACATAGTTTTGCAGGAAAAGCACTTTCAGTGGGCTTGATTAATTCTTACAATACAAAGATCGAAAACAAAACAAAGTGTATCTCAGAGATGAATAACATAATATCAAAAACTAAACCAGATGAAGCATTTGTTACAACAAACTTTGATCTTGAATACATTCCAAAAGAGTTTGCACGTAAAAAGATATTAGTGCTAGGTGAAGTTGCAAGGAGAGTCAAAAATGTCTAAAAAATTGTTCCCAACACAAGAGATTGGCAGTCTTAAAAAACCAACCTGGCTTTTAAATTTGGTAAAAAATCCTGCAATATCAAACGAAGTTAAAGCAAGAACAAGAAATTACGCTGCACTATTAAACATTAGAACTCTTGAAGACTTGGGATTAGACATTATCTATGATGGAGAAGTTCGTCGAGTCGAGATGTATGAAGAGCCAGTACGATACATCAAGGGATTTGATTTTGCTGGACGCGTAAGATCTTGGGATAACAAATATTACAATAAGGCAAGAGTAACAGGACCTGTTTCTTATAAGAGAAACTTTCACGAAGAAGAGTTCAAGTTTACAAAGGCAAATTCTAAACGCGCGTTAAAAGTACCAGTCACTGGAGCCTATACACTAGCTGACTGGTCGTACAACGAATATTACAAATCAAAAGATGATCTTATACTATCACTTGCAAAAAAGGTTCTTAGGCCCTTAGTAAATGACCTAGTAAGACTTGGAGCAAAAATTATCCAAATTGATGAACCTGCTGCTACCTCTCATCCTAATGAGATGGAAATTTTCAAAGAGTCAATTAATGAAACTGTAAAAGGAATTAATGCAAAGTTTGTAGTTCATGCGTGTTTTTCAGGAAATGATTATCTGGCACTTGCGCCACAGATGCCAGAAATTAAGGCACAACAATATACTTTGGAGTTTGCAAATCGTGACACTTGGAATTTAGGCGTGAATGATAAAGAAAGAAAGGGCTATCACGTTTTGAAAACATTTCGCGAATATGGTTTCAAAGGAGAGATTGGAATTGGTGTTACTGATGTTCATGTTGATGATATAGAACCGCCTGAGCTTGTGCGAGATAGAATCTTGTATGCTGCAAAAGTGCTAGGAGATCCTTCGAAGATATATGTAAATCCAGATTGTGGACTTAGAACACGCTCACGTATTGTTGCATTTAACAAAATAAAATCCCAAGTAAAAGGCGCAGAACTTGCTAGACAAAAACTAAGATAGATTATTTCAAATTAGGTTACAAAGATTTTAGAGTAAAAGAGAATTGCAAAAATTAAGTATTAACAACCTAGTTAGAAGTGCAGCGTTCTTCCAGCATGCAGGAGGATCCATAGTTTTTGTGTTTTTGCCAATTATCGCAAAACAAATAACTGACTCTTTATTTGAGATTGGAATAATTGTTGCGTCATTTAGTTTTTCACAAATTTTGTCAGAAATTTACTTTGGCAGAATTTCTGATAAAAAAGGAACAAGACTTTTTTTCATTCGTCTTGGCTTTATTGGCTGTGCAATAACATTTGGATTGCACTATTTTGCAGAAGATACGATCTTGCTTTTGCTTGCACGAATTGGTGCAGGGATTTCTGCTGGGATAATGATTCCAGCAATGATTGCTTATGCCTACGAGGCAGAGACCAATAAAACTAAAGTCGCATCAATTGTATCATTTCATGCTCTTGGTTGGCTTGCAGGAATTGTTGCTGCAGGTATTGCAAATGATGTAAAACTAATATTTTTGATTAGTAGTGGTCTGTTTCTTGCAGGCTTTGTCACAACGATAAAGCTTCCAAATATTTTATCAGAAAAAGAGTTTGAGAGAGGAATTGTAAAAATTATTTCAAAAAATCGATTTTTGTTTTTATCACTTTTATTGAGACATATAGGTGCAGCATCAGTCTGGACTATCCTGCCAATAATGTTAATGGAAAGATTTGGAGCAGATCTTTATCATATTTCAATTGTTTATGTGTCAAACAATCTAACTGCATTTATAATCATGAATTTGATGGCAAGCAAAATAAAAATCAACAATGTCACAAAATTCAAAATTGGAATAGGCGTAACAGCTATAGTATTTGTTGGATTGGCATTAATTACTGACTGGTGGATGGCCATACCTTTTATGGCACTAGTTGGAGTCACATGGGCATTTTTGTTCATTGGTGGAAATTTTTACCTAATGGAAAATAATCCACGCTCAACTTCTACTGGCATCTTTAGCTCTACACTTTCGATATCTTCGGTTGTGGGACCAGTCATTGCAGGAACGATTGCGTTTTACTATGACTTTGTATATGTGATGTATTTTGCTGTTGCAATAATTGTTTGTGCGTTTCTAATTTCACTTAAAATAAAAAGAGAAAAAAATGGTTAAGATTTATTTTCTAAATTTGATTCTGCTTCTTTTTCTTTAGCCTTTTTAATAGCATTCTGAATTTCTTCATTTGTATGCTTGAAACGTTTCATGATTATTTTATTCCAAATTCATATTTAACTCTGCGTTTGCTAACACACGCCACGTCTTAACAGGATCTTTGGGTGTCAAACTTTAAGGAATTGTAGGCAGGTTTTTTTCCTCAAGTACTTTATTGAGTAGTTTTAAATCATATATTTTTGAAATGTCTGGTCTAGTATCTCCAAGAAATCCTATATCAAAGGCATCATTAGCAGATTTGAAAAGAGAGCTCTTTACAGGATCATATGTTATCTCCATTCTTGAAAATGCTTCTTGAAATTCATCCTCAGGAATTGTCTTACCTGTGAGCTTTTCAAGTTCGATATTGAAAACTTTGAAAGATTCTTCTTTGTTTTGATTTATCCAGATTGTTTCATCAACATGTGCAGCAAGTAATTTCTTTACTATCTCAGGATGGTTTTCCAGATACTCTGTGCTAACTATGATATGAGCGGTTACAAACTGACCATCTGGCCACAAGTCCCTCTCATCAAGAAAAATTCTACCATTTGCCTCTTTGACTAGCTTTGCCCCCCAAGGCTCTGGCACCCATGCGCCATCAATTTCTTTTTTTAACATTAAAGTTAGAATATCAGGATTCTTTACTGGAATTACTTCTACGTTGCCGCCATTTTCTGTAGTTTTGTATCCATTTTTTAGCAAATATGCCCTTAACGCTACATCCTGAGTATTGCCAAGCTGAGGTGAGGCAAATCTTTTACCAGCAAAATCATCAACTGAATTTATTCCTGCATCATTTCTAACAACAAAAACTGCTCCTCCGCTTGCCGCACCTGAAATTATGCGTAAAACCTCACCGTCTGATTTTATGTAACCATTTATTGCAGGGTTAGGACCTACGTAAGTAATATCTACTCTATTTGCAAATAACGCCTCAATTGCTGAAGGACCAGCGTTAAAGATTTGTGTTTCAACTTTTATATCACCTAGTGCTTTTTGAAAATCGCCATTTCCAAGTCCTATAACAGCTTGTGCATGATTGATGTTTGGAAAATATCCAATTCTTAAAACATCCGTAGTTGTGGTTGTGTTATTTTGTGATAAAAGAGGACTTGGATTTGCAATAAATGAGACTGCAATTACAGCAGCAATGATTGCACCTGCAATTGCAAATTTTGTTTTTGGATTCACTATTCAATACCCCATCTTGATCTTACTTTTTCTTCTAGCTTGAACAATAGAAGCCTATCAACTAACAATCCAATTGTAAATATTGTAATCATACTGGCAATTACCTGTCCCATGTCTTGAAATTCTCGTCCAACAGACAAAATATGACCCAGTCCAACTATTGACATGAGTATTTCAGCGCCTATAATTGCGTGCCAAGCAAATGACCATCCCTGTCTTATTCCTATGATTAATGATGGTGTTGCAGCAGGTATTGTTGCATGCAAGAAGAGCGAGAGTCCCTTGGCACCCATATTTTTTGCGGCATCTATGTAGATTGGTGGAATATTTCTGATACTACTATAAGTTGAGATTGTAATAGAGAAAACTGAACTCATTATTACCACAAACAAAATTCCTGCATCATTAAATCCAATTAGTAAAATTGAAAATGGTACCCATGCAATGCTTGGAAAAGACAAAAGACCGGCGGAAAATGAACTCATCGTCTTGCCAAATCCTTTGAATTTTATCATTGCAAATCCTATTGCGGCTCCTAGTGCAATAGAGATGAAAAATCCAACAACCAGCCTTCCTAAAGTTATGCCTATTCCCTTGAATAATGTATAATTCAAAATAAGATTAGCAAAAGATTCTGCAACAGTGGCTGGAGATGGCAAAGATACCTTTGGCCAAATACCTAAAACGAATACAAGTTGCCATATGCCAATAAACACTGCTAAAAATAATACCGCGTTAGCAATGTCATCAAGATTCAAAAATAATTTTTTAATTTTCATTATGATTTCACTATCAACTCTAATTTCCCTAGATGTTTGCTTTTACTTCGGGTCTTAATTCTGCCAAGATTTGTTGTTGATATTTTGAGAGATTTTCATCTTCTGAAATACGCGGTCTGCGATAATCAATTACGATTTCTTTTTTTATTGTTGATGGTCTGTTTGTAAATACAGCAACCCGGTTTCCAAGCATTGCAGCCTCTGCTACATTATGAGTTACAAAAAGAATTGTCTTTTTGGTTCTTTCCCAGATTAACTGCATCTCAACAAGTAAGAGATCTCGTGTTTGAGCGTCTAGTGCTGCAAATGGTTCATCCATCAACAAAACGTCAGGATCTAGTACAAGTGCTCTTGCTATTGCTACTCTTTGTTTCATTCCGGTAGACAGTTGATATGTATAGGACTCTGCAAATCTTGTAAGTTGCATCATGTCCAAGTATCTTTTTGATATCTCTGATCTTTCAGACTTTGGAATTCCTGCAACTTTTAATCCAAACTCTACATTGTCTATTACCTTAAGCCATGGAAACAAAGCTCCTTCTTGAAATACTAGGATTCTATCAGGTCCTGTCTCGATAACAGGCTTTCCATCTAAGAGCACTTCACCATTATCTGGTCTATCCAGACCTGCCACTATTCTAAGAAATGTAGATTTGCCACATCCTGATGGCCCAACAAGGCAAACAAAATCTCCGTCATTTACCTTTAGATCTATTCCGCCAAGAGCTTGCAGTTTCTGTCCATCATGATCAAAATATTTTTCGATATTTTTTGCTTCAAGCTTTGTCATGTTTCATTCTCCACTAAATTACCAACTGAGATAGATTTGCGTTGATTATTGTAGCTGTAAATTTCATAAAACAGCGTTATAATAATTCCGTTAAATAGTGATCGGATTTTAGCTCAAGCTAGCGTGAAAATTTCAAAGCAGTCTTGGAAATCAAATGAAAAAACATGGCAAAAACAAACTAACACAAAAAATAAATTCAGATGCACACACTGAACTGCTCTATGAATCGAAAAGCTGTACTAGCATTTTCTGGGGGATTAGATACATCAGTTGTTGTAAAGTATCTTCAAGTAGAGCACGGTCTTGATGTTGTAACTGTTACAGTTGATGTTGGTCAAGGCGATGATCAAAAAAAGATCGCGGCAAAGGCAAAAAGTCTTGGAGTTGTAAAACATTACAATATAGATGCAAAAGAAGAGTTTGTCAAGCAGTACATATTCCCATCTATAAAGGCAAATGCGCTATATCAAAAAAAATACTGTCTTGCCACTGCACTTGCTCGTCCACTAATTGCACAAAAGGTAGTTGAAACAGCAAAAAAGGAAAACGTAGCAGCACTTGCACATGGATGCTCTGGAAAAGGAAACGACCAGGTCCGATTTGATGTAACTATGCGTTCAGGATCAAATCTGCCTATAATCGCACCAATAAGGGATATGAATTTGGATCGCGAAACAGAGTTAAAATTTGCACAAAAGCATGGAATCAAAATAGATAATGTTGCCAAAAAATTCAGCATAGACCAGAACCTTTGGGGAAGGGCAATTGAAGGCGGAGTCTTAGAAGATCCTTACAAAGAACCTCCACATGATGCTTTTATCTGGGTAAAAACAAAAAATCTGCCTGACAAGCCAACATATCTTGAAGTAAAATTTCAAAACGGGGTTCCAGTGCAGGTAGATGGAAAATCACTACCTCCGATCAAGTTGATTGAATATATCAACAAAAAAGCAGGAGGATGCGGAGTTGGAATAGTCGATCATATAGAAGATCGGGTAGTTGGAATAAAATCACGTGAGGTTTATGAAACCCCTGCTGCGCTGTGTCTAATTGAGGCACATTCAGATCTTGAGAAAATGGTTCTCACAAAACATGAAACAAAGTTCAAGTCACTTGTTGACAGCGAGTGGTCTTGGCTTGTCTATTCTGGACTATGGAATGATCCACTAAAAGATGAATTAGATATGTTTATCAACCAATCACAAAAACGTGTGACAGGAACTGTAAAGTTAAAAATGTACAAAGGAAGTTTGCGCGTTGTTGGTAGAAAATCAAAGTATTCCCTTTACAGCTATGATGTGGCTACATATGGAAAAAAATCTAGCTTTGATCAAAGGCTAGCTAAAGGTTTCGTAGAATTGTGGGGAATGCAATCAACAGAAGCTAATAAATTACAAAAAAAGAGGTGAGTTAAATCAATGAATTGTCCAGAGTGTGATGGAAACATCAATGTCCCAGATGACGCCTCCGTTGGAGAGATTGTATCTTGTCCTGACTGTGGAGCCGACTTTGAGATTTCAAAAAAAAGCGGCTCAATAGAATTAAAGCAGGCAGAAACAGTAGGCGAAGACTGGGGAGAGTAATTGTCAAAGATTAGCATAGTTTTTGATCGAGTCCGAGCCGAAGAAAAAATGCTTCAAAAAGAAGCAGAGCAGCTTGGACACGATACTACATCAATTGATGCAAAGATAACACGATTCAGTACAGAAAGCAAAAAGACGGACTATGATTTTGGCAATGTTGTACTTGAAAGATGTGTAAGCTATTTTCGTGGTCTTCATTTTACTGCATGTCTTGAATTCTTGGGGATTCCTGTAATCAACACGTTTGAAGTTGCAAACAACTGTGGAAACAAAATGCTTACCTCATTACTGCTAAGTAAGAATAAAGTGCCTACACCAAAAACCTACTTTTCATTTTCAGCTGAAGCTGCAAGAGAGAATCTTGACAAAGTAGGATATCCACTTGTGATAAAACCCATTATTGGGAGTTGGGGAAGAAGCGTAGTACCGCTAAAGGACAAGGATACGGCAGATGCCTTGTTTGAGATTAGAGAACTTGTTGATGGCCCACATGACAGGATATTTTATCTTCAGGAAATGGTAAAAAGACCTCCACGTGACATACGGGCAATTATTGTTGGAGATGAGGTAGTTGCTGCAATGTATAGAAAATCTTCAGGATTTAAGACAAATATTGCACTTGGCGCAGACGCTGAGCTCTGTAAAATCACAAAAGAGATAGAGGATCTTTGTTTTAAGGCATCAAAGGCTGTAGGCGGCGGAATTTTAGGAATAGACATGATGGAAGATGAAAAACATGGCCTAGTAGTACACGAAGTAAATAACACTGTAGAGTTTAAGGGACTAGCAAAAGTTGCAACAAAAAACATTCCAAAAACAATGGTAGAGTTTGCTGTAAATTCCGTTAGGAAATAAATTATACCACATTACGAAGAGTGGTATCTATGAAAGTTGGAGTTGTAGGCGCATCTGGATTTGTTGGAGGAGAAACGTTACGACTACTTGTAAGTCACCCAAAAGTCGAGATCACAATGGTTACGTCAAGGCAGTATGTTGGTGAGTATCTGCATAGGATACAGCCAAGCCTCAAGGGATTTACAGAGATGACCTTTTCTGAGCTTGACTATGATAAAATGTCAGACAAGTGTGACGTTGTTTTTACCGCAGTTCCTCACGGTACTGCAACTGAAATTGTAAAATCACTTTACGATAGGGGAATGAAGATAATTGATCTTAGTGCAGACTATAGGCTACATAATCCTGAAGATTACAAAAAATGGTACGGATGGGAGCATCCTTATCCTGATTATTTAGCCAAATCAGTATACGGCGTTCCTGAAATTCACCGAGAAAAAATCAAAAACGCACAGCTTGTTTCCTGTCCTGGTTGTATGGCAGTTACTTCGATGTTAGCATTGTATCCGTTGATAAAACGAAATCTAATTGATACTGATCACATTATTGTTGATTCCAAGATTGGGTCTTCTGGAGCAGGGGCAACCTCAGAGTCGGGAACTCATCATGCAATGAGGTCAGGAGTGATACGACCATACAAGCCTGCAAAGCACAGACACACAGGAGAAATTGAGCAAGAGCTTAGCGAGATAGCAGGAAAGAAGATCAAAGTGTCTATGAGTCCACATGCTGTTGACATTGTAAGAGGAATTTTGTGTACCAATCACACATTCCTAACAAAGAGTGTAGATGAAAAGGAACTCTGGAAGATATATCGTGAAGATTTCCAAAACGAAAAATTCATCAGATTGATTCGTGACAAAATGGGATTTTACAAGTTCCCTGATCCAAAGTTTGTTGTTGGCTCTAACTTTTGCGACATTGGATTTGAGATAGATGAAGACAACAACAGACTAATTGCATTATCTGCATCAGATAATTTGATGAAAGGTGCAGCAGGCTCTGCCATTCAAAACATGAATGTAATGAGTGGCTTTGATGAGTCAGAAGGATTAAGATACACTCCTCTAACTCCAGTATAAGACATGATTACAATTAAGATTGGAGGGAGTGTAGTTGATAATTTACATCCTTCAACAATTTCTGATATCAAAAAGATAGTGCGAAAAGAAGGCGTAGTACTAGTACATGGTGGAGGAAAGGAAGTAACCAAAGTATCAGAAGAGCTTGGAAAAGAACCAAAGTTTGTTGTCTCACCTGGTGGAATAAAAAGCAGATATACAGACAAGGAAACTGCAGAGATTTTTACAATGGTAATGTCAGGACGCATAAACAAAACAATAGTTCTAATGTTGCAAAAAAATGGAATAAACGCAGTAGGTCTTTCAGGTGTGGATGGAAAAGTGATTCAGGCTGAAAGGAAAAAGAAGCTAGTCATAGTAAATGAAAAAGGACGAAAACAAGTAATTGACGGCGGATATACAGGAAAAATAACTAATGTAAATGCCAGTTTCATAAGGACGCTTCTTGATCAGGGATATACTCCAGTCATATCACCTATAGCGATAAGTGAAGAATTTGATTTCCTAAATGTAGATGGAGACAGGGCTGCAGCCTATGTGGCAGGAAAGATTGCATCAGACAAGGTTTTGTTTTTAACAAACGTTGATGGCCTTTTGCTTGATGACAAGCTTGTCAGGAATCTTACTTTGGCAAAGGCAAAAGAGGTTTTGCCAAAAATTGGTTTTGGTATGGAAAAAAAGGTGCTTGCTGCAACAGAGGCATTAGAGATGGGAGTTAAAGAGGCATTGATTTCAAATGGACAAAAAGAAAACCCAATATCTTCAGCGATAGCTCATGACAATTGTACGGTAATTACAAAATGACTGAAGACGAAATCATGGGAAACCTCTACCAAAGGTTTCCTGTAACTATTGAAAAAGGGCTAGGCTCACATGTCTGGGACATTAATGGTAAAGAATACATCGACTGCATGGGCGGATATGGTGTGGCACTTGTTGGCCATAGAAACCAGCGCGTAGTTAATGCAATAAAATCACAGCTTGAAAAAATAATTACAGTACACAGTTCAATCTACAACAAGACTCGTGAGGAGTTTCTTGAAAATTTAATCAAGATTGCACCAAAAAAGCTCAACCAAGTTCACCTAAACAACAGTGGATCAGAGGCAGTAGAGGCAGCTATAAAGTTTGCAAGAAAGTTTACAGGAAAAAAAGGCATGGTGGCCATGAATGGCTCCTACCATGGCAAGTCACTTGGTGCACTGTCAGTTACGTTTAATCCAAAATATAGAAAATCATTTGAGCCACTAGTGGAAAAAGTATCATTTGCGCCGTATGGTGATATTGATGCATTACGTTCTACAGTTACTGATGAAACAGGATTTGTCATTTTAGAGCCAATCCAAGGCGAAAGCGGAATTCATGTTCCACCTGATGGATTTCTGCAAAATGTGAGAAAATTGTGCGATGAACGAAGTATTTTGCTGATTTTCGATGAAATTCAGTCAGGATTTGGAAGAACAGGAAAGATGTGGGCAGGCGAACACTGGAACACAACACCAGACATAATGTGTCTTGCAAAGGGAATTGCTGGAGGGGTACCAATGGGTGCAACACTTGTTCGATCAGATATATTGGCTTGCATGCAAAAAGGAGAACACTCTTCAACGTTTGGCGGTAATCCACTTTCATGTGCAGCAGGAATTGGTGCAATTCAAGCACTCAC
>JBBDOC010000071.1:0-11107 GCA_040877295.1 Nitrosopumilaceae archaeon
AGGAACATTACAAATAATATTGCTAAATATTTAGTATTAAACAAGAAATATTAATATCTATTTAGAATTTTTTCTAGGAGCTTTATAAAGGAGTTTTACCTCTTGTCTCCATGGCAGAAGCATCGTTAGCAGCATACGGGGCAGCAATAGGAGTGGCAATAGCTTTAGCTGTTACAGCATTCTCTTTACGACAAAGAAGACCGCATGGCCCTGAATCGCTTGAATGACAATTTTATCTATCAAAATGATTAACTAGAGAAAAAAATGGGTAGGAGTTTAGCAGCCACTCCAATAGGCTTTCTGCGTCACTTAGCTAGGTTTCCGTCAACAAATCTCGACGGGTTCCTTCGAGTCCAAGAATTTTAAAAACTCCTTAAAACACGAGTTATTTTACAATAATAATGGAAGATGTTGTAATTAGATCTGCTTCAAAAAAAGACATCCCAATAATTCTTGATCTGCTTTATGAACTTGGAAGACCTAAACCTAGAAATGATTCGCTAGATACTTTTGAGAAATTAATTACAAAGTACATGTCAGACTCTGACAAGGAGATTTTAGTTGCTGAAAATCAATCAGACGTTGTTGGGATGGTTAGCATAGTGTATCTCCCTAGACTAAATCAAGAATTTTTTGAAATGTATATTCCAGAATTAATAGTTGCCAAAAACCATCAAAATCGGGGAATTGGAAAGAAGCTAATCGAAGCTTGCATCAAGCGTGCAAAGGACAAAAAATGCCACAGAATAAGACTAGAATCTGGCAATCAACGAAAAGAATCTCATATTTTTTACAAGAACCTTAGATTTGAACAGTCAAGCCTTTCGTTTACTAAGAATTTGAAATAATTAACCGTGAAAACATGAGACTTGAGTATTACATAATTATAGTTTCTGCATTTCTTGTTCTTTCAATTCTTGCAATTATTTACTCACAACCGCACACAATTCCAATGTTTGAATCTAGATATGATAGAAAAGAACTGTTTGAAATGCACGATGTGGTTGCAGATGTAAGTAGAGAGGCTGTCATGAAAGACCCTGATAAAGTTGTAGTCAAGGTGAATGAATTTTACAAGAATCCGACAGATGCATCTCATCTAACAATCTGGGGAGATTTTGCACAGAACAGTGATTTCTGCAAGAACCCAAGACACGACAATACATGTTCGAGATTCCTAGCCTATCTCTACAAGGATAAGAATGGAATCTACTATCAGGGTGAATATTTTGCATTCATAACAGAAGAGTGTGATGCAAAATGTCATCTTGGTTGGAAAAATTGACATTTAATACTTGACAGAAAACCAAGCTCAACCTATTAATTTGACATTCAAGTTATTTTGTTATGGGATTAGCAAAGCTATCAGATGATCAAATCAAAGAAAAGCTAAAAGAACTGCAAGGCTGGCAAATAGTAAACGGCAAGCTTCACAAAGAGTTCCAATTCACAGACTTTAACCAAGCATTTGGGTTTATGACAAGGGCTGCTATTCATGCAGAAAAAATTGACCATCATCCTGAATGGTTCAATGTGTACAACAAGCTAAAGGTGGACTTGATGACTCATGATGCAGGCGGAATTACAGAAAATGATGTCAAGCTTGCAAAAATTCTAAACTCACTTTAAAGAATTTATATACAGAATAAGGCAAGTTTTGCAAAATGGCCACAAAACCTCCAGTTTTAGATTCAGATTTCAAGTATATTGATAAAAAAGGAAACCTGCTAAAGAGCAGAACAGAGCTTGCTATTGCACAAATGCTTTCATTTCTAAAGCAGGACTATCAGTACGGTCACAAAATAACGCTAAACAACATGAAGACAGTACTTGTTGATTTTAAAACTCAACAGGGACTAATTGAGGTAATTGACAGTGATGAGGACATTTCAAAATACAAGATGATCAAAGAGCAGATGCCGGATACAAAGATCATGGCAATAGGTCATCCAAAGTATGTCGGACAGATAAAAGAGCTAGATGAAATAATGTTCTATGACGCAAAAGATCCCCAGACAGGCTCTATATTTTTAGAAGAGCCATCATTTGCACTAGACTTTGCACATATTCTTCCGTTAGTAGAAAAGTGTTCGATTCTTCATGGACATACATCATCTGTGATGGTTGAGCTTGTAGGACAAATGAAAAATAATTTGTTAATTGATTTTGGTGAGGCAAAAAGAATTATCAAAAATGCTATCTCAGTTCTTGATCACAAGTTCTTTATCAATAGAAAATATCTAAAAAACGAAGACAGCTCACATTACCAAATTACATTTGAGGGACCAAAGGGAATGTTTGATCTCCAAGTTCCAAAAGATACTACATATCTTTTAGAAGGCGAAGCTACAGTTGAAAATCTCTCAACTGAAATAATTAAAATTCTTGCACCAAAGTTGCCATCCAATATTGAGGCAATAGGAGTTTACATATACGAAGGATACAACAAAGGTGCGCATATTATATCCAACATTACAAAACCATAGACGATGGAACCAAAGATCCAAGAAACTGCTTGGAATCCTGAATTAGAATTAAAAATCATCAAACAATGGCAGGAAAATCACCTCTACGATTTTACTCCAAAAGAGAAAAATTTTGTAATAGATACGCCTCCACCATATCCTTCTGGCCGTCCCTGGCACATTGGAGCTGCTGCGCACTATTCGCAAATTGACATGATTGCACGCACAGCACGAATGGCAGGAAAAAACGTCTATTTTCCAATAGGAATTGACAGAAATGGCCTTCCAGTTGAGCTGTATACTGAAAAAAAGTACAACATAAGAATGCGTGAAACTGAGCGTGGAAAGTTCCTTGAACTGTGCAAGGAGGCACTGGATGAGCTTGAAGCAGAAATGATTCAGATAATGAAAAGCCTTGGAATAAGCAGCGATTTTGCAAATTATTACAGAACAGATTCAGAAGAGTACAGAGCACTTACACAGGCAACATTTATCGAATTATGGAAAAAAAATCTAGTCTATCTTGCAAACAGACCAAATAATTACGACTGGATTTCTGGTACCACAATAGCTGATGCTGAGATAAACTATGTTGATCTGCAAACAAAGCTAGTCTACATGAAATTTTCAATTAAAGATTCTAAAGATACAGTTACAATTGCAAGTACCAGACCAGAGCTACTGTGTTCATGCCAAACAGTTATTGTAAATCCAGATGACAAGAGGTATACCAACATTGTTGGCAAAAAAATAACAATACCACTTTTCAACAGAGATGTAAATGTAATGACTCATCCATCAGCACAAATGGAGTTTGGTTCAGGTGCTGTGATGGTTTGTAGCTATGGTGATCAAAGTGATGTTGCACTGTTTAGAGAACTAAACCTAGAAGAGATTGTAGCAATCGGACTAGATGGAAAGCTGACAAAGGTTGCAGGAAAATATGAAGGCCTCAAGGTAAAGCAGGTAAGGGAAAAAATTATCGAGGATCTAAAAAACAATGGTTTTGTTGAAAAAATAGAAGACGTTATGCACCGAACTCCTGTTTCTGAGCGAAGTAAAAATCCAATCGAAATAATTCCAATGGAAGAATATTACCTAAAACAAAAAGAGTCTGTAGAAAAAATAAGACAACTTGGATCACAGATCACATTCTATCCTGATATGCACAAGCAAATTTTGATGAACTGGCTTGACTCTATAACAATAGACTGGCCAATTTCACGACGTAGATTTTATGGAACAGAGATTCCAATATGGTACTGCAAAAAGTGTTCAGAGCCACATGTGCCACCGCCTGGAAAATATTACAAGCCTTGGAAAGACAAAGCTCCATTTTCTAAATGTGAAAAATGTGGAAACTCTGACTTTGTTGGAGAGGAGCGAACCTTTGATACATGGATGGATTCTAGCGTATCGCCGCTTTTTGTAGCAAAATACCAAAAAGACGAGGACTTTTTCAAAAAGACCTATCCAGCCACAATTCGGCCTCAGGCAAAGGATATCGTTCGAACATGGCTATACTATACCATTTTGCGCTGCGAGCAGCTTACAGGAAAAACGCCGTGGTCTGAAGCATGGATTATGGGTTATGGTCTTGACGAAAAAGGAATGAAGATGAGTAAAAGCAAAGGAAATGCACTAGATCCTCTTCCTGTCATTCAAGAGCTTGGCGCAGACACTTTTAGATTTTGGAGTGCAAGTGAGATAAACCACGGTTATGATTTTAGATGCTCAGAACAAAAAATTGAATCAACAAAAAAGTTTCTAAGCAAACTATGGAATGTTGCTCGATTTCTGTCTAGTTTTGAAGTAATAAGTTCTGCAAACCCAACAACTGCCGACAGGTGGATACTGTCTGAGCTTGACAGGCTGGTAACAGAATGTAAAAAAGGATATGCAGAATATAATTTCTTTATTCCATCAACTGCAATAAGAGAATTTACATGGAATCTTTTTGCTGCACACTATATCGAGATGGTCAAGGCAAGAGCATATGGGTTAGGGTTTTCAGATGATGAAAAGCAAGGAGCCGTATACACGCTTCATAAGGTTTTGTCTACTATTCTGAAGCTATCAGCACCAGTAATGCCATTTATTTCAGATTATTTGTGGCAACAACTCTACTCAAAGACTAGCATACACAAAGAACTGCAAGTGGAACCAGAGTCTCTTGAAGACCTGAGCAAATTTACAAAGGAAATAGTAGAATTTAATTCCAAAGTGTGGAATGAAAAAAAGAACAAGGGACTTTCGCTAAAGGATTCTATTTCGATTACGGTTCCATCAGCGTTAGAACCATTCAAGAAAGATCTGCAAGCAATGCACAATCTAAAATAATTTAACATTAAAAAAATTAGAATACTAGAGTTAAAAAGTGGATTTGGTTAATGTCTAGCTAGTCTTTTTGCCTTGATGAAGTTCCAGAGCTTTTTTGTCATCTGGCTTGGAGCAACATTTGCTCTTCCAAAAACTTGTTCAACTGTCTCTTTTCTTCCTGCAAAGCTAATTGCATATCCACCGAATGGCTTATTCTTTTTTGAGCTTCTTGATTTAGTTCGTGACCTGCTTTTTGGTTTTCTTTTTGATACCAAGATTCCTTATTTGGTAAAAATCGCCTATTTTATCATATTGATAAAGTACTTGTGCAGTGACACATCAGGTGTCAGTTCTGGATGAAATACTGTAGCCAGAATATTTTTTTGTTTTACGGCAATAGTTTTTTCATTAAGTTTTGAAATTACTTCAACATTTTTTCCAACTTCCAAAATTGATGGCGCCCTTATGAAAATTCCTTTGAATTTTGGAATCTTAATTGACTCCAGGGATATGTCAGCTTCAAAAGAGTCTCGTTGTCTTCCAAATGAATTTCGCTCTATCTTAACATCAAGCAGGTCAAGCAGTGGCTGTTCTGTTTTTCCAAGGACATGATCCTTTACCTCTTTCGCTAAAAGTATCAATCCAGCACAAATTCCCATGACAGGCATTCCAGCTTCGATTTTTTCTTTAATCTTTTTTAGTGAACCGTTTACAAGGGATAGCTGTCCTATTGTGGTACTTTCCCCACCTGGCAGTATTATTCCATCAAGTTTTGATATTTGATCAGGTGTCTTTACAGTACTTACTGTGCCTTTAATTCCAAGCTCATCAAGTGCAACTCTTGTAGAAACAATATTTTCTTCAACGTCTCCTTGTACTGCAAAAACTCCGATGTTTAATGCACTCATGCTGTACTTCCACGTTCTTGCATGCGAAGCTCCAAGTTGTGAACGTCTAGTCCAAGTATGGAATGTCTTTCATCAATCATTTTCTGTGCTTCCATGACTTTGTCAGCATCTTCCCAGAATGTAGTAGCCAAAACTACTGCGCGTGCACGTTCTTTTGCATCTTCTGCCTTGAAAATTCCAGAGCCGACAAATATTCCATCACAGCCAAGTGACATGAGATACGCTGCATCTGCTGGCGTCGATATGCCCCCTGCTGCAAAGTTTACAACAGAAAGTTTTCCAATTCTTGCAGTTTCTTCTACCAGATCATATGAGACTTTGAACTCTCTTGCCATCTTTACCAAGTCTTGGTTGTCTTTAGAATCATAAATTGACTTTATTGTTCGAAGCTCGTCATTTAGTTTTTTGATATGGGTTACAGCCTCGGCAACATTTCCTGTACCTGGCTCACCTTTTGTTCTAATCATTGCAGCGCCTTCCTCTACTCTTCGCAAGGCTTCCGCTAAGGAACGTGCTCCATTTACAAAGGGTGTTGTAAAGTCCCATTTCCAGATGTGGTGGTTTTCATCAGCAGGGGTTAGGACTTCGGACTCGTCAATCATGTCAACGTCAGCTTCTTCCAAGACTTTGGCCTCATAGACATGTCCTATCCTGCATTTTGCCATGACAGGAATTGTTACAGCATCCATGATGTCTTGAATTACTCTAATGCTTGCTGTTCTTGCAACCCCACCTGCCTTTCTGACATCTGATGGCAGTTTATCTAAAACCATAACAGATACTGCGCCAGCTTCTTCTGCTATCTGTGCTTGCTCTACTGTTGTAACATCCATTACCACGCCGTTTTTGAGCATGTGGGCAAAACCACGTTTTAGGGTTGATGTACCTCGTGCGATTGGTTTTGATTCTAAATTCTCACGTACTATTCCCTTTGCGTTTGGGATATCACCAGAAAGTGGAATCATACTGTAAAAGCATTGAATCGATATTTATTCTATATTAAAGGTGTATCATGATCAGAGAAAAAATGAAACCTAAACATGTTGAAATTCTCAGATTAAACAAAAATCTCATAATTGGCGCAATAGTTGGAATTACGATTTCAGCAACTTCTGCACAATTATTTACTCAAGAAGAAGATTATCTGCTTACTACATATACTGTGATTATAGAATATACAGGGTTTTTTTCTACACTTTTTGTATTATTTTATCTTGATAATCGAAAAAACAAAACTACGTTTCGAGCTGATCTGATCAAGTTCTTTTCTTCTGTTGGGATAAGCGAAGTCATTTACGTTATTGTAAGATGGGGTTTAGGATACTATCTGCTGACATTAAATTATGATCCAAGTGTAGCTACACTTGTCTCACAGCTAGTTGGTTGGGCAATTTTTATGATTGTTGTAAATGTGGTTGCAAAGATGTTAAGGCTGTACAAAAACTAGTTGCTGTTTTGTAGATCACTAATTATTTGATCAAGTTCTAATTCTACCATAGTTATAATTGGTGGAATAAACTGGCTAGTAGCATTTTGTTCTGGCCAGTGTATCTGTTTTGTTTGTCCGTTCAGTGTTACTTTGAGCGAAGATTTCTTGTACTCGTTAATATCTTCACCAATCTCAAATGACTCAGACGGTATAGTCATAAAGCCAGTTTCTTTGATTAGCGCAGTTAGTTTTCGTATCTTTTCTTCTTCGATGGTTGAGCGCTGATCTGGTTTTGGATTTCCTTTATCTACAACACTATAGCGAACTGTTCCATCATTTTTTATGACAAGGATTTCTGTCTTTTGTGATTGAATTTCTTCAGTCACACCAAATGAAATTTTTTGCAGCTGATGTTTTGTATATTCTAGTTCTATTTGATCGGTTGGAACAACTGCACCAAATGGTATGTCAGGCTTTGTGATCATTGGTATTGCAATCAATATTGCAAGAATTACTGGTATTGCGCCGCCAATCAACAAAACAGGTTTTACCATTCTCTATGATCAAGTACAATTGCAAATAAATTGTTGCAAAAATAACTTAAAATTCAAGCAAATTTTCTCATTAGTTGTGGGGTCGTAGCCTAGCCTGGTAGGGCGACAGTGTCTACGATTAGATCACCGCTAAGGGCTCCAGAGGTTAACTAAGCTACTGATTACAAGATGATGTGAGTTTGGAGCTGTAGTGACCCGTAGGTCGCCGGTTCAACTCCGGTCGGCCCCACGTAAGTTTTTTAGGTTATTTTACTCGTGTACGTAAAACGTTAAGTGCAGCTCCTGCACGGAACCACTCAGTTTGAGATTTGTTGTATGAATGATTCAGCAAAATTTCCTCCTTGCTGTTTTCATGATGTATGATGCATTTTACTGGCTTGCCTTGCTCAAGGTTTGCAAGACCAACAATGCTTATTCTATCAGATTCTTGTATCTTGTCATAATCTGAAGAGTTGACAAATGTCAAAGCAAGTATTCCTTGTTTTTTTAGGTTGGTTTCATGTATTCTTGCAAAGCTTTTAGCAATAACAGCTGCACACCCAAGATACTTTGGAGTCATTGCAGCATGTTCGCGGCTGCTTCCCTCTCCATAGTTGTCGCCGCCAATTATTACCCATCTTATTGAATTTTCTTTGTATTGTCTTGCGATTTGTGGAAATGGCTCTATCCTGTTGTTTAGTATATTTTTTCCCTTTCCTACCTCATCGTTGAATGCATTTACAGCACCAAGAAGCAGGTTGTCACTTATCTTATCAAGATGCCCCCTATAGGTCAGCCATGCACCTGCAGGAGAGATGTGATCGGTTGTACATTTTCCCTTTGTTTTTACCATGATCACAAGTTTTTCAAAATCTTTTCCATCCCATTGTGAGAATGGTTCCAGTCTTTGCAATCTGTTGCTGTTTTTGTCAATAATTACTTGAATGCTTTCTGGGTTTTGTGATGGTGGAACATATCCATCCTTTGCATTGTTAAATCCATTACTTGGAACATCAGGAGCTATTTCTGGCGGTTCCAGTTTGAATTGTGCGCCATTTGGAGTCTCTAGTGAATCTTTTAGTGGATTAAATGAAAGACTGCCCCCAAGTGCAAGTGCAATCACTAGCTCAGGACTTCCAATAAAGTTCATTGTCTCTCTTTTTCCATCATTTCGTCCTGGAAAGTTTCGATTAAATGATGTAACAATAGTGTTTGGCTCTCCTTTTTTTAGCTCAGGTCTGCTCCACTGTCCAATGCATGGACCACAAGCATTTGCAAGAACTGTAGCACCTATTGCCTTTAGTGAATCCATTTGTCCGTCTCGCTCTATTGTTGCACGGATTTGCTCTGAACCTGGCGTGACAAGTAATGGTACTTTGGATTTTAGTCCTTTAGCTTTTGCTTGCTCTGCTATACTTGCTGCACGAGACATGTCTTCGTATGAAGAGTTTGTACAGCTTCCAATGAGTGCGACTGATATTTTGTCAAGATATGCATTTTTCTTTACATCATCAGCTAGGTGTGATATTGGCCTTGCAAGATCAGGTGTGTGTGGCCCTACCACGTGTGGCTCTAGTGTTGAAAGATCGATTCGGATTATTTTATCAAAGTATTTTTCTGGGTTTTGCTCTATTTCAGGATCTGGCACAAGCATTTCTTTGTGTTTGTTTGCAAGATCTGCAATTTTTTCACGATTTGTCATTTTAAGATATTTTTCCATTCTTTCATCATATGGAAAAATTGAACATGTTGCACCAATCTCAGCACCCATGTTTGTTATGGTTGCCTTTCCTGTACAGCTAATCGATTTTGTCCCAGGTCCAAAGTATTCGATTATGGCATTTGTTCCACCTGATACTGTGAGCTTGCCTGCAACGTATAGTATGATATCTTTTGGTGCTGTCCATCCGTTTAGTTTGCCAGTAAGATAAACGCCAATTCTTTTTGGGTAAAGCAGCTCCCATGGAAGGCCTGCCATTGTCTCTGCTGCATCTATTCCCCCAACACCAATTGCAATCATGCCAAGACCACCAGCATTTGGAGTGTGAGAGTCAGTTCCGATCATAAGGCCTCCAGGAAATGCATAGTTTTCAAGAACGACTTGATGAATTATTCCTGCACCAGGCTTCCAAAAACCAATTCCATACTTGCTACAAGACGACTCTAAGAACCGAAACACCTCGCTGTTTTCATTTAAAGCGATTCTCATGTCAGTTTCTCCTTCAACTTGTGCCCGGATCAGATGATCACAATGAACTGTTGTAGGTAGTGTAGCCTGTTTTAGGCCTGCCTGCATGAATTGTAGCAATACCATTTGGCCAGTAACATCTTGCAGTGCGACTCTGTCAGGTCTTAAAAAGACATAGTCTTTTCCCTCTTGTGGTGCCTTGTTTGGCATTTGTTCTAGATGGCCTGCTAGAATTTTTTCTGAAAGTGTGAGTGGCTTTCCAACTAGTTTTCTAAATTTGGAAATATTTTCCTCAAGCTTTTTGTATACATTCAAAACAAGCTCAGGTGTGCTTTCTATTTCCATAACAACTAGTACCTCTTAACAAGAATTTAATGGTTGTATGCCTGAAAAATAATGCAAGTTTGAATTTTTTCTTGTTAATATGTTTTTGATTGTTGAATTTGTAACAATTATAAACTATAAACACCATACTAGTATGGTGTTTCGGGGGGGGACGAGTTCAGGAATTAATTATCCTGAAAAAAGCAAGGTAAATAAAAATGGTTAAAAAAGGTTTTCCAAAGTTTGGCATGTCACAGGCAGGTGCGTTTGTTGCTGATCTTAAAAATTACAATCTACCAGACTTTATCTTGCAACTAGTTGCAAAGGATTGCGAGTCTGATCTCTTAGAGAGGGGACGACTCGATGACAGACTACAAAGCATGAATGATAAAGCACTTGAGCTGCTTCATCGAGTGTTTGTCGAGTGTGACGAAGATGAAAAAGGTACGTTTGCCCAATACCGATTTTTTGCATATGTTTCAAGCATGTATCACAAGTGTGAAGTTTTGATAAATGAAGCAATTCCTGGCAAGTCAGGAAAGAATCACAGGATACAAGTGGCTGTAAAAAACAACGGCATGTATATTGCAATTGCATTTAACAAGGCAACTGGAACTCCAGTTCAGAAGCGAGAAGCAATCAAGTTCTATGAAATTGCCGATGATGTAAAGCGCGGCGATCATGGAACCATGATGACTGATGCCATTTATGGTTCTTCTGTTGGATTCAAAGGGGAATCGCTTGTCCATCTGGAGAAGCTAAGCAAGTCTAGAAAACAGGATCCAGAAAACAAACTCGAGTTTAAAACTGCAAACTTTGAAAACAGAATTTATTCTGTAACAAAGTTAGTTTAGATTATCAAAGTAAATACGTTCTGAAATTTTTATTGTTTAAGGCTTGATGTGTCTAGTGTCAGAAAAAGTCGTTTTGTGTTTGTTTTT
>JBBDOC010000072.1:0-10851 GCA_040877295.1 Nitrosopumilaceae archaeon
CCACATATCTTTATGTACAAATGTATTCGTCTTTGAATCATATTGACTTATCATACCATACCCACTCTGCTTTCCCATAGCTTCATATCCAAAAAACAATGCAATGAAGATTTGCGTTTCTTCATTAATTGCTTTTTTTATTAAATCAGAATTAATAGAAAACCAATAATGTTTTTCCATGTTTGGCAATAACGGTCCAAGATTGAAATTATGATCGACGTTAGTTTTTGTAATTTCTGATTTATCAATCATTTCATTTTTTAATTTATAAAATGCTGTTACGTTAGAAGCTGGTAGTTCACCGAAATTTTTTATTACAACATCAAACTGATGATCTCCTTCTTTTGTAGTGTTAAGATGTTTTATACTTCCTTCGGGCCCAATCCAAGGACGAAATCTGTGTTCAGTTTGTATTTTACTAAGTTTGACAGTATACTCCATTTGTTTTACAGTACGCCATAGTAAGAAAACCAAGATAACACTAGCTACTGCGGTAGCTAAAGACCCAAGTGTTTCTAAAAGATTGTAATCAAAAGAAGGCATAACCGTAGGACTATTCACTTCTATTCAAACATAGCTTTGTGCTTGTAACTTGTGTTATGCGACGATAAAACTTTTAGGTAATAATCAAAGTATTACTTAGGTGCAGGAAATATTATTTGCTAGATTTTGTAAACAATTATCATCACATTCTGATATTTTTCTAGTTGGTTTAACTGTGCTTTTTATATTTCCACTACAACTTGTTTTAGCACAAGATACTGGAAATCAAAATGAAAATAGTGTTAATGATTTAACTCGCACACTGAGCGCAAACACCGTAGGCGAACAAACACAGATAGAAATTAAAACAATATTTTCTATGAGTACTACTGCCAAAAATGAAATGGTAGATGAAATAATTAATAATTTTTCTTTAACTAGAGAAGACGCAGAAACAATTCTACAAAGTGAAACAGTTGAAACAGAATTTAAAGAAAAATTTGAAATAATGATAAACAGCAAACAGTGCGTATCACAAATTACAACAGATCTAGTATTCATAATAGACGCTAATGATAAAGAAAAAATTCTTGATGAAATAGTAACGCATTCACAACTTACAAATAGACAGATCAAGCAAGCATTAGAATTTGAGATAGATGAAATCGATCTTGATGTTAGAGTGCAAAGCGGAAAGGCACGGGTAGTAGCTGAATATTGTGATGTAAAGGATAGATTTGTAATAAATTCAGCTGATGAATCAGAAATAATTTCAGGGATCAAATCCAACACCGGGTTACGTGAGTATAAAATTCCGTTAATCTGGAACTTTGTTACAGATGTAGTAGCTCCAGAGAAGAAATCAGCATTAGAGGAACAAAAAGAACAAGCGTTACAGTATGGAGAAGAAATGTTTTCAAATGCAGCAAATCAGATGAAAAAAGCTGAAAGCGCGCAACAGCTTGTGACAGAGGGAGGAGAAATACCATCAGCACTTACAGGAGGAGGGGGTTGTCTTATCGCTACTGCAACATATGGAACAGAACTGGCTCCACAGGTCCAGATGCTGCGAGAGATTCGTGACAAGTCAGTACTTGGCACACAAACTGGTACTGCATTTATGTCAGCATTTAATTCGTTTTACTATTCGTTTTCGCCTGCTATAGCTGATCTTGAACGACAAAATCCGATGTTTAGGGAAGTTGTAAGGGTTGCAATAACGCCGATGATTTCAACGCTATCTATTCTAAATTACATAGATATTGATTCTGAATACGAGATGCTAGGATATGGGATTGGAGTAATTATGATGAATGCTGGCATGTATCTGATTTTACCTGCATTAGTTATGTTTAGATTAACAAAATTAAAACAGACAAAATCAGTAACTTAAAATATATTTCTAAACTCGAGTTTAGAAATAAAATCTTATTGTATGCTAGAATACCACACACATTATAAACAAAAAATATGGGAGTTTGAAATTAGATACTTAATCATTTACAAAAATTTGTTATAACTGCAAAAGATCTCTAAAACTATCTGTAATTATATAACATATCACAAGAACATTTGATATGCTATTCTTGAGGCAATAATATCATACTAGCTTGCAAGCCAAATTTGTCAATTGGCGTAGGCGCTTTTTTCACAAGTTTAATGGCAAATGTATCTAACGCATTGATTTCTACGGTAGTTGATAAATTGGTGCATGTCCTTGCTGAGTCTAGAGTACATTTCAACTCTGTGTCAATACCATTCTTAACAAGTATCACATCAATTGGTACATTTACTGACAAGGTTGTTAGGACATAGAGATTTTTTATTTTTCCATCTAATGGAGATAAAATTCGAGCACCGCTATAATCTAATGTGCCTATTCCTTGACCAACATACACCTCTGTTGTAAGACTAGTACCACGATCACCAAGACTGAGTAATAATGGTACTGCAGGAAGTCCTTGGCCTGGAGGTCCCATTGGACCAGGAATTCCTTGTTTTCCTTCTTTGCCTTGAGGTCCAGCTGGTCCTTGAGGACCAGGGATGCCTTGTTCAGAAGCAAACATAAGTTGTTCTTCAAGATATTTGATCCTTGATTCAAGGTTTCTGATCATTTTTTGTAACTCAGAAACATCTGAACTTAATACAGGCGTGTTGTCAGGCGAAATACTGGATGGAATTTCAGATATTAATTGATTCGAAAGCAACCATTGTATGTCTTTTGCATATGCTTCATCTGAAATCTCACCTGTTGCCCACCATTCAGCATTTGTCTTTAACCATTCTGGGAGATAGGATTCTTGCGCATTGATTTGTGTTAATGATCCTAAAATAATCAAAGAGGCAAAAGTCAATAAAACAATTGGAGTTTGAAACATGGTATTCCTAGAATATTTAAAACATGAATATAACACATGCGTAGTAAAACAAATGTGGCAATTTTATGGAATTTTCTAATCATATTTTGAAAATATATGTTATTTGAACTAGATGAAAAACTCTAGGAATGCACAAAAACAAAAATTGTCTAAAGTCATATTTGGGCAAAAAATTTCAAAAAACATGGCTAGATCGCAATTACAAAACAGCGTTGAACGGTGGCTATTTCATGAAAACTATACATTTAACGAATCAAAAACCGAGGAAGATACTTTTCGCTTCATGATAAAGGGCCTAGGAGCATATAAAATCCCAATTGAGATTTTTGAGCCAAAAAAACAGTCAGGTGTGATAGTATTAGGCGGAAAAATCTTTTTACAAAATAGACATACTGCAAGATTTTTGAAACTAAATGAAGAGGAACAACAAAAATTCAAAAATTCTGTTAAAGACTTTTGTGATTCTATAAGAGCAATTCATAGGATCTTTAGAGAAGATGGAAAGGTAGTAGTTGGAGTGTATGTGGTGTTAGATAAAGTTGAACAATTTACACAGCAGGTTGTGCTTGATGCCATAAACCAAGTACTAGAAATGAGTGAAAAGACAAGCCAGTTCATTATGAAAACATTTTGAAGTGTTTTTATCAAATATTCCTAATCCAGAAATGATTGCAGACATCATGTCTAAATACACCGTATCACAACCTCTAAAAAGAAAAGCAATATGAAAAACATAGTTATATTTACAATTTTTATAGGAATTCTTTGTACTGTTATATTTGCGTCATCGTTACTTACGACGTTTGCTATTGAGTATAAAGTAACTACAGATGACAGCAAGGTTCAATGTAGGCAAGAACAAGTACTAGTGTATAGATTCTATGGACGAGATTATCTTTGTATTGATAGTCCAGCTGCACTACGATGGGCTCAATTAGGACTGGCTCAAATAATTGAAGAACCTGAACAAATTCAAGAGGTTGATAAAAAAGAAGGGTGTACGATAGGTTTGATTTCAGTATATCGTGTTTATGCAGATAAAAATGCCTGTGTAAAGGAATCCACTGCTGAAAAATGGCAAGAAAGTGGGATAGCTACAATAATTGACGATGAATTCAGACAAAAAATAATGGAAGCTAAAGAGAATGACTCAGCTGTAGAAGAAGTGGTAGAAGAATCTGAAGAAGATGTCTCTGAGATTGAAGAATATGTACATGAGGTTGAAGGAGTGAGGATTTATGTTATGCAAGACAGTGTAAGAATAGAGCCTAACAATGACATTCCTTTAGCTAAAGTATGGTGCAATGGTGGTGATTATGCTACAGGTGGAGGATACACTGTAGAAAAAGGATTAGATACGATGTACATTTACAAAAACACCCCAATTAAAGATGAGTCTAACAACAGAAATGGGTGGGAAGTTGGAGCAGAGAATAATGGTTATACAAGTCAGGTATTGACAGTCTACGTAGTTTGCCAAATTCCATAAATTACTAATTTTTGCTGTTTTATTGGGGTTTAGCTTTTATTCGTACCAAAAAAAGATCATACAAGTTTAACTGGGTAATGGGGATGTTTTTAGGGTTGGCTGCAACAGTTACGAACAAGTGCTAAACCCCCCATAAAATTAGGCATTTATGAAAAAATGACTTTATTCGTAAACAGGTATTGAATGTGAGGGGGTTTAGCTTTTACGAATAAACTACCATTTACTAGAAATTTCGAGTTTTATCAGCTTAGAAAAATCAAAAGATCTTATTTTCTTAGCACAGCGTGAAAAAGCAACGTTTGGTCTAACTTTTACATAAAACAGAGTGCTAATCCTGCTTTTTTCGCATCTGGGCTATCTCAATTTCCACAGTTTCTAGGGGGTCTTCCACCTGATTTCTCTTGATTGCAAACATTTTTGGTTTTTCAAAGTCTTCGGTACAGTCAGGGCAGGCATAAACTAAAACTCGATGCTCATTTGGTGCCTTTGGGTTTGAAAGACGTGGATAATATACTAGCCTTGCGCCGCAATCAACACAATACCTATTGGCCCGCCTAGTTCTGGCCAATGTAAACATCCTGCATTATTGCTGATATGCGATCAAATATTAGATCTATTCAGTCTAAATCAGTAAACCAAAAGGTTCCATGGATCTATATTTCTAAACTCGAGTTTAGAAATATCATTAATAATTTAGGCCATTAGCAATAGATTGCGGCTTGCAGGTTTATTGCATTTCTTAATTCGAATTAAGAAATATAAAAATGCGCCGCCCGTCAGACTTGAACTGACGACCATCGGATTAACAGTCCGGCGCTCTACCACGCTGAGCTAGGGCGGCAACAGGTTTGTACCTAGTCAAAAGCGATTTAATCTTTACTGGTTGAACTGTGAAAAGAATTCCTGGATTTCTTTGTTATATTTTTCAACAAGATCAATAATTTCTAAATGCTCATCTGCTGTCGGTTCACGCTTGTGAAATACTTGAAATGCGCTTAGTGCAGAGCCTACCATTTCACCTACAAAAAAACCACATAAAAAATCACCAATATTTTGACATCCCCACACCTCGCCTATCCTTGGAGAAGCGCCAGTATTTTTGTAAAGCGTGAGGGTCTCTTGAATTAGCTGTTTGTTTGTTCCTTAAATTCAGGATCAAGGGCCATTGTTAAATTATGAATTGATGGTAGTTTAGTGTTGTTTACTATTTTTCTATGCCTTTTGATTTTGAATAAACGTAAATACCATCAAGAAAGACACGATGGTCTTTGCCTTTTACCTTTGTTTTTAGCTCAATTTCTGCTGCAGTCTGAGATACATCGGTAAGAACATGGCCTGTCAGAATCAGGTCATCGCCTTTTGATACAACCTTTGTGTTTCCATGAATCCTAGCAACTCTTGGGGCACGCTCGCCTTGGAAATTTTCTACTAGAACTTGGGCATCCTTTGTTTTTACAGTTATTGGAAAATGTGCATAAACTATCTTCATTTTGAAGGTATATCCTCCAACAACTCCCTCGCAGAGGTTCTTTAGTATAGATCTTGCTGTATGTAAAATAGCATAGTCCCTTTTTCTAGTTCCCTGCGCCTTTACAAGAATAGTTTTGTCTTTTACCTCTATCGTTACAGGTATTTTTTTAAAATTCTTGTATGTCTTTCCAAGCGGTCCTTCAACATGAATCATGTTCTTTTTTAGATTCACAGTTACCTTTTGTGGGATTTCCACTATAGTTTCAAACTTTTCTAGCTGTTTAGTAGACATATCCTATCAAAAGCCCTCCTAAACCCTTGTTTGCTGCATCATGATGCGACATCACGCCTTGATTGGTTGTAACTAAAAGCATACCACGTGAATATGATGGCAGGTATTGTTGTTCCCATTCATTATACTCTGTTCTTTTTACCTTGAATCTTGGGGTAATAGCACCACATTTTGTTATCTTTGCCAATAGTTTGACTTTGAACTTGCCTCCGCGTCTGTCGTCAACATGTTCAAATTCTCCAACATAGCCTGACTTTTGCAATGTTTTTAGAACCTCGATTCCAAGTTTTGAAGTTGGCATAATAATGCAATTGCCTCTGCGTCGTGCCTCTGTGTTGTATAACGTTACAAACAAATTTGCTAATACATTAGTTGCTGGCATTTTTTTTCACTAATTGTTTTTCCTAAATCCTAGAGATCCTGCTACTTCACGAAAGCATCGACGACAAATCATAAGGTCATATTTTTGGATAACTGCTGTGTAATCGCCACATCGCTTACACCATCGTGAGCCTCGTCCAAACGCGTGTTTTTTCCTACCGGTAAATTCGTATGTTCGATTCTTTGCCATTATACTATCTCTACTCCAAACTCGCGAGTCAGAAATTCTTGCGCTTCCTCACGTGAAATTCTATGCGTCTTGCCAATCTTTGCCTTGTGGCGACGTCTAAATCTAATATTAAATCCGGGCCTTGCCAGAGTTACTGCAATATCTAATCCAAGTATACCAATTTTTGGCTCATATTTTGTTCCAGGAATATCGATGTACTCTTTAATTCCAAATGATACATTGCCAAAATCATCAAATGATGAACCTTTGATTTTGTTCCCCTTTGCCTCAAAGAGTCGTTTCAAAAGGGCAATAGCATCTTTGCCTCTAATAGTTACTGCAACACCGATAGGTTCGCCTTTTCGCACGCCCCAGTCTCTGTGAGTGTCTTTTGCCTCGCGTGCACATGATTTTTTGCCAGAGATTTGATCCAGTGCCAGTTTTGCAACCTCGATTGCGTCCCCTGATTTTCCAACGCCCATGTTCAAGACTATTTTGTAAAGCGTAATTGTTTTCATCATGGATTCAGTTTGCTGCGACATGTTTCTCACCTAACTTGAATGACAGGTTTTTCTTTTCCTACTGCCATGACAAGATCTAGAGGAATTTCGATCTTTCTTTCTCCAAGTGAAATTAGTGCTCGCTTTGGTAGAATGTATGTGCCTGCTCTTATCTCTTCGACTGTTCCAACCTGTCCTGCGTTTATTCCTCTTGTAACTATAACCTGAGCACCTTTTTCTAATTTTATTACCTCCAAAATTTTCTGTTCAGGAATCTGGATCAAACATGAATCACCTACATCAGTATCAGTATCTGAGATCATAGTGCGGCCATCATGAAATCCCAGCTGTGTCTTTTTTCCTTTTATTGTAGTTTTACTTGTAATCTTGACTAGTTTTTTTGATTTTTCTGCATTTGGGATCTTTAATGGTTTTATCACATGTCCTCCTTGTGGAACCAGTCTGTAAATATCTGAAACCCCAGATAATTCAATAACATCCATCAGCCCTATTCCGTGATGAAGTGACTTTCGCTTTACTCCGTCTATAGTAATTTTTCCCCCATAAATTGCAGATTTTGCTTCCCTGAGTTGTTTTGTTAGCTTTAGCGTGTCACGAACCATGACTGCACTTGGAATTGAATAGTGCTTTGAGTGAGGCCCAGGCCTTACTGTTACAACAAATCGCTTGTCTTTTCTTGTAATGCCCCAAAACGTTGGAGCCATTTGTCGTTTTAGTTTTTTGCTACCTGCTATGCTTACCATTTATTTTTCACCCTTTTTTTCCTTTGATTCTTTTTTTGGCTTTTTTGTTATTGTTTTAGCCTTTGGTACCTTTGGTATCTTTGTGACAGGTTTGGCTTTTGATTCTTGCTTTGGTTTTGGTTCAGCTTTTTGTGGCTCTTGTTTTTCTTCTACTATTTTTGGCGGAGTTTCTTCTTTTGGTTTTGTTAGCTTTTCTTCTTTTTTCTTTGTCTCTTTTTCCTTTGAAGATTTGGACTTTGTTCCTTCTAGTTTTTGAATACGCCACTTGTCACCTGTGTTTAGCTCAGTTACAAGTAGATTTGAAGAATGAATATAGACATCAAATTGTCCACCCTTTAGCTTTTCTTTTTTTATTCCCTCAATTGTAACTGAATTTTTTAGAGTATTTACTTCCTTTACCTTTCCATCAACTCCTTTGTATTCGCCCCGCAATACTCGAACTGTATCGCCAACTGTTACACGAATGCTTCTTGTGTCATATTTTTGCCTGAGATCTTTAGAAAGATGGCTCCCAAGCTGCTTGCTTAGCACATGATATGGTGCGCGATAGAGTTGGCGGTTTCTAATTTTTGTTGGCTTCATTTTATACCACCATTGATGCCAAGTTTGCTATTCTTGGCCATTTTTCAGAAGCCTCGGCTGCAACAGGGCCCTTGATGTCAGTTCCTTTTATTTCGCCTTCTGGAGTAACAAGAACTCCGGCATTGTCTTCAAATGATACACGTATTCCGTTTAGTCTTCGAATTGGATATTTTTGTCTAATGATCACAGCACCATAGACTTGTTTTCGTAGCTCAGCTGGTCCTTTTTTTACTACAACGTTTACAAAATCCCCCACTGCAGCTGCAGGCATTCGCGAAACTCGTGTTTTTGTTTTCTGTACCATAACAATTTCAATAATTTTTGCACCAGTATTGTCTGCACATCTTATCTGTGCACCCAGTGGCAAGGCGCGTGTTACATATGGCCTAAATTCTTCAACGCCTTTTGCAGATACTGCACGACTTTTTGTGGACATTAAGATTTAACCTCCACTACTACAAATGAGACAGATTTTGACAGTGGTCGACATTCTGCTGCTACTACCTTAGCGCCTTCTTGTATTGCAAGACAGGATGGGGCAAATGCATGAATCGTACTCTTGCTTCTTGCGTATCTTTTAAACTTGTCAATGTATTTTGGAGTTTCTCGCTGCACTACGACCATTTTTCTTGCCTTTGAGCTAACTACTGTTCCTTCAAACAATTTTCCACGCACTGGCAGATTTCCATGAAATGGACAGTGAGAATCAGTACATTCTGATTTTGGTGCACTGACAGATAATCCAATATTTCGGCTCATAACTTTGCCCCCAGTCTATCATGAGGCCTTCGGTTTATCACAGTGCCATCCAGTACAGCTTGTGTGTCATCTAGATTGAATTGCCATTTGTTGTTATGTTTTGGGATCATTTTTAGTCCGCTTTTTGTGTCAAGTGTAAACATTGATTTTGTCTCATCAACTATTCTGCCAGACAATCCTACAATCTGCTTGTTTGATGAATCCAAAATTTCGGCGTCTAGTCCGATAAGCTCATGAAGCGCAATGTTTTCTTGTGTAATCATTTCTTTTTCATCTCATTTAATCTTGTAAGAACTCGCGCAATGTCTCTTTTTAATGGCTTTATTTTTCCGCTGTCTTTTCGTAGGGTCCCTTTGGCTGATTCTACCTTTAATTTTACTAGATCTGTTCGTAGCTGATCCAGTCGTCCCGTTAGATCAGTCTCATTTAGCTCTCGAATTGTCTTCATTTTGAAGTGTGCCATTACTTTAGCTTCTCCTCTACTTCCTCTAGTGTCTCAAGATTCTTCATTTGTTCTGCTTCTAACAAAATTTGTTCAGTTTCTGTTCTTGGTTTTTTCTGCTCAATCTCTTTAGCTACAATCGCTTCTGCTACTTCTTCAGTTATGATAATTTCTTTTTCCTCTTCTTCCTCTTCTTTTTCTTCTACTTGTGGTACAACCATTTGTTTTATTTTCGCCTTGTCTTTTAGCTCAAATTCTGGCACAACTCTATCTTTTCTTGCAATTCTGATTCGTATACCAATTAGTCCCATAGGTGTTTTTACATGTACAATGTCTTCGTTTACTATAACTTCGGCGTGATGGCCTGCACGTGGAAGAATTCCAGATGTGTGTTTTTCAAATGATGATCTGTCGCCTCGAAGCTTGCCTGAACACGTGATTTGAACACCCATTGCACCATTTTCCATTATTTGTTTTAGTGTCCACATTGTAGCACGTCTAAACGCAGTACCTCGTTCAATGTGTGAGGCTAATCTGTTGCACATTACACTTGCAGAAAGCTCAGGTTTGTCGATTTCAACAACAGACAGTTGTGGATTTTTTAGACCAAAGTTCTTTGCTAAAGTTTCAGTAAGTTCACGTATGCCAGTTCCTTTTCTTCCAATAACAATTCCAGGTCTTGTAACATGTAGTGCAATTCTTGTTCCTGTCGGAGTTTTTGAAATATCAACTCCAGAATATCCAGCATCTTTTATTTTCACTCGCAGATAGTCATTTAGCAGCATCATGTTATAGTTGTCTTTGATTACGTTTTTTACTGCCGACATGATTATGCCTCTTGTGCAACCAATTCAACATGTGTGAGAGTATTGTTTTTTGGAGTTGCCCTTCCCATGGCTCGCGGGATAAAGCGTTTAACTATTACACCCTTGTGGACTGTGGCGTTTACAATTTTTAGTCTGTCTAAATCCATTCCTTTGTATTCTGCGTTTGATTCTAGATTATCAAGTAGTTTTACAAATTCGGTTGCTGCCTTTTGTGGATATCTTCCTGCCATGACACCGGGGTCTGACTTGTGACCCACCTGCTTTTTGTATCGCCTAAACGGTACTGCGTTTTGAAGTGATACAACGCCATTTAGA
>JBBDOC010000073.1:0-10822 GCA_040877295.1 Nitrosopumilaceae archaeon
GAAGTAAATTTTGGACATATAGAACTAAAATGTATTTAGAAATTTTATACAAAAACCGCAGAATTGGTATAGATATGGTAGACGTAGCAGTGCCTGAAAAAGATCCTGAGGGAATAGAAACGGAAAGAAACATTCTGTTGGGAAGACGTGGACTTTTTGATGCGTTTGAGATTACGTTTTATGAACCAGCCCAAGTATTGAATTTTAGACGTATACATAAACAGAATAAATTACGTCAGTGACATCAGCCAACTTTTTGGTTTTAAAACCAGTTAAATATCCCTTCATCATAATGAAAATTATGAGTTGTTGTAAACTCGCAAAAGAAAATACAAAAAACAGAATAGTTGGAATTGCAATACTAAGTCTAGTAAACGGTTGGTTAACTAATCGTCAACCTATTTTTGACAGCCAAAAAAACAATCGTAGTTTATACAGAACCCTAGAATGGTTTGTCTCCATTTCTTTACAAAAAGCCAGTTGCTTACAAACGCCGCACAAAACTTAAAGTCGCAACAAAACAAGCAAACATCACTTTTGTCAGATAGGGAACAAATAATCAATGTAATTGAGACGTTTTTTGAGTCAGGAAAAACAAAGGACCTAACAAAGCTAAAAGAGATTCAGCTAGACGATTCTAGCTTTTCAAGCTTTAGTGATGTTCCCCCCTATGACCTAAAGGACTTTGCAACAACTGTGATGCTAGAGGAGCTAAAATTTGTTAGCATTTCAGACTATGATTATGCAATCACGAATCCAAAGATTAGTATTTTTGGCGATACTGCGGTTGCAGCGTTTGAGCTCAACCAGAAAGGAATGCTAGTAGATAACAAGGCTTACACAGGGGAGCACATCTCAATTAATGGAAGGGCAACATTTGTTCTTGTAAAAATGTCAACATGGAAGATTGTCCACATTCATCTTTCAAAGATAAATTAGATTATTTTGTCTGGATTTTTGGCTCGATTAGTTTTTTTTCTTTTGTAGGTTTTTCGTCACACAGTTTTTTGAACAGATCATATGCTTGCTCAACATTAGAGTTTCCATGAACTATTGCACGTACTGCTCGAATCATTGGAACAGGATATTTTGATTGCCAAATGTTTCGCCCCATATCAACACCTGCAGCTCCTGATTTTATTGCATTGTATGTTAGCTCTAGTGCTTGTCGTTCCTCAAGCTTTGGCCCACCAGCAATTATTACAGGAACTGGACATGTGTTTACAACTTTTTCAAAGTTTTCACAATAGTATGTTTTGACCATATGTGCCCCAAACTCTGACGCAAT
The DNA here is from genome assembly GCA_040877295.1 of Nitrosopumilaceae archaeon. GTDB lineage: Archaea > Thermoproteota > Nitrososphaeria > Nitrososphaerales > Nitrosopumilaceae > VHBM01. The sequence goes on from JBBDOC010000073.1 coordinate 1,289, forward strand.
TCTACATGATAGTGAGAGATATCTTGCATCGCGCTTTTCAAGCTCTTTTCCAACAGCAGTCACTGCAAGAACTGGCATTCCAAATTCTTCTGCATCGTTGACAAGATTTCCCAAATTAACCAAGCTGTTGTGCTCATATTTTGCACCAACAAAAATTGACATTGCTAGTGCACTTGCATTTAGTCTGATTGCTTCTTTTACACTAGTTGTGATTTTTTCATTTGATAGGTCTTCTCCAATTATGCTGCTTCCCCCAGAAACCCTCAGCACTATAGGTACTGGAAAGTTTGCATCAACTGATGTTCGTAAAACTCCTCTTGTAAGCATTAAAGAATCACAATATTTTAGCAGTGGTCTTACTGTCTGGCGTGGAACCTCAAGGCTTTCTGTTGGCCCTAAGAAATAGCCATGATCAACTGCAAGCATGACAGCTCGTCCATTAATTGGATTGATTATTCTTGCAAGTCTGTTTTTTAGTCCCCAGTCCATGTTTCTTCTTTCTGAATTGAAAATTTTTACCTTTCTTAAGCCTTTCTCAGTTTGTGATAATTATCTTCATTGCACCTTGGCCACTGTGTGCATGATCAAATGCCTTTTGAGAATCAAGAATCGAATATCTATGTGTGATTAGCTTGCCAACCGGAGCCTTTGCTGATTCGATTAGTTTTAGTGATTCTTTAGTATCAATATCAGATGCTGCATAGCTTGTAACAAGTGTAATTTCTTTTGAATATATGACACTCATATCAAGCTCAAGTGTTGCACCTTTTGATGGAACACCAAACAACACTATCCATCCACCACGCCTCACATATTCTACTGAATCAAGCAACGCCTGAAGGTTTCCTGTTGCAATAATTGCAACATCAACTCCTCTTCCGTTTGTTTCATCAAGAATCTTTTTCTTTGCATTCTCATCTGACTGAAATGCCTTTGTTATTCCAAACTTTTTTGCAAAATCCAGTCTAAAATCGTTTACATCAAAACAAAATATTTTTCCAAAGCCATTTGCTTTTGCCAGCATAACATGCATCATGCCTGTTGCACCAACACCAAATATTGCTATAGAGTCTCCTTTTTGAAACGGAAACTTTTGCCATGCCCTAACACAACATGCAAGTGGCTCAATCAGTGCTGCCTCTTCAAATGAAATAGAGTCAGGTATCTTTAGAACGCCGCCGTGTTCAACATTCCAAGCTGGCACTACAAATTGCTCTGATAATCCACATGGTGAGAGGTTTGTTTCATAATATTTTTCACACATTGTTTCGTTTCCATGCAGACAATAATGACAAGAATAACATGGGACATGATGGTGCACAAAAACCCTGTCATCTTTTTTAAGATCAGTTACACCATCTCCTACTTCTGAGATAATGCCAGATGGCTCGTGTCCTAGCTTCATTGAAGGCTGGCTGTATTTTCCAAAAACCTTTTCGACATCAGAGCCGCAAATTCCACAGGCATGCATTTGCACCATTATTTCGCCTTTGCCTAGCTTTGGCTTTTCAATATTTTCGACAGCTACCTTTGATGAGCCTTTAACAAATGCAGCCTTCATAACAGACCCAGTTTTCAAGTAAATTATAGAGCTTTCAGTTATACTCCAAGTATCTTCTTTAGCATCATTCTATAGTCTACTTCGCTTTTTTCGCTTCCTGGCGAAGGCAATGAAAACACTAGCGGCGTTGACTTTTCTGCCCTCAGGCTAGTCAATTTATCAGTAATTGGATTTGACATGTCATCGCTTACAAGAATCAGCCCTACACCAGGCTCTGTGGTAAGCTGCTTTATCTTATCGTATGCTTTTTCTGGCGAGTCGACTATTTTTCCTTGAACTCCTGCAAGCTGGAAGCTTGTAACAAAAACTCTGCTTCCAACAGTTACAATTTTCACAAAAATTGTTTTTGATATTGGCATTTAATTCTTTTTGGAAATTCTTTCTTTATTTTACTTGGATTTGAATGACAAATGATAAAAAAGATGAAGGTTTTATACGCATGAGAGCTAGTGGATGACAAAAGCATTTGATAAAACACTTGATGCTATCGCCGATTTGGAAGAAGCTGTAACTCAGGCAAAAACTCAAAAACTGACTGCGGATCACAAAAAGGCCCAAGACCTAGACAAGATAATCTCGATTCTTGAAAAGGCACAAAATGTTATCATTGAAGCTGTTGTGATATTTCAGAAACATGAAAAGGCTTTGTAAATGATTCAGATTTTCCTACATATCTACAATTACGACATAGATAAAAAACGGTTCCATTTGAGTGAGTAGCTAGCTTTTCAAGATCTATACCAGGACAGTCAGGCTTGTTAAAGTCATGCCTTGTCTGCATCATATATCATTTACAAAATCAGTATAAAAGCACATTTCTTTTGATTAACTTCCAGAAACGAAGCTGCTGAAGTGGCTAATATCCAAAATTTATTTTTTAATTATTCAAATCAATCGTCTTAAGATTCTGGCATCATTGCAATAATTCTAAAAATTCCTTTTTTGTGAGGCCACAATCTGCTATTATCTCTAAAAGTAAACCTTTTCCTAATTCATTTTTCTTTGGAATAGATGTCCATAACCCTTGACCGTTTTCAACAATAATGTGACTGCCAGATTGTCTTACTGGATAAAATCCCTTACGCTTTAATGCTTTTAGAACCTCTCTCCAACCTAGAACAGGAAGGCTCAAACTGAAACGGTAACTACATTAGATGATGCAGTTTTCTTTTGACCCAGATAAGATCTGCATAGTTTGATTGCTTTTTTAGTGTCCTCTATGGCTTCGGCTTTAGTGTTTCCTTGTCCTCTAGCTTGTGGAATTTCAAGACAGTATCCTGCATAGAATTTTCCATCCTTTTTTATCATAATGTTAAAGTCTTGCTTTGCCATAATGTCCAGATTCATTAATTGTTATATAAGAAGATTGAGTTGTTATCGTTCCGATAATTTAGTTTCTAAAAAGAGCACAGATCGTTTAGAAACTACAAAATTTTATTCCTGAAATCCAAACCTTGATTTAGTTTGAATTTACAGTAACAACCATGGAACAAATTGACAAGCAAAAAGACGTGTATCTTTTTGTCCATGGAAGATTTGACTTGATGCAAAAATCAACTGACGCACTAGTGGCAAATGGATTCTCAAAAGATAAGATAATATCTGCAATGCCAAACAAGGTTGGAAATGTAGGTGACTATATGGCAATGCTTTGGATGCCCCCAAATCCTGATCACATAAAAATACAAAAAATTACCAAAGTTGATCAAGTGCCACCTGAAGGAATGATTGGATTGTGGAAGGGCGTATCAAAAGATGATCTCTTTACAGTAAAGCTGTAGCTAAAAACCCTGTGCAAGACTAGAGATAAAATCTACAAACTCGTCATCTGAGAATTTTATAATTTCTGCCTTGTTTTCTTTTTGTGCTAGCCTTACTGATTTGAGATGATAACAGTCTCCTTTTCCTTCCATTTTGCCAAAGTAATAGCTTGCACAAGAGCAATAATCAGAATCTGGGTCAAGCCAGTACTCTTTTTCTTTTCCAACTACAGTCCAGATTTTTCTTTGGCTTGGCTCAAAAATGTGCAGCTTGACTCTATTCTCAGAGATTACAGAATCAATTTTTTCATTACTCACAAGGATTTAATTTAAAATGACTGGTATATTTTTGATGGTTCAAGTAAAGATAGTTCCATCACATCCTGCACTAATTATAGAAGGTGCGAATCGCTCTTTGGTAGTAACAGATCTGCATATTGGCTTTGAGAGTGATTTGGCTGCAAATGACATCTTTGTTGGCAAAAACACTACAGTAAATGAGACTATAGCAGAGCTTGAGAAAATAATTGATTCTACAAAAGCAGATTCTTTGATTCTATTAGGTGATGTAAAATCAAGCATAAAGTCGATTTCAAAGAGCGAGTGGGATGAAATTCCTTTGTTTTTTAGTAAAATAAAGGAAAAGTGCGATGTTACACTAGTTCCTGGGAATCATGATGGAAATATCCAGAAATTAGTTCCTGATGGAATCAGTATGATTAGCTCAGCTGGTTTAGTTATTGAAAATATGCTACTGACACATGGGCATACTATGCCATCCGAGAATTTTTCTCATGTAGATAAGATAATCATAGGTCATGTACATCCAGTATTTTTTGATCAAGACTCTGTTCTTAATGGAAATAGAGTATGGGTTACAATAAAGACAGAAAAACAGAAAATATTTCCTTCAGTATCAGGGGAGATTGAGATTCTAATTGTTCCATCATTTAACAAGTACTTTTATGCAACATACAAAAGGCAATACAAAAGATCAATTTCTCCTATAATAGAAAAGGCAAAAGATGCGTTATCTGCAAAAATCCTTACACTTGATGGAACAATAATTGGTGATGAATCTATACTAAAGCAGGTACTTTAGATATACTCATAAACAAAAATTAAATTTACTGCTTAGTTTTTTCTTATTCAATTTTGGTGATTTTAGGAACGTTTTACATGTGCAGAACTAAAAATTCGAATCCATATTGGCTCACATCGGATGGTTTCCGTGCTGATATCGGTATGTTTTTTGGTTCTAAATATAATAAATTTGTTAATGGTGACAATTACAGATTATTTTCAACCAAGAGAATATTTTTCAAACAATTTCTTTACGGCTTTAATCCCCTTAGCCTGAGTTAATGAAAAAAGATCTTTGCCCTGTTCATTCTTGCCAGATTTCATTATGAATCCCTTGTCTTTAGCCTAACCTTAAAATTATTAGTTTTAAACCAACTGCGTGCTGGTCTTCCCCAACTTTCAACAGTGTTTTCAATTTGTAATTTGGTTTGTTTTTGTTTTAATTTCAAGCAGATTAACACGAGATCCTTTGTATTTATATCATCAGTCTTTTCTGAAAGTTTCTTTTCAAACATTCCTAAATTAGTTAGATTTCTAGGTTTTTCCTCAACAATATTTTTTAATTGTTTTTCAATTTTGGAAACTTTTTCTTCTAAATTTAACAATCTATCTTCAACTGTAGGCATCAGTTAATGTATTCATACAATCAATTAAATAATTTTTGTTTTGATTGGACTAGGCTATACATGTTCAGAATAAAAAATAGACATCAAATCATTAAGATCTCCATGAAATATAACCAAATTATTAAATCATAGCAATAGTAAAAACTACTTGTATGACTAAGGTGGATATTACCATCACACTTGATGATGGTAAAAAAGTCACCTGTGATTTCGAGTTTGACGAAAAATTAAAAGTAATAAAACAGAAACCAAAAATTATTCAATCTAATCCATTTAAAGCAGATTCTTGTACTTATTTTATTTATAATATAGCTAGAGATGGATTTTTTAGTGAACCAAGAAGCGCCCAAGAAATAAGTCAAGAAATCAAAACTACTGGATTCACATTTACACCTCAAGAAGTACAAGCAAATATGAATAATCTATTAAAAAGTAAAAAAATTTCATTTAAGAAGATTATTCCAAAGCAAGGAAGTCATGACTATCTCAAATATGAGTTAGTAAAACCAGTTACATGAAATGCCAGACAAAATATCTGGTGCCATTTCATCAATAATTGATTCTAAAATATCCAATGAACTATTAACAGAATGGAATGATTTGTTGGATGCTCATTCTAATGAAAAAATAAAAATTTTAAGGTTATCTACACATTTTATTGAAAATATTTTTAGAGCGTTAGAGTTTCTCCGTACTAATAAACGAATTGATGAAGTCCCACAACAAAAAATTAATGAAATAATTTCTGACATGAAGCAACTTAAAAAAGACAGATATGATGACAGAATCAGAATAGTTGTTCCGAGTGTAGCATACTCTATGTTAACTCTGAGAAGTAAAATAGGAAGTCATGTAAAATCATATTCAGAACTATTTTCAGACGCAGTTCTATTTTTGGAAATGGGTAAATGGATATTATTACAATTTTTAATACTATCCAAAGCAGACGAGAAAGTTATGAAGATCTTATTAGATACGAATGTTCAACATACGAATGAAAATATTATTGAATCATTAGTTGTAAAAAAAATTCAAGATATAAAATTGCATCATTGTATTCTATTTGCTATCTATTTAAACAAGAAATTGACTAAAGAGAGAATTAAATTGATTTTAAAAAAATGGGGAAAAAAATACAAAAAATCATGGTGGCAAGGAGGTAATTTCAATCATAGAGTTTTTGATGAATTTCTAGAAAAAAATGAAGATTTTTTCATTGTGAATCAGAAAGGAAAATTAAAAATTAAAGAATTGATAAGTGAATTGCGTGAATAATTAGTAAAAAGTCTATGTTTTAACAAAAAGAATTCAAATCATAGATAATTTCAAATTTAACAAAGAAATACAGCACGATCATCTTTTCACATATCCCCATTTTCCATCAATTTTTTTTCGTCCTAAAATTCTGGCCTTTAAAGCTCGAGATAGAGGATTATCGATACTTTTCCCACTGTAAATATGACCCATTTCTTCAAATTTTGCTACAATGTCTCCATGAAACTTTGGTTTATCAAAAAAACCCTCTTCTTTAACTTCTAAAATTAAATCCATAATACTTGATTTTGCGAGATTTATTTTTTTTATCTTAGATGGAGAATTTAGAGGTTTTTCTAATTTTAAAATTCTTTTTTCATGATTTTGTACTAATTTTTTTAATGAGTCTAATTCACTCATCCCTTAGATATTTTCAAAATCGGTAATATACTTTCTTAGTACGATTTTGTACAAACTAGATGAAATTAGTTTTTAGCTAAACTTTAGTAATTTCTTCTATCCCAAGAATTCTTCTTATCTTACTGATAGAATTTTGCAGTATCTCATATTCTTCTTTGCCTGATAAGTTATTTGACATTGAAATATTACATTGGTATTCTTTAGGACCGCCAAACCATTCAGGAATATTTATCTCTTGAATCACTACTTTTCTAATCAAATTCGATGTTGTTTCACCGCGCCAAGCATTAGCATATTCTCTTATTGCATCCAATTCTTTTTTTGTAACATTTGCTGAAATTGTAGCCATAGATCATTATAGATCACGATCCACTAATATAGATAAATCAAAGTTCAAAACTTGAAAGATTCGAGCCTATCAAGATTGAACTTTAAGAGATTTGAACATGCATTTTCTAAAACGTTAGATTTTTAATTGTAGATTCAATGTTCAAAATATTTTTAGTTGAATTCCTCATTAATGATTTGATTTCTTTTCCGGATAATTCTTTAATTTTATATCTGGAAAAAATTTTTTTTGCATCCGAATCATTGTCAATTCCCTCGAACGCATTTTGTGGTATTGCGGGAATAAAGTATACTTGAGGAGTTTTATTTTTATCAAATCCTACAGAATTATCAAGTTCCAAATCTTGAAGATATTTAATTGTGAGACATCCTATTTTCGCAAATTGATTCATGTCCAGTGGGTTATATCTTTCCCACAATGTTTTCAATAGAAAAGATCCATAGGGTTGACCATGGCCTATTGAATGATAATTAATAACAGGTTCAGGTAATCCGCTGCCTGTTAAATGTATCAGCTCTGGTTCTAGATCACTTCTAAGAACAATCAACGAGTCGATATAACGTTCTACATTTTCATTACCGTAAGTATTTCCCATATCTCGTATAATTTTCTCGGCAAGAAGAATCAGCTCTTCATTCAGGTTTACTCCTTCCTTTTCTTTTTGTTTAGAAAGTTTTTCTATACCTAAAATTAATCTTGATTGAAAAGTTCTGGCAAAACCTGTTAAACCGGCTGTGGCTATAACAATTTCAGGAGATGGTGAAACAATTTTTTTTTGTATAGCTGTATGATGCGCCACTATCAACTGTAATCTTTGTATCGCCTACTAAAATAATACCATCTTGACATTTTCCACCTATTATTAATGTCAAATAATCACTTCATTTTCTTATAGCATATAACCAAATATTTCCTTCTTTTATTCTGTTTAACAATTTTTTCTTTATGAGAAAATCTTTTCTTATTGCTGCATCAATGGACTGAAGTGGATAGAAGTATCCTTCTTTCTTAAGCTCATCAAAGATCTCTCTCATAGATTTTGGTTTTTCAAAAAATCCATGGTCGATTAAATATTGTATACCACCTACTGTTCCTTTATACTGTTTATTTTTTGAATTTGATGTAGGCTCATCAGTGCCTGATAAAACATTGGACTTTCCTGAAAAAACCTTTTTTTCAATCCTTGTTAATCTCTGGTCAATTTTTTCTAATTTTTCAATAATTTTTTCATACGACATTTTCAGTTATTAGTTCAAGTTCTTTGCAATATTAAAAAATTTGTTCGAAATCGTAATAATTGGAACAAAATTTAGAATAATATTTCAGTTTCATCGGTATCTTTAACAACGATTCCATCTTTTTCAATTTTAAAGTAATTTGTGAGAGAAGAAAATTTTCTTAGCGAATGTGTCAAATCCACTAGTTGATTGTATTGTATGGCTCAAGTGGTTCTTTTGTTGTCTCATTTTTCTGAAGCCACTCTAGTGTCTTTACAAAAGAGTCTGCAAGCTCAGGCGTTGTAAGAACAGGTATTCCAAGCTCAACTGCCTTTCGCCTTATCTGATATTCGTCATAAAGCATCCCAACATATTTTTCCAAAGTCGATGTACTTGGGATATTTATTATAAAATTGATCTTTCTCTCATACAATAAATCAGAAATGTTTGGTTTTCTCTGTGGCTCACTTATTTTATGAACTATCTCGACATCTCCAATTTTTTCAGAGAAAAATTCTGCGGTGTGCTCTGTTGCAAGGATTTTAAATCCAAGATTTTTTAGTGCTGCAACAGTTGGCAATAGCTTTTCTTTATTTTCTGCACCACCTATTGTGATTAGTGCAGTTCCTGTAGTTGGCAGATTAAAGCCAACTGAAATCAAACCCTTTGATAGCGCGTCATAAAAGCTGACCCCAAAACATGCAGCCTCACCAGTTGACTGCATCTCAACTCCTAGCACCATGTCTGCGCCCTCAAGCTGCATAAATGAAAACTGGGGTACTTTGATTCCATAGGTATGGATTTTTTTCCACATATCATGTGGTAATTTTGGTAGATCTTTTCCTAAAATTGCACGAGATGCAAGACTAATCAAATTTACTTTGACTAGCTTTGAAACAAAAGGCATTGAGCGAGACGCCCGAATGTTTAGCTCAATTACATATACTTGATCAGAGTTTATCAAAAACTGGAGATTAAATGGACCCTTTATGTGAAATGTCTTTGCAATTTTGTCTGTATAGTCTGTGATGGTTTCAATTATCTTGTTGTTTAGTCGCCATGGAGGGATACACATCATTGCATCACCAGAGTGAACACCTGCGCTTTCAATGTGTTCTACTATAGCACCAATTATGACATGTTTTCCATCACAGACACCATCAACATCAACTTCAAGTGAGTTTAGCATGAACTTTGAAATCACAACTGGATGATCAGGCGATACTGTTGTTGCATCACTAATGTACTGTTTTAGCTCCTCTTG
>JBBDOC010000074.1:0-10801 GCA_040877295.1 Nitrosopumilaceae archaeon
TGTTTCTGGTACTAGTGCCAATGAATTTCTGGGCAACAATTTTAGAGCCACAAACATTCTTGATTGGCATAACTTTCCTAGGAATTGCAACTGTATGGTCATATCTTACTGACAGGGCAGGAAAACCAGGAGTAAAAAGCACCCATAAGCTGGTACAGGCATATCTTGTATCAAAATCACAAAACGATCCAAGTGAGATGGAATCATTAATGGAAGAAGTATCAAAAAAATCAAAGATCACAACCACACAAATCAGGTTGTGCTCTCAAGACAACAAAACCGATTTTAGGTTGGTTATCCCAGAAATTCACCCAGGTCCATTTCATCCAGTAGGGGGCAGCAACATTCCCTATTTGATATACAAGAATATGGGCTCTTCAGCAATGGTCATGCACGGCGTTTCTGATCATTCATTAAATTTGCCTTCAAAAGAAGAAGTAGAAAGCTACCTTAGAAGCCTAACAGATTATTCCGTGCCTCAAAAAGGATTAACATGCACAGAACCAGTTACAGTTCAAATTAACAAAGGGCGAGCAGTAGGACTGCTCTTTGATAAAACCGTAGTTTTGTTTTTGTCGCTATCACCACATGGAATGGAAGACATTCCCTCTTCGATAAAAAGTGAAATTGATCAATTTTCAAAAAACCGCAATTTTGCTCAAGTGTTGATAGTTGATTGCCATAACGCCATGGGCGAAGACATTTCTCAAAACGATTCTGAAGATTTGCTCAAAGCAGCAAAGTCTTGTCTTGAAACACTGATTACAAAAGAAACATATCCGTTGGAGTTTGGATATGCAAATTCTGATAACATGAAGGTAAACTCTACAGATCTTGCCTTGGGGGGATTGGGCGTTCTCTGTCTTGGCATAAACAAGAAAAAATATTTTCTTGGCTGGGCAGATGCAAATAACATGCAAAACGGAATAAGAGAATACGTTGCAAACCATTTTACAAAAAATGGCCATGCTCTATTAGAAATCTGCACATCGGATAGCCACTATTCAGTAATGCCTGCTAGAAACAAACACGGCTACTATCAGTTTGGCTCTATATCAAAACCACAACAGATTGCAGATTGGTATCTTGATATAGCAAAAAACGCAGAAAAAAACACCAGTTCAGGCTATTATGAGATCTTGGAAAACTCGTCAAATGTTAAAGTAATGGGGAGCACAATCTTTCAAGACTATTCAAAGGCATTGGATAGCGCTCTAAAAATCACTCAAGTATTTGCTCTAGGAACTATAGCATTTTTTATTTCTACGTTGTTTCTATAACATTTACCTGATCTAGATTTCCATAAATCTCATCAACAAATGAGGAAAACTGCAAGATTGGAACTATGGGGACCTTTTCTATAAAACTCAACTGCTCCTGATATAATGTAACTATGACAGGTACTGCCATGGCACCTCTAGTTTTTTTCACATAATATCTTACACGTTGAATTTGTTTTGTTACAGTATTTTTTAGAGTAGATGGGCTTTGCCTTTTCCAGTGCTTACAGTCAACTAGAACCGCTATGCCTAGCCTTATTCCAGCAACATCAATTTCCATTCTTGGCTTGGTAAGTGTGAGATTTTTAATCACGCTAAAGCCTTTTTCCTCAAATATTTTTGCTACCAGCCCTTCAAAATCGCGCCAATCAAGATGAACTGCTACCTCGTCAATGGTGGCACCATTTTTTATTGCAAAGATTGCAGCATTTAATTTATCTGCAGAATCAAAATTAACTGCATCTCCTTCAAATCGCCCAATGTCATTTTTTACAAAACTTTCTAGTATTTTTTTTGCCATAGTCTTGTCAGTGCCAGCTATTGCACAAAAATCTTGGATTGATATGCCGCCTGGAATCACTGCCTTTAGTCCTTTTATTAGCATACTAGTATTCAACAACTTGACTCAAAATCAATTTTATAATAATCTATTTTCTCTAGAACTTTATAATGAACATCAAAAAAGATCTTTCATGAAACTTTTGATAGTTGCATTGCTGGCAACTATTTGGTTTCCTCTAGTATTTGCTGAAAAGGCCACGTTTGTTGACACAGTTCAGTTTGTACAATATTTGGATGAAAACACAGCATTAGAAGAGGTTCGAAACGGAAATTTGGATCTATACTATTACAGAATGCCTTCAGAGCGCCTTGAAGACGCAAAATCGCGCCAAGGGTTGCAGATTTTTCAATCAACTGGCGGCTCGTATAGCGTTCTTGTAAATCCAGCTCAAGCAGACAAGCTCAATCCTTTTTCTTTTGTTGAGGTTAGACTTGCACTAAACTATCTCATAGACAGAAACCTCATTGTTAATGAATTGATGGGAGGATATGGGGTTTCAATGATCTCAAACTATGGCCCCTTTGATCCAGACTATTTTTACATCTTAGATGATCTAGAGTCATTTCATTTCCAGTACAACCCAGAGCTTGCAGACGAGATGATCTCAAGCACATTAGAAGAGGCAGAGGCAAAAAAAATCAATGGAAAGTGGACATATCAGGATGATGAAATTCAAATCCGAATTTTTATCCGAGGTGATGATCCGGTAAGAAAATCAATAGGCGAGATCCTATCATCTGAGCTAGAAAAACTTGGATTTACAGTAGTAAAAGACTTTGGTGATCTGAACAAGGCGTTTGTTGTCGTGTATGGCTCAAATCCTGCCGAGCTGAAATGGCATATCTATACTGAAGGGTGGGGCGGGCGTTCTGCATTTGTAAAATATGACTCGGTTGGCCTTGCACAGATGTATGCACCATGGTTTTCTAGCATGCCAGGCTTTAACGACCCAACTTATTGGAACTACAAAAACGACTATCTTGATTCAGTCACACAAAAAATCTATACTGGAAATTTTAGCTCAGCCCAAGAACGAACTGAGCTTATAAAAAAAGCAACAGTTGAAGGAATAAAAGAGTCAGTGCGGATTTTTATTGCAAGTAAAATTGATCAATACGTTGCCAGTCCAAAAATATCTGGAATAATAAACGACTTTGGGGCTGGCGTGCCAAGCAGATTTACGCCAATCAATGCACATAGCAACTCTGATACAATCAAAATTGGTGTAAAGCAGATCTATCAAGGATCTTGGAATCCTGTAATGGGGCTGACAGATTTTTACAGCAAAAACATTTGGGATGCGATTTCAGATCCTGGAACTTTCAAGCATCCATACACCGGCGAATCATTTCCAATCAGAACTACATGGAAAGTAGAGACTGGAGGCCCTGATGGATTCATAAATTTGCCAGATGGTGTTGTAAACTGGGATCCTGCTATACAAGAATGGAAATCTGTTTCAGATTCCAAGGCAACAAGCAAAATCACATACGATCTGCTATTTGCAAACTGGCACAACGGTCAGAGAATGGACATGAATGACATTTTGTATTCTGTCTACTTTGCAATGGAGTGGGGATCACAAAAACAAGAAAACGACAAAACATTTGATTCTGAATACACTCCCCAGGCAAGTCAGCTAGTAAACACAATTGTTGGCATCAGGATAGTAGATGAGGATACCATCGAAGTATATGTGAATTATTGGCATTTTGATGAAGCAGAGATTGCCGATTGGGGTGGTGTATGGTCATCAACTCCATGGGAAATAATGCTTGCAATGGAAAAATCTGTAATTGATGGTACTGTATCATTTTCAAGATCTGGCGCTGCAAGCAAAAACATTGACTGGCTCTCACTAATCGTGCCGAACAATGCAGCCTTGGTAAAGAACTATCTTGATGATTTTAAAAAATCAAGTTTTGTTCCAAGACCCCTGGCAAAATTCAACTCTGATCAAAAATACTTTGAATCACGATATGATGCTTCGATAAAGTGGATTGAAAAAAACAATCATGCAGTGATTAGCAATGGTCCATTTTATCTTGATACATACTCACCAGAATCAAGAACAATAACAATAAAGTCAATTGATGATCCAACTTATCCATTTGAGGCAGGGCACTGGAAGAGCTTTGAAGAAGTAAAATATCCAAAAATCATTAGCATAAGTGTTCCAAAAATAGTTACACTGGGAGACAAAATTACTATTCCTGTAAGCACATCTGATTCGTCTCAAATCCACTACTTTTTAACAAACCCACAAGGGACGACAGTTAGCTCTGGCATAAAAAAAATTACTGATGGAACTGTCACAATCGACTTTTCGCCAGATGACACAAGCAAACTTGGCATGGGTGCAAATGATCTCAAGATTTTTGCAATATCTGATTCTGTATTGCGGCCTGATATTTACACAACAAGTTTTCTTGCTGTTTCTACTCCACAGCAACTCCCGGAATACGCAATATCAGAAAGCAGTGATGAGACAAGCACAGAAAATGATTACATTGGAATTGCTGCACTAGTGGCAGGAATAATTATAGTTGGATTTATTTTAGCTAAAAGAAAACAAAGGAAAAACAAGGTAATAGCCTCAAGATAATTTTTTTCCAATTATAAATAAAGTGCCATATTCTCTTTTCCATTTTTTACTATTTACTGGATCTCTAACCTGTTTTGTCACAACCTCAAATCCAACACCTTCAAACATCTTTTTCCATTCTGGGGTTGAGCGCAAATCAAGTCTCATTTTCATCTTTTCTGCCCAGTGTGTTGTGGCCTTATTTTCTTTGTAAAAGTCAGTTCCGCAAAAAAATTTCCCATTTTTCTTTAACAATTCGGAAATTTTCCTTACCTGAGGCTCCATTGGAACTGAATAGTATAACGATTCCATGGAAAAAACATAATCAAATTTTCCACGATATTCCCATGATTTTAAATCGGTTTTAAAGTAATGTTCTTTTGTAGACGTCTTTTTTGAATTTGCGTTTTTTACCATGTTTTTGCTTTTGTCGATTCCAACAGCTTTTCTACAATTTTTATTTCGTGCAATATGTCTTACAACCCAGCCGTTGCCACAACCTACATCCAAAAATAAAAATGATTTTTTAAATTTTATATTTTTTAAAAATTTTAATACAGTTTTTGCATGTTCTTTTTCCATTAATTTGTCTAGGCCACTTGATGCCCACTTGTCAAACGTAGTTCTAACTTTGTCCAATTAGTTTGTGATAATCAATTTTCAATTTCAATGTTAAGATACGTATGAATCATGCCCAAGTTTTAAATGCAAACTTCAAAAAATATGCTTGAAAAGAAATGCCAGACGAATCATGTAGAACATGTGGTGGAAGTCTTACCAAACGTACGCTTTGTGCCGAATGTAAAAAAGCCACAAGCATGATCTGTGTAAATTGTGGCAAGCAAACACTAGAACAAAATCATGAAGACTGTATATCTACAATAAAGGTTTACTACAATAATTTTGCAGGCCAGCTTAGAAAACAACGAATCTTTTTGTCACTAGCATAAACTTTATTTTTTCAAATTTAGTTTTTCTGTGCAGTTTTTACCATGCTAAATAATTGCCTTACTGCAAGCCTTGGATGATGTGCAGCAAGCCTAATTATGCTTGATAAACCAAAATCGGCTCTAATAAAATCAAGAAACTCGTCTGCACTTAGCTCGTTTATAATTTCAATTTCTCTGTCCCACTGTTCATCTGATAGTCCTATCCATCTGCTTTGTACTTTGTATGCAGAGTTTATCTTTGATGAGATTGATTTTCTCCAATTTTCCTCATACTTTGATAACATTTTTCCTGAGGTATCATTTGCATTGATGGCATCTGCAGCTACTTTTCCTGCAATTCTTCCAAACTTTATGGCATATCTTATGCCCTCTAGAACTAGCGGATTTGCATATCCAGCAGAATCTCCAACTAACATCAAGTTATCATATGCAGTTTTTCGAACAAGCCCGTCATTTGGTATAAGACCATAATGGAACTCAATAGGTGAAATCTTTCCAAGCTTTTTAATTGGGCCAAACTTTTTCTCTATAATTTCATTTAGTCTCTGTGTAGGATCAACATCGGAATCAGGTTTTCCTACACCAACTCCTATCCGTACCTTATTGTCTCCAACTGGAAAAATCCATGCATATCCGGAAGGAGAATATTTCTGGCCAACCATGAGATACCACGTATCTGAATCAATGTTTTCGACAGTCGCTTCATACTCTGCACCTGCACCAAATTTTTTCCACTGTGACACAAGGCCTAATGATTTTGCTATAACTGATTGAAAACCACTTGCATCTATTACAACTCTTGATTGAAAAACAATCTCTTCTTTTGCCAAATTAGCTTTGATGCCAGTAATTTTTCCGCTAGAATCTGTAACTGCATTTGTTGCATTGGTATTAACAAAGAGTGTAGCACCTTCTTTGATGGCCTGCTCTGCCAAAAATCGAAATGTTTTTCTTACATCTAATACTGCAGCCCGTGGTTGTGCATCACTTATTGTTACTTCGTTGTTTGGCGAACAAAATGTATAATGTTTTATTGGATTGTAGCAATCAGCAGGGATTCCAAAAGATTTTGCGTCTTCTATCCATGTTACGCCGCTTGTACGAACTGTCTGCGCTACAGTTTCTTCCTTTTCAAGCAAGGCCACGCTGCAATTGTTTTTTGCAGCACTATATGCTGCAGATGCCCCCGCAGGTCCTGCCCCAACTATTACTACATCAAATTGTATATTCAACTCTTAATTCAGGAATTTCTAAAATATAAAATGAAATTTATCTCTTTAATACAGGCTTGCCATCTGTATCAACTTCTCTTTCAGCATCCATTGGAGTGTTATGCTTTAGATCTCGATGCATATAGCTGTATGATCCTCCGTCTTTACGACAGAACTTTTTGTGTACTGCATCCTCGATTTTCAGCGTGTCTGCGTTTTCATGGAACATTCGTTTCCCACAGACCTCACAAATGATCTCTGGCATAACATTTGGCATATTCCAAATGTATTTATTTTATTCCAAAATCATCTGCTTAAATTTCAAAGACTTCTGTTATAATACCTACACGCGTAAGCTTGATTCTATATGGCCGACTCTAACGTTATTTCCTTTGTCATCTGGTCTGCGCTTACAGCCATGATCGCAGTCATTTCTGGTATTGTATATCAAAAGTACCTGAGGAAGAAAAATGATAAAACACCTGCATCTTGAAAAAAAGGGCCTGCGCGGACTAGCCATAGCTGAAAGTTTTTCTCAAAATTCAAAAAAATCCATACTTGCAGGCGTTGTTATGCGGCGTGATTTTATAATTGATGGATTTGTCTTTGGAAAAGCTACCATTGAAGGAAACGACGCAACAGATGAAATTTTGCAAATGTATCAAAAACTAGACAGGCAGGACATTAGCTATTTGATAATTTCAGGAATAATTATCTCAATGTATAACATTGTAGATGTCAAAAAAATTTCAAACTCTTTAAAACTACCTGTTATTGGTGTAACATATCAAGACTCGGCAGGAATTGAGGAGGCAATAAAACAACATTTCCCAAACTCATATGAAACAAAATTGCAAGCCTACAAAAAATTGGGCCCACGACACAAAGTCACTTTGGGTACATCAAGCCAAATTTACATAAGAAATGAAGGCTGTACGGTAGAAGAGGCTAGCCTGCTTCTAAATGATTTAACTCTACAAGGCTCAATGCCAGAACCATTGCGAGTTGCACAACTTTTGGCAAAAACTATACTCTTAGACTAGCCTTCAGATGCAGACTTGCCGCCGTCAATGTTGAGAATAATCCCTGTAACCCAGTTTGCTTCATCTGAAGCTAGATATACTGCAGCGTTTGCAACATCGACAGGTTCGCCAATTCGATTTAGTGGCTGTCTGTTTTCTAAAACCTTTCTTGCCTCAGGATCATCAAGGTATGGCTTTATCATGCCAGATTTGATAATTCCTGGATTGATGCAGTTGCATCGTATATTTTTTCGAGAATATTCTACTGCAATAGCTTTTGTAAACATTGCAATTGCAGCCTTTGTTGCAGAATAAACAGCAAGATGCACCTTTGGAATTGCACGTTCACTTGAAATCGAACCAATATTGACAATGCATCCTCCTTTTCTTTCAAGCATCTTTACTACAACAGCCTTTGTCATCTTGAAAACTCCAAGCATGTTTACGTTTATCAAATTCATAATGTCAGAATCTGACATCTCATGGAAATGGACAGGATCGTTAATTGCACCTGCATTGTTTACTAGAATATCAATCCTACCATAAGTAGCAGCTATTTGGTCAATCGTTTGAAGTACGTGTGATTCATTTGTAATATCACAAGACATTGAAACTGTAGCATTTTTTTTAGAGACAGAGTTTCGCGTTTTTTCAAGTGATTCCAAATTTCGTCCAAGCAAAACAACTCTGGTGCCTTCGTCAACAAATCGCTTTACAATACTTGCTCCAATATCACTTGACGCGCCAGTTACTATTGCAACCTTGTCCTTTAATCGCATACTACTAAATGGGGATAAGCATTTTAAAAAGAGTTAGCCAAAAATCAAATTTTACAACATTATTTTTGTTTTAATTGCTTGATATAAGCTAAAATCGCTGTATAATCCAAATCGCCAAATCCCGCATCCACTGCTTTTTGAAAAATTTCATTTGCCTTGGTACTGATTGGAAGATTGACGCCAAAAGCCCTTGCAGCCTCATTTATCGTATCTAGATCCTTTTTTAGATTAGTTAGGGTAAATGTCGGCTCAAAGCTGTCCTTTATCATCTTGTATGCCTTGTTTTCACTCATCCCTGTCTTAAAATAAGTTGAATTTAGTATCTTCAAAAATATTTCAGGATCCACATTTGCTCCCCTTGCAAGCGTTATCCCTTCAGAAATGGCAAGTGCAAGCAATGCTATCTGGATGTTCATTGCAAGCTTTACAGCATGAGCTGTTCCGCCTTCTCCAAGAAAAAATATCTGATTTGATATGGTATCAAAGACCTTGTGATGTTTTTCAAACGCTGCTTTATCTCCAGAGGCCATCATTACAAGCTTGCCGTCAATTGCAACATTTGGTCCGCCCATGACAGGAGTATCAAGCATTGTTATTCCGTGTTCTGAAAACTTTTTTGCAATAATTTTTGACTCTACTGGATTTATTGTGCTCATATCAGCTACAACCAAACCGTCATGTCTTCCTTGAACAATGCCGCTGTTTCCAAACGACACATCCTTTACAGCATCTGCGTTTTTTACTATAGTAAATACAATATCTGATGATCTTGCAACATCTTTTGGAAAATCAACAACCTTTGCTCCTTTTTTTGCAAGCTCGACTGTTTTGCTTTTTGTTCTATTGTATGTCGTTAATTCAAATCCAGAGTCCAATAAGTGCATGCCAACAGCACTGCCAAGCATTCCTGTACCAATGATTCCGACTCGGCTCATGCCCTTACCTCCTTTCCTCTGCTTTTAATTTCCACT
Organism: Nitrosopumilaceae archaeon; assembly: GCA_040877295.1. GTDB lineage: Archaea > Thermoproteota > Nitrososphaeria > Nitrososphaerales > Nitrosopumilaceae > VHBM01. The sequence continues at coordinate 9,360 of JBBDOC010000074.1, forward strand.
TGGAAGAGCCAAGCATAGGTGCTTCAAATTCTAAATGTCCAATTACTTTGTCGCCACGCCTTACCATGGCATAATCTGATTTTTTTGTCTTGAATATTCTTTCCTTAGGCTTGTAGCTGCCTTCGATAACTTTGATCTTGAATCGACTGCTTGCTCTTACAATTAATTCTCTTGCAGCGTTTACATCACCAATCCATGAAAACATCTCAAATGATCCGAAATTCTGCGTTGTAACCTCATAATCATATAATCTGGCCTCAAACTTTTTTTCCTGCTTTTTTGCCTTGTCGTTGAGCCACACCACTACCTTTTCTCCATATCCGCTCTCAACTCCAAAAGTTTCCGAGTCTGCCACAAATATGGTAAATATCATACATGAATATAGCTTTTCAAAAAATTTTTGAATTTATTTTAAGACTAAAATATAGACCAGAATCAGCTTTTGGTGTTGATCACAATAGATTGTCGGGACGTTGAGGCAATAAAAAACGAGCTTGTAGTGTACGTATCAGATCAGCTGGCAGCTGTTCCCTCACTAAAGCTTCACGAGTTTATCTTATCGCCAATTAATGAAAACGAGACAATAGATCAAAACAGGGTAATAACGTCAATTAAGGAATTCTTGGACTCTATTGGCGAGTCACGAAACTTTGCTGTAATATCGAGGGGTAACACAATAGCCATAACCTCTGTTTCAGGAAAGCCAATAGAGCGAGCTCAAAAACCGATAGGCCAAATGTTTTCATGTGCACACTGTGGCCATGTTACGTCATATGAGGTAGTGCACAATATGCATATGAGGATTCATTACCTATAAGCAAAATTGTTTTTAATACCACACTCTAATTTAGAGCATGGACAAATTCACAAAAAATACATCAAAAATTTATTGCGAAAAATGCGATACGGTCTTTGACTCAAAGAGAAAATTTGATGAACACCAACACAATTCACAAGCAAGTGGTGAAGCATGTCCACTTGATTCTGCAGTACAAAAATTTGCAAATCTATTTAGACGAAAAAAATAACGCAAGACCATACTAAGTATTTAAGAGCGTAATCAATCCATTGCTTTAGAATGGCACAAACACTAAAACTAGTTTTTTCAAATCACAAATATCTTGTTCTGGCAGCAATAATATCAATTGGACTGTTTGTACCACTTTCAATTGTTTCAGAGTATATTTTTCTAACACCATATCTTGTCATGGATATTCCATCAGACAGAGCAATTGGATTTTCCTTGATAGTTGCAGTATCTGTCTTGTCTGGTATAGTAATTGCAATGAATGTCTATAGAGTCACAACAATGCACAACCAGGCACGAAAAATGGGCGGAGGCTTGATTGGATCTATAATTGGCGCATCAGCAGGTGCATGCAGTTGCGGGCCAATAGGATTTGCAATAATCTCTACATTTGGCACTACAGCAGGAATAGCAA
>JBBDOC010000075.1:0-10675 GCA_040877295.1 Nitrosopumilaceae archaeon
CATTCTTTCCAGTTAACCTTCCGTAATACTGCATACGGTGGCTCTTCCATCTCTCCAAGACATTCAACATTGTCTGAGGTAAGTCTTAAACCATCACCGTTTTGCATCATTTCATTAAATTGCAAATCTGCTTCTAGTTTTTGTAAATACTCTTCTGTCCATCTCCAATCACTATCTGGGTTACAGGAATAGATAATCCAATGATACGCATTATTGCTCCAAACTATATCAAAGGGATACATTTTACAGTCAAAAGGTCGGTTATTGTATACTGAACATAATCTTTTTTCTTCATCCCAAAACATGCAGGCAGTAGAATCTTCCTTTTTCTTTATTGTCTTTACAACCGCTCCGTTTATTCTGATATTTTTTATAAAATCGTTCTCTGATTTTCCTGCATTTTTTAATCTTATTAAATCAGTTGGATAAAGCAAGGGTGGAAAAAAGTCAGTACAGCATGATAATTTCTTACAATTACTACACAAGCGGGAAATACTAAATCTGTCATTTTCCATAAGATGTCATATGTCCCTATGTTTGTATAAGGCATAGCATACTATCATAGTTCCCGCAACCCACATTCCATTTGCAGGATCCGCTCTATCAAATATTCCAAATAATTCAAAATAATAATACGGTATATCGCCAAATGTATTCAAGGCAAAACCTACAAGCAGCAATCCCCAAGCAGGGCCGAGGACAGTTCCTCGAAAAACCTGAGCGCCAATTGTAGCATAAGAAAATACTAGTGCCGTGGCAAAAACGAATGCGGCCCCCACCAAAATTCTTTGTGGAAATCAAAATCATATTCTGGAATTGGCAAGACTGTTGTAGAAAAAATGCCATTAGATGCATCAAGTGTAACATATCCAAAAAATGCATACAATAGCGTAATTCCAATAGGAATACTAAATATCGCAAAATTTTGTTTAGAGTCAAGCTTTCGTTTAAAGTAGTGAACGTTAGTTCTTATGTGATAAATTGCCAATGGATAATAGGCAAAATAGAAAATATCAGGATAGTAAGGATATGGATTTTCAACTTGGTAGAATATTTCATAAACAAACCAAAGTGCCCACCCAACAAAATATGATGCATATCCTAACGCCAAAGCTAAATATGCCCTGCCAAAAACTTTCGAACCCCAATATCTTTTTGCCACTATAAATCCAAAAACTGCTGCTGCCAGTTGGGAATATGCGGCAGCAAGTGTAGCGTCTTGTAAAGAAAACTTTTCAAGAATCATTTGAGGAAAATCAAGTTTTACTCGCGACGGATTCATGCAAAAAACAAGAACAACTGGCGTGTTAACATAAGGCTGGTTGTTTGCCGCAGATACTAGTTTTTCTCTTACTTTTGGGTCATTTACGTAAAAAACCTCGAATCCTTGAAAGTTACCCGCAGTTGGTGCAGTATCGGCTGCGGCTAAAATTTTATCAATTTTCCATTGTTCAACACTACGAGAATCAAATTTTCTAGTAGACCTTCTTTGAGCCATAACATGAAAAAGGTCAGTATCAAGCTCTGGTTCTTGTGGTTTTGGCATTAAAATTGCGTTTAGGATCTTATTTCGAGTAGAATCGTCATCATCTATCTTGACTGAAGGTTCATATCCTTTAGGATAGAGTTTTGTCACTTTGATTCACCAAGAAATTCCGCGATTTTTTCTTTTAAGATCTGCGGTTCAACTTCTAAGGGTTTTTTTCCAGTGATATAGAATTCTACCATATCGGAATTTATCATAATTGAGCTTGTTTCATCCTCGAGTTCTATTTTATCAGTTGAATTTTTTGAAAGTACATCATAAAGATGCTTTAGATCCTCATTACGCAAGAAAATGACTTGTTCTTTATCTTTTGCAGGATCATGCCAAACTAATCTACATCCTTTTTTAAGATAAGAAGAATCAATCTTTGAAAATTTCATGGATTATGTGGGTTTCCTGGACCTAACATATCTTGCGGCTTTACATCCTGATCCCATTTCCCCTTGACTCCTTTTATCAAAGACACAACTCCGCCGCCAATCAAACCTACAATAACTGCAGTTAGGACCAACTTGTCTTGTAACACAACATTACAGTCTATTTGTGTTGGAGGTGCACTTTCATTATACTCAAAACAATCTCCAAACTCTTGCGCTTGAATAGATGCCTCCATGTATTGACTGCCAAAAATTCCCAAGATCAAAAAACCAGCAAAAATTAACGCAATACCAAGCATGGTGAAACGAATATCACTCACAAAAGAAATTTGGTTTTATTGTATTTAATCTTGTTAATTTTCTAATTGAGATTTTAGATTTCGTAGCGATTTTTCATAAAAGATTTCTAAATACGAAACAAATTCTTTGAATTGCTTTACCTTCATTTTCTTGCTGTTTAGATATGATGACCATGTCAGATAAACCGATTTTTTATCTTTTGATTGAATCAAAAGAGTTGCATGGTATACCCGCAATGGAAGGCCAGTTGTTGCAATATATGAAAAGGAATGTTTTGGGTTCCATATGACAATATGTTCTTCGATCACATTTCCGTCATCAAAGGTTAATTTCCTAATGGCACCTACTCCATGTTTTATTTTTGACAAATATGTGGCCTTTTTTATTTCGCTAATCCAGTCAGGCAAACCGACAATATTGCTAATCTTTTTCCATACTTTATCGTGTGTAGCATTAATTAGAATTCGCCTCTTTACAGTTCCACTATGAAATTTTTTTGCGCTTGCCATATCATCTCACATAAAAAACGGTTTTTAAATTTTTGAACTAGCATGCACTTCTAACACATTTAATCTACTATGCCTAAACTACCAACATGGTTTTTGGATGGGGAAAAAAGAAGACAGAGCAAGAAATAATAGAATCACAAAAAGAAAAACAAATCAAACTATCAGAAATCAAAGGTGTTTTAGATGATGTTGTCACAGTGCGAACAAAAACCATTGTTGCCGAAGTCAAACCATTCAAGAAAAAAATCGAGTCCCACATAGACGAGGTTCTAAAAATAATAACTGATCTAAAACAGGACGATCTCAAGGCTGATGAGCTCGACAAACGTTTACAGGTTATTGTTGTACGCGGAAAAGAAGAAGTAATCTCAACCATACAAAATGAATGTAAAGTTAAATTTTCTGATATACTCTCACTTGATGATGTTTTAGAATTTAATGAAAATGCCACACAAATTTTAAAAAAAATTGGTGATGTGTTAGGTAAGAATTCAAAAATAATTCATCTATTTGCAAAAAAATATGCTTCAAAACTAAAAGATATTCTTGCCGCCATGACATCTATTCAATCCGAAATTCAAGAGCTTGTTGATAATAATCAAAGACTTCAAAATGATATTTCCAAAGTTTTATCAAATATATCGTTGAATAACGAATTACAAAAAACTTTGACAGAAAAACATACAAGAATTTCTGAGCTTAACAAAAATGTTGAAAAATATGACATTAAAATAAAGGAACTCAGAAACGAGATTGAGAAAACAAAGGCTTCAAAAGAATATCTCGATTTTTTAAAAACAAAAAATATAATTGATAATTTAGAAAGTGAAAAAAACCAACTCAAAAACGAAATTAACACACAATTTACAAAAATCTCAAGACCTTTGAGTAGATATGAATACGTGTCTTCATTTGACAAGCCACAAAAACAACTTCTTGAAAAATTGGTTACAGAACCATTTGAAGTGCTCAATATTGTCAATAAAGAAAACATAGTTAACATTTTGCTGGCTGCAAAAAAAAGCGTTCAAGGCGGCTCAGTTTCTGTAAAAGATAGCGAAAAAACTATTACAAATATTGATGAGACGCTTTCATCACTTGATAGCTATATTTCAAAAATATTGGAGTTTTCTCACAAAAAAGAAGAGACAGAAAAAAAACTCAGCGACTTTAATAACGAAAAATTGGAAGTACTAGAAAAAGACGCATCAAAGAATTTAGCTGACAAACAGGACGCAGAATCAAAAATTCAGAATTTAGAAAAAGAGTTATCAGAAATCAAACAAAAGATCCCTGAGATTATTTTTGATATAGAGCGCAAACTACAAACAATATCTGGTACAAAATACAAAATATTAACAAATTAGCAAAATGGGCAAAACTCTACCTAAACTTAATTAGTTTTTAAAAAAATCATTCTGTGTGATATTTAAAAAAGAAAAGTTTGAGAGACGCATTTCACTAAAAAAAGATGTACGTGACAGTATCTTGTCTTACTGTAAGATGAAGCATCCAAACGAAGGAATTCTCATCTTAAAAGGCAAATCAAAAAAAGGAAACATTATCATTGATGGCCTAGTCATACCGCCATTTTCTTACAGTGATCCAACTTTTGCTGGCTTTCCACAGTCATTTCTGCCGCTTGACCTAGATTACGTTGGCATAGTTCATTCTCACCCAAGTGGCTCTGCAAATCCATCAATAACTGATCTCCACAATTTTTTTGGTTTGGTTTCTCTGATAGTACAATCTCCATACGAAGAAGATGATATTTTTGCATGGGATAGTAATGGTAACCAACTTAGCATGACTGTGATTGATTAGACAACAAAAAATCAGACAAAAAGTGACAAAACTTTATAAGGTTTTTTAGCAGATGAGTGTTGTCTTGTTTAATTACAAAACATATTTGATATTTCTTTTTGCAAGCTTGGCAGTAAGCATTGGTTTACAGATGATACTTCCATTCCCATGGGGACTGGGGGCTGCACTTGCAATCTTTATCACATTTCCACTGATGCTTAGAAGGCGGTACATGAGCAAAATGCGTGGATATGGAAATTTTGGTGGTGGAGGATTTTTTGGGCTAAATCAAACACCCACTGTAAGGTATGTTTGTCTTACCTGTAGTAACAGGTTCAAGGGCGCAGAATGTCCACGCTGTGGCTCAAAGATGAAAAGAGCCGACTTTTAAAACCACATTATGACATTAGATGAGCTAAGGAAAAAAGCAATTTACCAAAACACAATTGATACTTGGATTGTTGCATGTGAAGAAAAAAACTATGATTGGTATGAAACAGAAGATTACAAAAAATTCATAGACTATCTTAAGAAAAACCAACTAAAGATGCAAAAATTTCCATTATGTGTCAAGGAAACAGGTGGAATGTATGAACGTGGAAAAGACAAGACAAAATTTGCAGAACTTTTGTCTACATCAGAAGATGAAAACTCAGCAGCATACACAATTAAACTAAATGATGCCACAATAGATTTAATACGAAAATTTGAACTATTAAAGAATTAAATTCATTTTGGTTACTCAAAGAAACGCATGCGGAAAACTCCTGTAGAATGCAAGTGCAAATCTTGTGAATGTGGCATAAGAACATACAACGATTCTTCGATTTGTCAGGTATGCGAAGCAGGAAACCACATATCTAGTGCTAAAAGACATAATCTTCCAGATCCTGTACTGCAAGAAAATGTAGGAAAAATATAATCTAGTTTATCGTTTAAGCCTTGGATTGACTATAGTATCAAGCGCATTTCCAATAAACACAAAAGCTAGTCCTGTAACTGCAATCATTAGTCCTGGCGGCACAACCCACCACCAAAGACCTCGCGCAGCAGCCCCGTGCGTGCTTGCATCATGAAGGATTTGCCCCCATGTTGGAAAACTAGGATCTCCCAAGCCCAAAAAACTAAGGCCTGCCTCTGTTGTGATTGCAGCAGGCACAGAAATTGCTATGCTTGCAAACGCATAAGGCAAAAGCTGAGGCAAAATATGTCTTAGAATTATTTTTGAGCTACGCTGGCCCATTATTTTTGAGGCCTCAACATATTGTCTTGTCTTGATCTGCAATGCCATGCTACGTGAGACCTTGGCAACCCCAACCCAGCCAAAAATCATAAGAAAACCAATCATAACAAAGATACTGTTGCTAATAGTTACTGCAAGTATAATCAAAAATGGTAGTGCTGGAAGCGCATAAATTACATCATTAAACCTCATCATTGTCTCATCTGTTTTTTTTCCAATAAATCCTGCATAGACACCATACAACAATCCCATTACAACAGAACCAATTGCTACGGCTATGCCAATAAACAAGGCAAGCGGCGTGCCCCACAACAATCCAACAGAAAGATCTCGTCTAAGCTCATCTGTTCCAACAAATCCAAAAACCTTTCCACCTAAAATCAAATTAGAGTCTACAATCTCATTTTCTGCACTTACACCAACAAGTCTTACCAAGAAAACATATCTACCATTTAGTACTTTTTGCATATTTGATTCTGAAAAAACAATCTGTTCGGCAGAAATGTCATTTAAGGGAAAACCAAACTTTTCAGCCTGTAAGAAAAGATTCTTTTTTACTGTATCATCTGCAGAAAAGACACGTTCATGGTGTACTGCAGATTCTGAGTATGGCAATGAACGTGATAACAACTCCACAGTCATACCATCAGGTCTTATTACAGATATTTGTAAAAGCGGAGCTCCCGAATATTTTGCTGTAAATTCATAGATAAAGTCATTTGGAAAATCATCAAACTCGTAAACAACACTAAACTGTTGCGAAAATATGACGAGCTCTTCTGTATTCTGAAGCGAGTCTTTAGAACTTGTTAAAATCTTGTGTTCTGGAATTTTCTCAGAAAGAAACAAGTTTACCCATGCAGGAAGTGCAGTCTTTGGAAATTCTAGCCATCTTTCTGGATTATTCCATGTTTTGAGGGTTTCAAGCGGTATTGTAAGTACAGCTATAATTGAAATAATAAAAAGCGCCGCCAAAATTCCAATTCCAACAATGCCAATTTTGTTCCTTGCAAACTCTTGGCAAATTTCATTTAGTGGTGTTGTACTCATATCAGCTCGTCTTTACCCTTGGATCAAAATATCCATAAAGCAAGTCAGCAACAAAGATGCTTGCAAGAAAAAATACTGTCAATACATATGTTGCACCAATAATCACAGGAAGGTCCATCACACTTATTGCCTCAAAGTAAAGGCGTCCCATGCCAGGCCAATCAAAAACTGCTTCTGTAATTATTGCGCCACCAAGCGAACCTGATAGACTAAGCGCCAAGATAGTAACAATTGGTGGTGCGGCATTTTTTAGCGCATGACCATAAACTATCTTTTTTTGATTTATGCCAATAGTTTTTTTTGCAATAACAAAGTCTTCTTGCAAAATGCCAATCATAAAATTGCGAACAAGATATGCCCACGAACCAAAACCTATCAAAACAATTGTTATCAAAGGAAGTGTCATGTGATACAAAAGTGCGGCTATGTATCCTGGATCTGATGGCAACACCGAAGGGGTTGCCCGAGCAGGAAATAGATGATACACAAAGGCAAAAACAAAGATCATTATCATTCCAATCCACCAAACAGGAAAACTGCTGCTAACTACAGCAAACGTTGAAGTTATTCTGTCTATTTTGGAATTAATCTTGCTGCTAGCTAGGGCGCCAAGGAAAATCCCTATAATTGAAATTATTATTGTTGCCGTAGTAAAAAGAAGAACCGTTTTTGGTATCTTTTCTAATAATATGTCTTTTACATCAGAAGATCCAGAATCACTTGTAAGAAATGTTGCGCGTCCAAAGTCTAAAATTAAAATCTTGTACATTGTTAATCCAATTCTTTGAGGTGAATACCAAGGTGAGTCAAGACCTAACGCTTTAGACCGCTGGTCAATTTGTTCTTGTACAAATTTTTCAAATCCCTCTGCGCTTGCAAAGCTTCCAGCAATGGCTGGATTTTGTGTTATTTCATTTCGTACCTGAAAGGTAACCCCTTGCTTTAAGATCACATCCATGTTAGAGCCAACAAGTGCAATTGTTAGCAATAATGTGGCCATAAGCACACCAAACATGGTGAGAAGACGTGTTGCAACATATCGCTTAAGACCCAACCAATAAAATAATAAAATTTGGTTTATAACCTAGCTGAAAATAAAAAAGGAGGCTGTTTTAGGCACAGTACACGGACTTTTTCCATTTATCCATTTGAATTTGATAGCCGCAATCTTTACACAAAAGCCAACTTCGCTCCTGGAGAACTTTTAGCGGAGCTTCATATCTTGTATAAAATAGGTTATCTCCATCACAGGACGGACAAGGAACACATAGATGTTTCATTAAAATTTATTTTCAAGTTTTTGAATATAAGACCCGCGTAGAACTGATAAGTTGTTCATTTTTTATCAAAAACTAGGCTAAATTTGATCGAAAAGTAATGCACTAGTTTTTAGTAGAATTTGTAATTTGGGTTATGGTTGTACCGTTTACCAACAACTCAATTATTGTGCCATTTACATTAAGGCGAATTATTGTTCCCTTAAGGCCAGTCTTTATGGCAGTTCCATTAACATCAAACTGTAGTGACTCTTCTTTAGCATTTTCATTGTTGGTTGAATCAAGAAAATCATAAGGCAATGTTCCATTAACCTGATCCGTTGTTGTGTTAGTAGCATTAGTTATTTTGGTTAATGCTTCCATCTGTTCCCTTGAAAGTGCTGCCCCATCGACAAAAATTTGCATGGCATCTTGCCACGTTCCTCCATTTTCAAGCACCTGACGCATTGAGACCTTTGCCTCCTCCCACATCTTGTTTGTATAGTTCAATTGTCCAAGAATAATGTCCTTTGCAGGGCCATCAAGTGTTGCAACAAACCTGTCATACTGCCACGAGCCAACATATGTTCCTCCCCCCGGATTTTCCACTACAAGTCTTTCTTGAAGTCTCATATCTGCAATCTTTCTTTGCTCATCTAAAAATTTCTGATAGTCATCTAACTTTTGTTGCTTTGCTCTTTCTTTTTCTAGTTTTGCTGCAATGTCTTGGCGATACTTGTAAATTAGTGCAGTAATTGGATCATTTTCAAAATCAATATCCTTGCCAGGCAATGAATATGCGTCATCAAAACTTTGTGCAAGCTGAGATGATGCCAAGGCAGTGCCTTTGATAATGAAGGTAGTGCTTGCAAGACCTATTTTCTCATCTTCTGATGTAGCTGCTACATTTACAATATATTTTCCAGGAACTCGCTCCTTTACACCAAATTCATGATAAAACTTACCCTCAGAATCAGTTGTAGTAACTATGGAATCTGAGCCAAGCCTGATCTTTACTTCTGCATTTATGATAGGTTTTTGCGCATGGTTTACAATGTTTCCTGAAATATACAACGGTTCATCAGCTTGGAAAACCTCTTTTGCTGGTTTTACACTAATTATCAAATCCCACAACGTAGAGTGAGCTAGCGGGACATTGGCTAAGAGAAGTGCGATAAGCGATAACCCTAGTACATAGAATCTTCTAGTCACTTTGTTTGATTTTTACTTTGATTGTTAAGATTAGGATCTATTCTTTTTTCTCTTTCTTGACAATATTTGTTGAGCCATTCACGCATAAGAACACTCACGCATCATTCTTCGTGCATAAACAGATAGCAGTATCAATCACGTTACTTGTCTTAGTATCATACATAGGTAGTGCTCATGCCGAATTTATGACTCAGAAATGTAACGACTGTATTGTAATTCCGGACACTCAAACCTTGGAAACCTACAAAAAGACACTACCAATTGTTATCTGGGCTGAAAATCTAAACCCCGGAAGCACCATCATCGAACTAAAAGGGCAGTCAAATCTAGGCATATCAAGCATCCCAATTACGATTAGTGTCACAAATCCTATTGGAAATATAGTTGCAGTTGATCAGATAACTGCAAACCAAGACGGAAGTTTTATGACCAAAATAAAGACTGGAGGTCCTTTGTGGAAACAGGATGGCTCTTACATAATTAAGGCACAGCAAGGCGATTCAGTAAACACCAACAAAATTGCAAAAACCCAAGTCGACATTGTAAATGGTGCAGTTGTACCTGAATTTGGCGCAATAGCTACACTTGTACTATTAGTGGCAATAACTTCGATCATAATAGTAACTGCAAAAGGCAGATTGAGCACATTACCAAAAATCTAATCAGCTAAACTTCTTAAATCCTAAAAATCATCATTTCATCAATTGGATTTAGAGCGATTTCAAGACGATGTATATGAAATAACAGAACGACTTGCATCACAACTAAAAAAAGATGATCTGCCAAAACTAAACTTTGTAAGACAGCGACTAATCGAGATGTACAAACAGAACTTGGTTAAAATCAACCACTCTGTTCTTGAATTAATCTGCGCAACAAATCTAATTGCACACGGATATTCAGTCGATGTTGAAAAACAAGTCTCTGATATTTTGATTTGTGATGTTTATGCAACAAAAGGAGACGGTACAACAATAATAGAGATAGAAACAGGTTTTACACCGCCTGAGCATGCACTAGATACTGTTGATTACTATATTGCAAGAATAATGAGCAAGATTGCAAGATACAGTAAATATTGTTCCAAGTTTTCACTTGCAATTCCAGTAATAGGAGTTTTGCCAATCCCAAAAATCTTTCTTGAGCCACCTAATGCAAGAAAGAAAAGCAATGTCAAAAAAGTAAAAGCATTCTGTGATAGATTTTATAGAAATCCTCCAATTGAAATAGATGAAATACTAAACGCAAGGCTGCATTCAATTTATCTTATTAACATAGACAAGGGGTTTGCAAAAGAGATGGACCCACATGCATATCTGGAACTAACTGACAAACTAATCAAAAAAAGCGAGATTGATACAGGCAACTCATCAAAATAA
>JBBDOC010000076.1:0-10615 GCA_040877295.1 Nitrosopumilaceae archaeon
AGTTTCATTAAGAGACTGTAGCTGTGACTTGTATTTTTCATGAATCAGTCCGGCATCTTCTTTCATTTCCTCATTTTCTGATGAGATATTCATCAGCGCCTTTAGTCTTCGCAATGCTAGCTCTTTTGCCCGCAAAAGTCTGTGTGAGTCCAGTCTCCACTTTGGAATAAAAATTACAACGTCTTCTTTGACCACAAGTTGTTCAAATGGAACTTGCTTTAGTACATCTGAGCCACAGTCAATTCCGACTGTATCAATGCTCCCATCAATGGCAGTAATTGTTCCGACAACTTTTCCCATCGCTGTACCATACATGTCTTTTACTGGTTTTCCGACAATTTCGATCTCGTCGCTACTCATTGCCTACTGATTTACTGATTTGTATAACCAGCAAAGTGTTAACAAGGTTTCCCGTTTTGGTTAGATCATTTTAACTAATTTTTTAACATGCTGGTAAAATTAGTAATTTTAAAATTCAATCTAGTAAAAAATTTGTCAATGATTACAAAAGAACAATTAGATCAGATCCTTCACTTTGTTTCAAAACACTGGGTTGACATGAGCAGAAATCCTGATCATAAAGCATTCAAAGACATGCCAACAAACTTTTGGATGAACTCTGTTGGCGGACAAGCTGGAAAAGGCAGATGGATAACAATGCTAATGTATACAGATGATGAGGCAGAGGCAGAAACACTAAAGGAAGTTCTGCTAAGGTGACAAACCAAGGGACAAAAAAAGTCTTCTGATCTTATTCAGATAAAAAAAGATAGACTATAATAATTAGTCAACTTTCAGCTTCCAATGTCTGACAAGTTTTCAGAAGATGAAAAAAAAATTCTTTTGGATCATTTCTCAAATACTGACAGTTCTGTGTTTGCAATAATCACATCAAAACAGGTTGACCGCGGTGCCCTGATGTCAAGGTACAGTAGGACGGACAAGAGTATGCGTCGAGTTTTTCTTGACGAGTTTTTATCAAACAAAAACCGTGGCGAAGAGTTCTACAACCGAGTTCTTTTAGAATATGGTGATGACTCTGTGGCAGAGCTTGGCGGCGCACAGATTGCAATTGAAGGATTATCAAACATTGCTGTAAAAAAAATTGAGGATCGCAGAATTGGTCTTTCATATCTTGAAAAGTCTTCTAGATATGTTGCATGGGACAAAAAAGTCAATGGCATCTACAAGTTTTACAAAGAGCACGCAATAATGGAATCAAAATATGCAGACATTTACTTGGAGTCATGCAACATTGACTTTGATGTTTATTCAAGAAACATTGAACCAATGGTAAATTACATCAGAGAAAAATTTCCAATCGACAAATACACATTCAAAGATTCAAACGGAAATGAAAACCCTTTTTCAAAACTAAAAACAGAAGACGAGATAAAATCTGCAAATACAATTTACAAAGGATCAACAAAAGCAAAAGCCCTTGATGTACTACGAAGTCTTTTGCCAGCATCAACTCTAACTAATGTTGGAATTACAGGAAATGGCCGGGCTTTTGAATACCTGCTCTTAATCCTGTTTGGCTCAAGCCTGAAGGAGGAACAAATCCTTGCAAGGCAAATCAAGGGCGAACTAGATACTACCATCAAGTCATTTGTTCGACGCTCAGATGACAAGTACGGCAAGGAGCTGCAAGACTACCATAAGGCAATTCAAAAGACAGCCTCAAATCTTGCTAAAAAATACGCACCAAAGGACAAACCAAAGGGCAGCCTTGTGAGGCTAGTCGACTATGAGCCTGAATCAAAGGCACTAGACAAAATAGTATCTGCATCGCTATACGAGCAATCAGCTGGCACCCCATACTACAAAATACTTGACAGTGTAAAAAAATTAGATTCTAGAGAAAAGAGCAAAATCGTTTCCTTGTTCGCAAACATTCGAAAAAACAGACGACACAGGCCACCACGGGCATTTGAGATGTCTGAATATACTTTTGATCTTATAACAAACTTTGGAATGTTTCGTGACTTTCACAGACACCGCGTGCTTACTATTGAGAGACAACTCTTGACAACAGACCATGGCTTTGCAGTTCCAAAAGAAATTGTAACACTTGGAATTGAAAAAGAGTTTAATGACTGTATGTACAAAGCAAAAGAGGCTTTTGATTCTATAAGGAAAAAATTTCCAGAACAAGCGCAGTACGTTGTAAGCTTTGCATACAACTATCCATACTTTATCCATCTTAATTTGCGTGAAGCATGTCACCTAATTGAGCTAAGGACAGTCCCACAGGGCCATATTGATTACAGAGTGGTCGCCCAATCAATGTACAGGGAAATTAACAGAGTTCATCCAACCTTGAGTAAAATTATCAAGTTTGTTGATTTGAAAAAATATGACTTGGAGAGATTTGAGTCAGAGAAGAGAACAGAAGAAAAAAGGAAAAAACTGGACAAAAAATGATATACTGGATTGGGATATAAAAAATTATGAGCCAAGATAATTCAAAGACAGACAAAGAGTGGCAAAATACACTGACGCCAGAACAGTATATGGTATGTCGAAAAAAAGCAACAGAGCAACCATTTTCGGGAAAATATTATGAATGCAAAGACAAAGGGGTCTACAAATGTGTTTGTTGTGGAAATGAATTGTTTAGCTCTGATACTAAATTTAATTCAGGTACTGGCTGGCCAAGTTTTTGGAAACCGCTCAAAAATGACAACATAAAATATGAAACAGATACAAACTATGGCATGCTTAGAACAGAGGTAATGTGCAACAAGTGTGGCGCACACCTGGGTCATCTTTTTGATGATGGTCCTGCCCCAACCAACTTGCGCTTTTGTATTAATTCAGTTTCATTGGATCTTGACAAAAAAGACGACTAGTTTATAGAAAAATCATTAATAAAACAGGCAAAATGTTAGCAGAGTCTGAGATGATAAATTGCGAATAATACTTTGTGGATTTGGGGTAGTAGGCCAGAGCCTTGCAAAGCTGCTTGATTCAAGAACCGAGGATCTCTATGCACAGTATGGGATAAAACCAAGAATCGTGGGAGTTTTTGATAGCAAAGGCTCTGCAGTTGACTCGTCAGGACTTGACCTAAACAGACTGGTAGAAGTAAAGAAAAAGTTTGGTACCGTAAAAAAATATGCAAGCAAAAACGGCAGCCTTTCTGGCCTGGACTTGATAGATGATCTTGATGCCGATGTTTTAGTAGAATCAACTGTAAGCAACTACAAGGATGCAGAGCCTGGCATGACACACATTACAAATGCACTGAAAAGAGGACTGCATGTTGTATCTGTAAACAAGGGACCGCTGGCACTTGCATTTCCTTCGCTTATGGAGCTTGCAGAATATAATCAGGTGTTACTGCGATTCAGTGGTACTGTAGGTGGAGGAACACCGATTCTCAACTATGCCAAAAATAGTTTGAGGGGAGAAAGGGTGTTATCATTTCAGGGCATACTAAATGGGACAACAAACTATATCCTAACAAACATGGCAAATGGCATGTCATTCAAGTCAGCTTTATCAGATGCCAAAAAAAGAGGATATGTTGAGGCAGACGAGTCACTTGACTTGGATGGGCTTGATGCTGCAGCAAAACTAGTCATACTTGCAAACTGGATAATGGGAATACGCGTTACTTTACCAGACATTAAAAGGACTGGAATCCGTAATGTCTCATCTAGTGATATCAAAAAGGCAGAAAGGAAAAATTGCGCAATAAAGCTAATTGCGTCTTGCAACAAGGAGTTGATTGTAGCACCAAAAGAGGTTTCACGTGATGACCCCTTGTGTGTAAATGGAACATTAAACGCAATTTCTTTTACCTCTGAGCACTCTGGCACACAGACAATAATAGGCCGTGGTGCTGGAGGGGTAGAAACTGCAAGCTCAATTCTGCGCGACCTTCTTGACATAAGACAAGAGATTTCAAGAAACGGCGCAGGTAACTATTTGTAGGGTAAATTGAGTGGGAGATAATCATGATTGCTTACATATTGTTAAACTGCACGCCTGGATATGAGAGAGAAGCCATCAAGGAATTAAGAAAACTACCTGAGGTAGAAGAGGCCAATGGAGTTATGGGAAGATACGATATCTTTGTCAAAGTATCATCAGACGAATCTGGTGGAATAGACAAGGTTGTAAGAAAGATCAGAATCATCAAGCAGATAACAGGATCATATACCATGCCTGTTCTCTATGACCAGGGCGGAAGCATTGATTCTTAATTGTATCACTAGAAAATGAATAAGGAAAAAACAATTTCTTCTCATTTAATTTCAAAAAGCGAAACAGCTGCAATACTTGATGAGATTTCATCAAAATGGAAAATTGATATTCCGAAAATAAAAAATCTAAAGTGTTATTATTTACCAGACGATGCTGAGATAATTACAGGAAACGGCGTTACCATTTTAAAAACAAATGGCGAGTACTTGCCATTTTTATCAAGTACTGAAGTTCTTGAAAAATTTCCTCACGTAATTGTTGATATGGGTGCAGTCAAGTTTGTCTGCAATGGGGCAAACGTGATGAGGCCTGGCATTAGAAAATACACTAACTTTGAAAAAGACCAGATAGTTTGCGTCAAAGAGGAGTCAAAACAGAAATTTCTTGCAGTAGGAAAATCACTTGTATCAAGTGCTGAGATGGAGTTACTAGCAAAAGGCGAGGTTGTAAAAAATTTGCATTACATTTCAGACGAATATTGGGAAGCCAAAAAAGAGATTAGGGACTAGTTTTTTTCTGTAAATTCCTTTGTTCCTTGCTTGGTTATGACAAGAACATCAATTCCGTCACCGCTAAAAGAGTCCCTCAGTGTTGCAGAGCGGACAGACTTTACTGCAAGCTCAACTGCTTCCTTTTCTGTCAGCTTTTCTTTGTAGCTTTGATCAAGAACACCCAATGCCATTTCGGCACCAGTACCAACAGCTGCATACTCGTCTGGCAAAACAGAACCTAAAGGATCAAGTATGTAAATTTCTGGTTTATCAACTAGGCCACCCACAATAACTTGAGTAAGTAGCGGGAAGAATCGTCGCTCATACATCAAATTAGACATCATTTTTGCAATAGAGTTTGGTGGAATGTCTCGTTTTATCTCCATTCTTCTAATTTTTGCCAATGCCTTTATCTGCAAAGACAAAAGTTGCATGTCTGCTACAAGGCCTGCACACGCTGCGGCAACATTTGGAGTGAGCGGGAAGGTCTTTTTTGTTGATTTGCTTACCAAGAAATTGCCATATGCGATCCTGCGCTCGCTTGCAAGAACTACGCCATCATCAAATGATATGCCTACGGCAGTTGCTCCAGGCATATACATGTATGACATAAGTCCACTAATTTTGGGGCGAAATAAAGTCCTTTCTCATATTTTGTGGCTCAAAAATTTATACAGCGTAGAATTTTTCTCAAGGTATTGACTGAAGCAACTTTTCGTCAAAACAAGTTTCATGACATAGCACACATGGGAGTGCGTGTAGCTGTTGGCGTGATCTTTTTGGGTCATGGAATAGCAAAGTTTGATCCCGGCTTTTTGGGATTTCTGACAAACATTGGAGTTCCCCACGAGATGCAGATAATACTTGCACTTGCAGAAACTGTCCCTGGGATTTTGCTAATCGTTGGGGTATTGACAAGAATTGGAGGCGTTGTTTTGTCTTTGATGATGTTAGGTGCTATATTTTATGTAAAAAAGGCAGCAAGTCTTACAGGCCAAGGCGGGTTTGAGATTGACCTCATACTTTTGGCATCTGCCTTGAGCATGATAGCTGCAGGCCCAGGCAGAATATCAATAGCTCACATTGTAAAGAAAATACCGCGATTCTTGCACTAGCTTGCAAAGTTGTTGATTATAAGACACATACACTTTGTTGTTTTTTTTAGCAAATCAAGTCTTGCAAATTCGTTTGGTGAGTGTATTCTTGCAAACATGTAGGTGCCGCCAACTGAAACGCATGGCGCTCCTAGTACCTTGACAAATGAATGCATTGGACCAGTGCCTGCGTTTGAAACATTGATAATTGATTTTCCAAACGCCTTGTCTGCTGCTTTTTTTACAAAAGACACTAGTGGCTCGTTAGGGCTTGTCCTTGCTGCGGTCTCGCCATGATACACCTTGACTCTAATGTTACCAAATCCTTTTTTCTTTAGATGATCTTTTAGTCTTGAAACCTGCTTTTTAGGATCCATCTTTGGCACCAGCCTAAAATCAATTTTTGCAACAGCAGTTGCAGGAAGGACAGTTTTTGCGCCACTCTCAGTATATCCTGAGACAAATCCTGCAATGTTGCATGTGGGTGCACCAACAAGTGCCTTTTTTGCATCTAGACCCTTTTTGTTTCCAACAAATTCTTTTATTCCATATTCAGTTTTGAATGATTTTTCATCAAATGGTTCTGAGTTTATTATCTTCAGGTCTGTCTTGCTAAGTGGCTGTACCTCCTTGTACCAGTCTTTAATCAGAATCTTTCCATTCGAGTCTCTAAGTGTCTTTATTGCCTCAATTAATCCCCATGCTGGATTTTTTATCAGAACTGCAAGACTAGAGTGGGCATCTCGTTTTGCTTCCTTTGCAGAAAGCTCGACATAGAGCAGGCCTTTTATGCCTAGTCCTACTATTGGTCTGTTTTTTGAATCAACATATCCAAACTCCCAGATCACACCGTTGCATGAAAATTTCTTTTTGTATTTTCTTAGATACTTTTCAATATTTGCACTGCCAGTTTCTTCTTCGCCTTCTATTACAAACTTGATGTTGCATGGAACATCGCCAAATATATCAAGAAAGGATTTTACCGCAAATATTCTTGTGATTAGCTCGCCCTTGTCATCTGATGAGCCTCGGCCAAAAATTTTGTTTCCAATAATTTTTCCGCTAAATGGATCATTTTCCCACAATGAGAATGGTTCTGCTGGCTGGACATCATAATGATTGTAAAACAGTATAGTTTTGTCTGTATTTTTTCTTGATTTTACCTCACCAAAGACAACAGGCGCTACGCCTTTAAGCGATAGTATTTGAGAGGAAATTCCAGCCTTTTTCATTATTTTTGCAGTGAGTTTTGCACATTCTTGTATCCCCTCATTTTTTGCCGAAACACTTGGCTGGCGTATCAGTAACTGGAGATCTGAAATTAGATTATGAAAATTTTTGTCAACCTGTTTTAGAATTTGATTCATTGTTTAATCTTGTCAAATGGTTTTAGCGCAATTGGGATTGCATCAAAAAGATCTGATGCTACCATGTGAAGGCCAACCTTTCTCTGAACAATCTTTGCAACCATGCCATTAACAAATGATGCAGCAGCTGATGATTCCAGTGGGTTTCTGTTTCTTGAAAGCATGCTTGCTACAATCCCAGACAGTACATCGCCTGTTCCGCCAACTGTCATTGCAGGAGTCAGTTTTGTGTTAAGAAATGTCTTTTTTCCATCCGAGATAATGTCTGTTGCACCCTTTAGAAGTATAGTTATGGAATTTGCCCTTGCATGCTTTTCTACAACAGCTATTCTTTCTTTTTTTGACTCTGGCAGTACCTCGCCAAACATTCGTTTAAACTCACCAGCATGTGGGGTCACTACGACATTTTTGTTTGTGATTAGTGGCAAAACATAGTTTACAAGTGCACTTGCATCAAGTGAGAGCCTGACATCCCTGTCAAGAAGGGATTTTACTAGCAGGTTTAGTGCCTCCTTGTCTGCTATTGCAAGACCCATTCCTATTGTAGCAGAATCAAGATCATTTGGAATCTGTCCTAGCAGCTTGTTTACTGCACCACGTGTAAGCTTTGAATCAACTAGCGGGATTACAATCAGATTTGGAGATATTGCACGGGTTGCCTGGACATTGACCTTTGGAACACATGTGTAGACTAGGTCAGCACCTGTTCTCAATGCTGCAATTGATGAAAGAATCGGAGCACCGTGATAGAGGTAGCTTCCCCCAACAACTAGTACCTTGCCGTTGTCGCCTTTTCTTGAGGTTAGCTTTCTTGAAGGGATGAATTTTCTTATGATGCTAGCCTGTAGGTTTTGTGCTGCCAACAGAAGATGCTTCTTGTTTTGACGAATAAACGTTCTTGTTCTTGCCCTTTCGTTTTGAAAAAAACACCTTTCTTGCAAATGCCAAGTATGCAGTATGACCTATTCCATGAAAAGAGTGTCTTGTTTTTCCCTCCCTTGCATCTATAGTACGCAAAATGTGTTCTGTGCATTCAATATCAGAAAACTCGTTTCTTACTAGTTCTGAAACCAGTTTTTCAAGCTGGTTCATTGTAGGACAAATCGCGATAAATCTTCCGCTGCCCTTTAGCATCTTTCTTGCCTGTGGGACAACAGACCATGGGTCCCCAAGATCAACAACTACAAGATCTGCATCTGTGTATGGAACTTTTTTTGCACTTTTTATGTCAATCTTTTTCATTGTCACATGTTTTGACATGCCAGCCTTTTCGATATTTTTTTTGGCAATCTCCATAAATTTTTCTTCTACATCAAATGTATACACATGACCGCGCGGCTTTACAATGCTTGCAAGAAATGTTGTCATTGAGCCGCTACCTGTTCCAATCTCAATTACCGTTTGTCCGCTTTGCAGACCAGCCCTTGCTGCAATATATCCAAGATCCTTTGGATAAACTATCTGCGTTCCATGCTGAATCCTCATGATAAAGTCGTAAATTGTCGGCTCCATTAGATAGACATATTTTCCCTTGTTAGTTGTTAGTCTAGAGCCATACTCTTGGCCTATTGCGTCTGAGTGTTTTATTATTCCAATGTGTGTGTGGAACTGCTGGTTTTTTGAAATCCTTGCAAGCCACTTTTTTGAATCATCATAAAAGAACATGACATAGCTGTTTTGTTTAATCTTGGCCAATCTACAATTTCACCATTCTCCCAGAAATTAAGGTATATTTTTTGTTATAATTCTAAAAGTATCGGAATCTTTCTTCGACGTTAATTGGTTTTTCTTCAACATTGACTGCTTTTTTCGTTGCCACATGCTGTAAAAGTTTATCGCGCAGTCTTTTGTGAACCTTGCGAAATAATGCTTCTTCGAATTTTTCCAAACCGGTTTTTTCTAGCTTTTCACCCAGTTTGACATATAACTCATGAAGGTCCTGCTCGTTTACTTCGTCGTTTTCAATTTTTTTTATAATTTCAATTGCTAATGATTCATCAAGGCTTTGTGCTTGTGGCTCTTCAGCCTGTAGCTTGGCCTGGCTCTGAGGCGACACTTTAGTTGCTTGCTTTTTTCCACTTGTCTCAATTAAGCTTAAAACCAGTTTTTTTATCAAGTCAGAGGGCGTACAGTCTCTATCCTTGCATATTTCTAGAAATTTGTCAAGCTCGTCTGATGTCAGTTTTGCTGACACTTCTTTGATTGACATGTCTTCGATGATGCAGACTCAATTATAAGGGTTAAAGTTAGTCAAGGTTTTGATCATGATTTAAAAATTTTTATTATTTCCGATCAAATTAAACAATTTATAAAATTTTCAAAGATTGGATTTATCTTGCAATACTGCGTATTTTATTGTGAGGGTGTCAAGATAATGTCCTTCAGCAAGAGATGCAAATACTGTGGCCGTGAGATATACTATGAGGATTTCACGGGAAAAGGTAAATTTTACGACGACACTCTCTTTACTCAGTTTCATCGATGCCGAAAATAGTTACATCCGTTGTGGAGTTGCAATTCCTAAAAGATCTAGTGCTCGCTCAAGTGTTGACTTGAAACAAGATACTAGACAGAGTCTTTGATTTACAAGCTCTTTGTTGTCATTGTCCAGTACAGGAACATGCTCATAAAATGAGTTAAAGGAAACAGCAAGATCATAGCAAAAGCGTGCAATTACTTTAGGTGATAAATTGTTTGCAGCATCATTTACACAAATTTCAAATTTTGCAATCATTTTCAAAAGATTGATTTCATAATCTGTGCTAAGCAATTCAAATAAAGAATCAAACCTTGGTTCAAATCCTGCCTTTTCTAAGATTCGTGATGCCCTTGCATAAGAGTATTGCAGATAAGAGCATGTGTCGCCTTCCAAGCTCAGTGATTTTTTTAGATCAAATGTAATTATTTTGTCAAGGTCTTGTTTTATCATCTCATAGCGGAGTGTTCCGACTGCAACATCTGTAGCTATTTTTGAAAGTGTGTCATGGTCAAGATCCTCGTTTCGTTTTTTTGCCTCCTCAAAGATCTTTTTTTCAAGCGACTCAATCACATCGTCTGCATTTATGTAAATCCCCTTTCTTCCAGACATTTGTGCCTGTTTTCCCTCTATTTCATGGCCAATTGTCTTTACAGTATCTGCGCTAAGTGTTACAGACTCGTAGCTTAGATGAGAATAGGCGTCTTTTTCTGGCTTTAATTTTGCAATAAGACTTGTAATTATTTTCTGCAATCTTGTTTGCCTAGAGTCTATTACTGTGATCACTTTTTGGCCGCTAAATTTCATTTTTTGCTTGCTGTTTTCATCAAGTGTTGTTTCCCACAACACTGTTCCGTTTGATTGTGTGATGTATTCTTTGTAATGAAATGGATCATCGACTATGCCAAGCTTCCTTGCTGCATATGGGATTTCTTTTGGAATGTATGTTGCAACGCCGTTGCTTCGCACAAG
>JBBDOC010000077.1:0-9763 GCA_040877295.1 Nitrosopumilaceae archaeon
GCTTGAAAATTTCGGTTTCAAGTCAGAGCTTGTAGCATATTCTGATGATTTAGATGGATTAAGAAAGATTCCAGAAGGCTTTCCTTCTTCACTTGAAGAACATCTTGCAAAACCAGTATCTCTGATCCCAGACCCGTTTGGCTGTCATGAGTCATATGGAATGCATATGAGCAGTATTTTGTTAGAAGGCCTTGACAGGCTTGGCATAAGTTATGAATTCAAACGTGCATATGACACATATCAAAAAGGACTACTAAAAGAGCAGATCCATACTATATTGATTAATAGCGAAAAGATAGGGAATAAAATTGAAGAACTAGTAGGTCAGGAAAAGTATCAAAAATTTTTGCCTTACTTTCCTGTCTGCTCAAACTGCAGTAGGCTGTACACTGCAGAAGCCTACGAATATCTGCAAGATGAAAAAAAAATCAGATACAAATGTCAAGATACTCTGATAGGCTCAAAAAACCTAAAGGGGTGCGGCAATGACGGGATTGCAGACATTACAAAAGACCTTGGAAAGCTTGCATGGAAAGTAGAATTTGCAGCCAGATGGCAGGCATTTGATATACGATTTGAAGCATATGGAAAAGACATTATGGATTCTGTAAAGGTAAATGATTGGGTTGCAGATGAGATCTTGAGATTTCCTCATCCACATCATGTAAAGTATGAGATGTTTTTAGACAAGGGTGGCAAAAAAATTTCAAAATCTCTTGGAAATGTTGTTACTGCACAAAGCTGGCTAAAATATGGAACGCCAAGATCAATTCTGTTATTACTTTACAAAAGAATTACTGGCGCACGAGAGCTAGGCTTTGAAGATATCCCATCGCTTATGGATGAGTATAATGAATTAGAAGACATATTTTTTGGCAAAATCAAGCTTGATAATGAAGCAAAGGCTATGAAGGCAAAGGGACTTTATCAATATGTAAACCTGTTAAAGGTGCCAAAAAATCCCTCACAGCATGTAAGTTACAGACTTTTAATTGAGATATGTAAAATTTTCAAAGAAGACAGGATACAGCATGTTACAAAAAAACTGCTTGATTATGGTACAATCAAAAACGTTGATCCACAGATAGAGGAATTAATTGTTTTAGCTGGCAATTTTGCAGATGATTTTGATACTCAACAAAAAATGGAGATTAAACTTGATGATCCTATCAAAAAAGCACTAAAAGAGATAGCTAATTTTCTTTTAGCTGAAAACGACTCGCAGGATATTCAAAATTCAATATACCAAATTTCCAAAACTAATAACATTGAGCCAAAAGATTTGTTCAAAACACTTTATCAAATAATACTTTCAACTGATCGAGGTCCACGTATTGGGCCGTTCATAAATGATATTGGCAGGAAAAAGATTGCACAAACTCTATACAGTTATGTTCAATAAAAGAACTGCTTTGGCACACAGCGAACATAATAAACCAAGAAAAAGTGGTGGTTTTTTTCTTATAATTTTAGGTGCACTCATATTCATTCTGGCCCCAATGACCTTAAGCGAATCACCACAAACAGGAATTGGTTTCATAGTATTGGGGTTTATTGTTGGGGGAATTGGCTTTTATCTTAATTTTATAAAAAAAAGGAAGTGAGTTGAAAAATGGGATTCTTTAAGCGCCTAAAAAAACAAGAAGAACCAGAGGATGTATTAATTAAAAAAGAATCAGACATTCCAGCCGTAAAAACTCAAAACGAAGTTCTAAAGGAACATGCACAAGGCGAGTCAGATTATCTGAGAAAAGAAATCCAAACAAATACTGAGCATCTTAATTCAATTTTGCAAAAATTGGCAAATGTGAAAGAAGAATATGATCAAGTTGTTGGAAATTTAATGTCCTCAAAAAAGGAAATGAATCAAAAAAAGACAGAGATTGAGGCAATAAAAAAAGAGTATGCAGAACTACAAACTAGACTAAACTCTGCCAAATCAGAACACAATATAGCAAAATCAACTCTAGATGAGCTCAACGAGGCAAACTTGAAGCTTGCCTCAATAAAATCACAAATTACGCAGCACAGAGAGGAGCTAGAAAAATTAAAATCGCAACCAGCCGAGTCTCAGGTAGAATTAGATCAAGTAACAGAAAAGTATGAGCAGGTAAAAACAGAGCTTGCAAAAGCCAAATCCGAAGTAGATTTGGCAAGACAGCAACTCCAATATTTGAAAGATGAAAGTGACAACAAAAAATGGGAAATCGAGGCCGCAAAAAAGGAGATTAAACTTTTAGAAAATGATCTTTCCAGTGCAGGAAGAGGCGGAGCATCAAAAAATGTGATAGAGGCAGCAAGTGCTGTTGTAGCATCAACTAACGCAAAATTGCAAAATGCACAAAAAGAGATCGAGGTTTTAAAACAGGCAATAGAACGTGAGCGTAATGAGCATCTAAAAACAAAAAAGCAGTTAGATGAACTACAAAAATCAAAAAAACAAAAAGCCTAAGAAACTAGAAATCACCGCATAAGGTCTGCTGCGATTCCATATAGAAGGTAAAATGCTATGCCGCCGCCTATTATTGCAATCCAAATTGCAATATTTTTTTTATTTGCCAATACTTTACTCATCAAAAAATACAGTAAATGAATGTTTTACACGAGGTTGTAAGATCAGCTGAATTTAATTTCAAGGTAGGCCAAAAGTTTGTGTGTCAAAGCTAAAAAGCATAAGAAATGTGGTTGGTTTTGCATTAAGTGGACTTGTGGCAATAATTGTGGGTTGTTTTATGTTAAGAGGAACAATGCATCTGTGGGATAAACAGGATAAAAAAAATCAAAACAAAGATAGCAAAGAATAGATCATGGCAATAGTATGGTAAGAAGTTACCCGGTGAGCTAAAATACTAGATTTTCTTTATTTTGTTATGGTTGGACCACAAGATGGCGGTTTTGGATTTGATCAGTCAAAAAAATATTCAAAAGTAGACAATCTAGATCAAATTTGTGTCCAATGTCAAGCAGGACAGCATAAAAAATGTCTTGCAAAGAGCAAACAAGTACCAAACTGCGATTGCGAATATTGTATCATATATGGTTAAAATCTAAATTTTCTAAATATGAGATGTCATAATGTAGAATCTGGATGCTTTCATGACAAGGCAATACATGAAGACGGCAAAGGCAAGTGTCTAGTAAAAGGATGTAAATGCGAGTCTTATCAAAAATAAAAAATCATGGCAGTTTGATTATGCCTTTTTCTATTAGATATTCAATTCCGTTAAGATAGTCATCTTGTGTGATAAGGCCATTTGACCACCAATCAGCATTATTTCTTATCCATGATGGCACTCTTTTTTCTGATTTACCTTCTTGTACCTTTGGTGAAATTAGGTTTTCATTGATAAGATATTGAATTCCGTTAAGAAACGTATTATCGTCTGTTTTTTTAGCAACCCATGCCCTTACATTGTTTTTTAGCCAGTCAGGAACTTTTGCATCAACTCTTGGAGCAGTGCTTGTGCTTTGTGCAAATGTCAGCCCAAAGATGTTTGAATTACCTGATGAATCTAGCGCATCATGGTATTCAACTTCGATGCTTCCGCCAGCAGGAGAGATTAGCCTGGTGCCATCGCGGTTACAGATTTGTGTTGGCATTCTAAAGATCCCCTCAAAAATACCAGTTGATGGGCCTGTCTCAACAAGTGTAAATCCAGTAGAGGCAAGACCGTCCGTCTCAACACTGTTTATTGTACAGCGCTTGTATCTAACATCTTTAATCATTATTTCTAATAGCAAATTGCCACTTTGATCAATAACGGCATCTACATTGTCAGAATCTGGATCGTTTGATGTTAGATAGATATCGATTTTGTCATGTTTCTGGTTAAGGTCAGGATCCATCAATATCACTTTCACGGGTTGGCCAAAACGAAATGTCCTTTGGTTTAGTGTAACTTTGCCATCATTTGTTCTAACATCAGTCTTCGATGAAACATCAAAGCCTACTCCTGCACTTGCAATATCAGAATATTTTAGATCAATTCCTCGCTCATCAAGCAATCTCTGATTTATTAGAAGTTTTACATTATCACTTATTGTTTGAAGTGTACTTACAAAACTTGAATCAAACTGACTTGATTGGGAAATTTCCATACTACCTGTAAAAGAACCAGAATTAGCCTCTGATTCTTTTAACTCTAGTCTGTATTTTGCGTTGTTGATTGGCTCTGAATTGCTTTCTCCAAAAGAAAATAGATCAAACACAATTGGCTGCTTGTCTGTTTCGCTGGCTATTCTTCCTACATTAGCAGGATCGTTTGAAGAATCAAAGTTTACGACCAAGAACACTGCACCTGTTTTGCTTTTTATTGAAACTACATCTGCGTTGTCTATTTGTACTAGTCCTTTGGCACTTGAAATATCTCCTTTGTCTAGTATTGTGATAGGAGTTGCGTCTGAAAGGCTACCGAAATACAATGTCATCGTTGTATCAGAAAAATCATTTGTATCTAGTTCAAGTTGATTTTGAAATGATCTAAAATCGTAATTAATCCAGTTTGTTCCATCAGTGTCTGATTCATCTTCATCAATTAACAGATCTTGAAGTGTATCTGCAGTTATACCAAGATTGATTGAAATTTTTTCAAAATTTGTTGCTGGACTAACACTTCGTGTATCAATTAGTAAAATATCAGAATTTGTGTCGTTTACTCTAAATGAGATTGAAGGGATTCCATCTGTGGTCAGATTAGTGTCAGATTCAAGAAAGAATTTGACTGCAGATGTCTTTTCTAGCGTAACTGGATTTCCTATCTGGATTGAAGGAATAATTGCAGTGCTGTTATAAACATGAAAATCATCTTTTTTTATCGAGCTTAAATTTTGATCAGGATCTACCAGAGTTACTACAAATTTTTTGCCTGGAATCAGTGTAGAAAGTTTCATGGATTTTGATGTTTTTTCTCCAAGCGATACAGAGGCTGTAAAGGTACCTGATACAATAGAAGCAGATTGTGAGTTGTATTCTATTATGGCGCTTTGGCCACGTGGTGCAGAACTAGAAATTTTAACGTTTGACTTGCCTTGATGATCAGAATTTACAAAAATTCCAGAATTTGACTGTGTTTCAGCAAAGGTTACAATGTTTGTTGTTCCGTCAGAAAGTGTGCTTGATGGCTGAATCTGGTTTGTTTGTAGCTCAGCGATATTTCCAAGATTTAATGATAGTTTGCCATTTTTTTCAAATCCAAGGCTAGATAGACTCGATACAATGTTGATAAGACCAGATCCCCCGTTTGCAGCATTAGCTCCAGATGATGTAAATGCATGATAGTATGTTTTTTGTGTAGAGCCTGTAGTAAATGTCCAAGAGTCTTCAGAGGTAGGATCCTGATTTAGCTGCATATCATAGATTGTTGTAATTACTTCTGCATTGTTTGGATAACTAGTGCGATCAAGATTTATTGAAATATTTTCAATATCATCATAATGAAGTGTGACTGACTGTGTACCTCCTGCCCTATTGTATTGTATTGTCACATCGTTGCTAAATGAAAATAATTGTATTACAGGCCAAATGTCTGCATCTATTCCTATTTGGCCAACGCCAACATTAGAATTTTGATTTAGACCCGGTGGATTTCGCACAACATTGTTTATTGTCGTTGTGGGGCTGTCAGGAATTTCTGTGCACGCACTAAATGATGATTTACCATCAGTGGCACCTGAGACACCATTGTCAGTTGAAATGGCAATTCCTTCGGTAGCAGAAAAACTAACACCTAATACAGAGGCAGCTGTATTTGGGCCACAAAAGACACCAAAGTCTAGGCCTTTACCGTCCTCTCCGCTATCCGCAATATCATCTGCTTCCTGTGCTTTTTCTTTGTTGGCAAAGTACGCATACCAACTTCCATCACTTGCCTGAACCATACGAAGATTTTTGCCATTTAGTGTAACGCTTGGCTCTCCTAGTGCATCATCAAGTGTTCTAATGTTTGGATCTTGTACAATCACCTCAATTACCATCGAGCCTGCAAAGTGATTGTTAAAGCGCGAGTTTTCTGCAGAAACGTACAGGTTTTGATTATGTGAAGCTTCAACAGTATTTGGTAAGATCATCATTAAAACCAAAAATGCAGAAACTCCTACAATTCTAAACAAGGCCTTTACAAGTGAAAGAAGGTCGTTTTATAACATAACTTTATCGCATAATTTGTCGTTTTGAGTTTCTATGTTTTGATTTAATTGATTGTAACTATCGATGAGTCCAAATAGGGGCCCTTCAAATATAGTACAGCTTGAGCCGCATCTTTGACTATAGCAAGATTTGTGATGGAATAAAAAATCTTGATCCTCTTATCAGATTTGCAGGTGTGATAAATCCTAGAGGAAGGCTGGTAGCGGGCGGTATGAAGGAGGGAATAGAACCCTTAGAAAGTCAAAAAGATGATGAGATGTTGTTTATGGAGCTTGCACTACGAGTAAGAATGAGGCAAGAATTTGATAAGCAGCTTGGCAAGGTCAAGTTTGCAATGTCATTGCGAGAAAAAGTTCTCGCAATTAGTGTGCCTATTGGAGATGATGTGCTTTATGTTGCAGCAGAATCAAAGGCAGACTATAAAGTTCTTCCAGAAAAGATACTAAATATAATAAACAAAGTCTAGATAAAAAATTAAAAAACTGTGGTTTTTGACAATAGCTAATTTGTGTGTATTACTTGAAGAAATCGCCTAGCTTAAAGCCTAAGCCAGCCTTTTTTGTGTGATTTTTTCCCTTACTTTCAAGATAGTCGTATGTAATTTCTTTTCCACCATATCCTATCATCTGGGCTCCTTTAAGCTCACGTAATCGAAACTGTTTTCCATTTTCTAGTCGAATAATTGCATCGTCACTGATATCAAAACCAGACCCCTCGTCATAAAATCTAATTTTTCCTCCCTCTTTTAGCTCAAACTCTACGTTATAGTTTACCTTGCTTCCATAAACCAAGATATTTTTCCCTTTTATTTTGATATTATCTACAAGATTTATCACAACTATAGTTTCTGCGTCAAGCCTTACAGTTTCCCGGATATTACCTGCAATTATTTTGCCTTTTGTGGCTTTTAGATGAGTAAAGTGTTCTTTTAAAACATGCAATCCAACTCGTCCTTGCGGATCTGGCAAAAGATCCTTAATTCCAGACACGCTGCCCACTATGATATCACCGTTGTCTGCTGTAATTTTTGCCCCGTTTACAATGTCGTATTTGTTTTCAACAGGATCTATTAGTTTGAAATTTCCATGTGTTACTCTGATGTGTGTCTTGTATTCTTCTTTGTCACTAAAATATGGGTTTGTTATACTCCCCCACATTATAATTGGCCCATCATATCTTAGATGGCCTGCCCAGTACTTGCCTTTAATTGAGAGTGCCTTGTTTGCCTTTCTTTCAAACTCTAACTCACCTAGCTCTTTTGAGCCAAATAGCCTGACTCCTGTTACATCAGCTCTGTTTAATGCAGCTACCCATTCTTCGGCATGTTTCATTTCTCGCGCAACATCTTTTGACAGTAAAAGGTTCTTTCTTCGCTTTTCTTCTTCAGAATCACCTGAATAAAATCTGCTTTTTTTGTATGCTTCTTCAAGAGAGTCGGGATATTTTTTGCCTCGCTTTAGGTCTTCAAATGCAAGCTTTATCCGCTTGAACTTTTCATCATCACCTCCCCGATCAGAGTGATGTTCTAAGGCAAGTTTTCTAAAGGCACTTCGTATTTCTTTTTGTGATGCATCATCAGAAACACCCAATATATCATAATTACTTTCTGCCATCTTTGTATTCTTTCTTTGAAATGCTTTTTACTAATTTTTCTATATGAACACTATGATGTTAATACCATACTTTTGGCATGAAATTTTTTGTTAAATAGGTTCCAAAAAGGGAATTTGTTGAGAGCTTTTCAGTTTACGTATAACTACACTAACAAACTTTTTTCTTACCTCTATTACGTTCTGGGACCATAAAAAGCACGGGAATAAAGCGGGCCCGAAGGGATTCGAACCCTCGACCTGACGCTCCGCAAGCGTCCGCACTGTCCTGGCTGTGCAACGAGCCCAATACTTGACTTGTTCAAATTTTTAAAAACGTTTGGAAAGTGAATCAGTTAGGCTATTTCTGTTTCTGCCTTTTTTACAAAGACATAATTCATGATCAGCCCAGCTATTATTCCACCAATAATTGGTCCTACCCAGTATATCCAGTGGAATTCCCAAAATCCAGATGCTATTGCAGGACCTAATGTTCTTGCAGGATTAACTGATGCGCCAGTTAGTGGAACACCGACAAGATGGATAAGAAATATCATGCCACCAATAGATAATCCATGTATTCCTGCGGGAGCTTTTTTGTGAACTGCTGTCATAAAGATTACCGTTACCAAGAAGAATGTAAGAATCATTTCAACACCAAGACCTGACATTGCGTCATTGTTTAGAAGTGCGCTTGGCCCTCCCTGTACACCAAAGTTTACCTTTGAGCCAATATCAGGCAAAATTGCTTTTAGAGAAAATGCAGCTGCTATCGCTCCAATTATTTGAAATACAATGTAACCTATTCCATCTATTATGCCGATTCTCCTTGTTACTATCATTGAAATGGTAACTGCTGGATTGATGTGAGCCCCCGAAACATGACCAAAGGTATAGACCATCAGTCCAATTGCTGCCCCATGACCAAGTGAAATCATAATTATTGATTCAACAGAAAGGCCGTCTCCAAATGCAACTACTGACAGTATGACTGAAAGTGGGCCGAAAAATACCAGCGCATAAGTAGCTACTGCCTCTGCAAACCATGCTCTACCATTGACCAATATCCAAAACCGTCGTCAATTACCATATAAAAGATTCGGATTATACTGGAATCATGTTTTGTTAAAGAATAATTAATTAGGGAATTTTTTGTTCACATGCATTATGATAAAAGAAGGCGATCCTGCCCCAAAATTTGAACTTCCTGATGCAAATGGAAAAATCATCAAATCGTCTGATTTCAAAGGTAAAAAACACGCCGTATATTTTTACCCAAAGGACTTTACTCCTGGATGTACTACAGAAGCAGATGAGTTTTCAAGAGATTACAAAAAGTTTCAAAATGAAAATATCGAGATAATTGGGATTAGCAAAGATGATGTAGAGTCTCACAAAAAGTTTTGTGAAAAGATGAAAATCCCATATGTGTTACTTTCTGATACAGATACAGAAGTTGCAAAAAAGTTTGGTGTGTGGGGAAAAAAAGAGTTTATGGGAAGAGAATACATGGGAGTTACAAGAAGCACGTTTCTTGTCAACGAAAAAGGAATAGTTTTCAAGGTTTTCCCAAAAGTCAAGCCAGCTGGTCACTCAAAGGAAGTTCTTGATGCTTTTAAAAATTAAGTAAAATAATGAAAAAGGGTTTTATGGTTTCCAACCTTGTGGCATAGAGCCTCTAGTTGAATCTTGCGATGCTTTTGCAGCTGCTGCAGCCTGTGAAGCCATCTCTGCTGCTTGTCGATCCTGTTCTAATCTAGCTAGATAATTTTGTTCATATTCTTCTAGTGTTTGCTTTTTTGATTTTTGAGATCCAGATTGTTGTGAGTGTGATGACGTTTGTTGTGGTGGAGGCGGTGGTGGAGGAGGTGCACTATATGTTTGCACTTGAGCTGCACCAACAATCCCATATCCAGCAAATTGTTTTGCTGCTGGATGATATGCTAATCTTGCTCTAGTGCCAAAATACTTGTTTGAAGGTGCAGTATAACCTCGCACCTTTGGATTTTGAAGATACCAATAACTCGTT
>JBBDOC010000078.1:0-9640 GCA_040877295.1 Nitrosopumilaceae archaeon
AAAGCAATTTCAAAAAACCAGAAACATTGATAACCCAATCGTAATAATGGGCGTTAAGTCAATATCTTTTATATCATTTTATTATAAAGATAAGGTAGAATGTTGTTTAGCTTTATATCAATTGATTATTTTCTTGTTCCACTCAATAGACCATTTACAAACGTAATAGATAGGTAAGATAACCGATAAAGAACCGATTGCCATAAGAATAATGAGCATCGACCACGACAAATCATCATCCCTAGTAATCCTGAAAATTCTTAATTCTTTGAACTTTCAGATATTTTGCTATGGCTATCATTTATGGCCGTTCAGCAGCAGAAACATAATCTGGCTCAATTTGTAGTACCTTATCAAAATATTCCATAGCCTCTTCATGTCTTCCTAATTGCGAAAGTGAGTGTCCCTTGTTATCCAACACCACGATAACATCTGGATTAATTTCCAATGCCTTGTCATACCAAATTATAGCCTCATCATATTTTCCAAGCCCCTCAAATGCAGCTCCTTTATTGGCAAATGCAGCTGCATTATCGGGATTAATTTCCAATGCCTTGTCATAATATGTTATTGCTTTCTCACACTTTCCTAAATTTTTCAATGCAACTCCCTTGTTAATTAACGTGCCAACTTCTTCTGGATTAATTTTCAATGCTTTATCATAGTATACAATGGCTTCCTCATACTTGCCCAGTTTTTTCAGTGAAAGTCCTTTGTTAAATAATGCATCTAAACGGTCTGGCTCTATTTCCAATACCTTGTCAAAATATGCAATAGCTTCTTCATACTTGTCTATACTAATGAATTCCAGTCCCTTTTCATATAATGCATTAATCTCGTTTGATTCATTTGGTTCTTTCTGATCTCTTGTATTTGATGAAAGCATCCAACATTTTGATTGCTTTTCTAATAGTCATTGAAGTTTGTTATAATCATTGTATTTTCTTAGTTATGCAATGGGCAGCGTTTAGTGTTCTTTATTAGCAAGTTTGTCGATCCGATCAAAATTGAGTATTTGGGTATGGCCTGTTAACCAAGAAAATTGGCCTACGGTTAAATCAGAAAAAGTCTGGGCAGTAAGTGTAGCGGGGAAGGGAAAAAAGGTAACAAAAGGTGATCGAATAATTTTCTATGTTAATGGAACTATGTTTTTTCAAGGAATTTATGAGGTAATAAGTGACTGGCATAAACCATCTATAAAATGGTCTCATGAATCGTATGTAGGAGAAAAAGAAGTTGCGGAAATTGACTTGGAGGAAATCCAACTTGGATATGCAAGTGTCAACAAATTATTACCATCGCTAAACTTTATTGAAAAGAAAAAAGGCGGTCTTAAAGGATTGTATCTCAGAGGGACACCACAAGGTCCGGCTAATTCAGGAAAACCAATTTCAGACTCGGACTATGAATTGATACGACAAGAACTTAAATCAGTTCAGATCGAACCTGATTTTAAAAAATTAAAAGAAGAGGTAAATGAGATAGAGGAGCTAGTAGAAGTACCTGAAACTTCCTTTGAAATTGAAAAGATACCAACGCCTGAAAAGAAAACCATAGAAGAAATTTTTAATGATGTTGAAAAAGGCCGTTATGCAATACCTGACTTCCAGCGATATTGGACATGGAACAGAAGCCAAATAGAACAACTCTGGGAATCAATATTTCAAGCCTATTACATTGGCTCATTATTACATTGGGAGGCAAAAGAACCCAAATTAGGTATGACTGCCGTACAAGGGGCTCCAGAATATTCAAAAAATCCAGATTTGGTTTTAGATGGACAACAAAGAATTACTGCAATTTATTATGCAATTAAAGCTCCTCCTATAGCATTACCAAATACCGATAAACCCTATGTGTTTTTCTTAAACATCAATGCACTATTAGATCCACTTAGAAATTCATCTGAGATTATAGAAGCTTTTAGCACTACTAAAGCAAAACGTAGAGGATTTTTAGACAGAGAAACTCAATTTGCCAGAAAAATTTTTCCTCTTACGGAGCTTCAAAATAAGAATTATTCTGATTGGCTGTTTGGATTCTATGACTATTTGCAGAAAAATGAGGGATTTGATGATGTTGATGCAAAAAAATACCACAAAAAACTAGAATCAATCTTTAGTTATGTTTGGTCATCATATGAAATTCCAGTTGTCAAACTGCCTGAGAGTTTGAATTTAGAAAATGTAGCTACTGTTTTTGAGCGTATCAACAGCAAGGGCACTCCTCTTGGCGTTTTTGATCTTCTAAATGCTCGATTTATCATTCATGAAATAATCCTAAAGAATTTGTGGGAAGAAGCAAAGGATGTACATGAGAATCTACGAAAGTGGTATGAAGATTTTAAGAATGAAAAAGTCCCATTGTACATACTTGAGGCAATGGCCCTTTCACGAAAGGGATACCTGAGAAGAAGTCAAATTTTGAATTTAGACGACAGTTACAAGATTTCTGGAAAATTCCAGAAAGAAGAATTTCTAAAAGATTGGGACGAAATGACTGGGTTTGTAGAAGAATCAATTAAAAGACTAACATCTAGAGGATCTGAAGGATATGGTGCAGTAAACTATGAACTAATTCCATATTCTGTGATGGTCACAATCATGGCATGTTTTCTCAAAGAAATTGAAAACAGACCAGATAGAACAAAATGTCTTGAAAAAATTGGCTTTTGGTATTGGAATAACATTCTAGGTGATAAGTACTCAGGATCAACAGATTCAACAGGAGAGTCAGACTTTAAAGAAATGAAAGCGTGGTTTGACAATGATGACTTACAACCTTTTGATTTGGAAGAAAAAAGTGGTTATAATACATCAAAAGGAAATAGCGCCATATACAAAGCAATAATGTGTTTGGTGGCAAAAAAAGGAGCATTAGACTTCATTAGGGATGATCCGCCAGAATACAGTTCATTAGAAGATCATCACATATTTCCAAGATCAAAAGCAAAAAAATACAATGCTGAAAAAGATATTGATTCAATTCTTAACAGAACATTAATTTTTGAAAAAACTAACCGCTACATAAGTAACAAAGATCCGTCATCGTATCTAAAAGAAATAATGAATGAACAGAAGATTGGTGAAGAAAAAATGAAACAACGATTATCCACACATGTGATTTCACCAAAAGCGTTTGAATGTATGCTAAAAGACGATTTTTACGGATTTATTAAAGCAAGAGAAGAGACAATCCGAGAAGAATTCATGAAATTAACGAAAAAAATATGACTAGTCTTACCTTCTATGGCGGAGTAAATGAGATAGGCGGAAACAAAATTCTTCTGGAAGACAAAGACACTCGAGTTTTCCTAGATTTTGGTAAAGGATTTGCTCGCAGAGCCAAGTACTTTGAAGAATTCATCAATCCCAGAGTTGCAAACGGAATTGAAGACTTTCTACACATGGGACTTTTACCAGACATTGAAGGTGTTTATCGTGATGATTTAATGAAGATGGCAGGTCGTAAGATCGTAGAACCAGACATAGACGCAGTCTTACTTACACATGCACACTCTGATCACGCTGATTACATTTCGTTTTTGCATGAAGACATTCCAATTTACATGGGTGAAACTTGCCTTACGATCCTAAAGGCATTACAAGAGCGTGATGATAGAGATATAGAAAAAGAGATTCTTGACTTCAAGCCAAGACCTTCCAATAAAAAAGATGAACCAATTGAGCGCAAAATCAATACTTTCAGAACAGGAGACAAGTTCAAGATTGGCTCACTTGAAGTAGAACCAATTCATGTAGATCATTCTGTTCCAGGTGCATATGGATTCATAATTTACACTTCCCAAGGTCCAATTGCATACACTGGTGACATTAGATTACATGGGACAAATTCGCAGATGACCCGTGACTTTATAGAAAAAGCAAAGGAAGTAAAACCAATTGCGCTGATAGCTGAAGGAACTCGCATAAACGAAGAAGGAAGAAAGGAAAGCGAAGAGATAGTTTACAACGATTCTAAGAAGATAGTTTCGGATACAGACAGACTTGTACTGGCAGATTTTAATTTCAAGGATGTCGATAGAGCACGAACCTTCTATAACATAGCAAAGGGAATTGAGATGACACAAACATACAAAGTGCAATATCTTGACACCAAGTATGTTTTTGACAAGAACGGTGTGATAAAGTGGTTTGATGTCAGACCTCTTGACTATTCTTTTATTAATCCAGTCATGAAGCCACTTTTGGAGACATGAAATGAAAAATATTCTTTTGCTAAAAGCAGTTAAAGAAAAACCGGTGGTTGCAATACTATCTGCAATAGGAATATTTTTTGTTAATCCGTTGATTCAACTCTTCAGCACATCACTAGCCTTTGAAATATGGTATACGGATCTTTTTCAAAAACCCCTAAGCTCTATTCCATATGTCGTTCTATCAATACTATTTGGAGCATTTATCGCGTTGTACCTTTATTCAAAAAACAAACGCATAGACTGTAAAATAGGTGGTAGGGGGGGATTTGGCGGTAGCATATTTGGATTTATGATAGGTGTATGTCCCGCCTGCTTTTCTTTTATTGGATTTTTGTTACCTCTTAGCGGAACTTTGTTTTTGACTAACTATTCTCCACTTTTCTTGTTACTTTCAACTGGAATCATTTTGTTTTCAATATACAAGATAGGCGGCTTCAAAGAGTTGTCAATTATACACACCAAGGATAATAATTCCAAGTAGATCAGAATGGCAAACCGATACATTTGGATTGGCATTGTAGTCTCAGTATTTTTCATTGGAATAGGAATCAGTTATGCAATTTTTTCAAGTACATATGATCCAATCACAATGAAGTTTAGAAACCAAGAGTTGTTTGATCAAATAATGTCAAATAATCCCAAAATGTCGGCAACATGGATGGAAACTATGGATGATCCTAAAATGCAGCAACAAATGATGAATTCTAAAATGGACGGTTCTATGATGTCAAACATGAAATTTAATGTAAATGCTCCAATTACAATTCCTATGATTGATGGTTATTACAAAGGAGAACGTGTTTACTTTATTCATACAGAGATTTCAGATGAAAACATGGCACAAATGATGAGCTCGATGGTTAATTTTCCCACATTGTATGTTTCTGACTTGGAAAATATCTCACAAAACGAGCTTGCCAACGTCTATGTTTTCACTAACGGAGTTCCAGGAATGGGGCCTTACGGTGGAGGACCATTTACGTATCAAATTGATATTTTTGATTCAATTCCTGACGATGAAAATTATAGTCAATTCAGAGTTCCCCATTTAGTATCTTGGAATAATGGAATGAATCCCAGAGTTTTAACATCTGTTGAACAGTTAATGGAAGCTGAAAAAAATGGTGAGGTAAGCATACAACCGACACAGAATGTTGTAAATGCACCTATGATAGTTTGGAAGGATAATGGTGAACAAAAAACTGCTAAAATGATTCCAAGAATTTTTGAAAGTATGTCACAGGTAGAAGGCGAGGTTCTCATGGCTGATACTGATATGTACTTTGCTAGAATCAATCTTCATTCAATAAATCAAAAAAACATGATGATGCCATAAGTATTCTCAGTAGGAACCCTATCGATCCTCAATTACCAGGTTATTACAATATAGCATTTCAAATATGTGCTGGAGGTAAAGAAGACTTCATGCCAATAAGTGTCACGTTGTCTTCTGATACGGAAAGATTTGATTCAAGAATTGATAAAGTTCTTGGTCCCGCTACTTGTGTTACTTATAGTGGAATCGTTAAAGCAAAGGATCCTAATAGCATAAAAGCAGATTTCACGGGAAACGTAAAAACAGAATATCAAGAGACGCTAGAATTAAAGGAACGGCTGAAGCAACTAGAAGAACAGGTAAGCAAAAAGATTCCAAATTGGATTAAGAACAACGCCAAGTGGTGGGCAGATAAACAGATTGGAGATGCAGACTTTGTACAAGGGATTCAGTATCTTATTACTCAAGAAATAATCAAAATACCTGAAACTAAAGCCGGTTCTGGAACATCTCAGGAGATACCAGCATGGATTAGAAACAATGCAAAATGGTGGGCAGATGGGCAAATCTCAGATGACGATTTTATCTCAGGAATACAGTATTTGATTAGTAGTGGAATAATGAAGGTCTAAGATGTAGGGCTATTCCTTTATTTGCATCATACAATTCCTTAGTTAGAGCATACTCATATTGATCTTCCCTTGTCCATTCTGGTTTTGGAATAGTTTGTTCAATTCCTCTCAATTACTCTCACTTCTTACGAACAAAATGATAGGAAAGGTCTCAAATTAACCAAAGAGTACTCTTCGCGTGGGAGAGGATGAAAAAGATAGGAATTGGTAATTAGCGTTCTCTTTGTGATATTTATTGTGATTGCCATTAGTAATAACGCCCCCTCATTCTATCCTGCTTTAAGATTTCATTGATTTTATTCTGGGTCTTTTCTGAAACACAGCTCATATCTCTAAGCGACACATATCTATCCTCTTTACGGTTTTTTTTCATCCAATCGTTTATTCTATCGGTAACCCAAGCATCTGATTTTATGAAAGATTCAGCAAACCTGTGATATGTGTTAATGATTTTTGAATCAACATCAAAGATTAATCTTTCAAGTGTTATTTTTTCAGCTACTGAGGCGTGATCTTTGTCGATGGCTTCTCGTAGTCTTGTCCTCTGGATTTCCAATCGTTCAAGTTTTTCTACTAAGAGATATTCCGGTTGTAGCAGATCTTTGGTTGTTCTGATCTTTGTATACCAATAATTCAAGTCTCCATTAATCGTGTTTCGGTTTATCTTCATTAGTTCTGATATCTTGCGAGCTGAATAGCCATACTCAAAATGCAGTCGATAAACCTCATTCCTTCTCTTTTCCCTTTCTGCCTTTGTATAGGGCCCTGAATCTGGAGATTTTGGCATAGTTTGGCATAGAATACCGTCACAGTTACAGGCGTCGCTCTGAGTTTGTGCTGCCTTCTTGCTTTCTTCGATAAACTCATTACTTACGTTAGGAATTTCAGCTATTTTTCATCCTCTCCCACGTTCGTTTTAATTTCATTATGGTTTTTTCCAGTTGTACAATCGTCTTATTACAACGAGTAATGAGCTTGGGATCGTCGGTTTTTTCCATTCTCAAAACAAGGTGTTTCTTTATTTTATCAAGCATCTTGATGTCCTTGTCTAAGCGCATCCAGTCTGGTAACTTTGTAATACCTGTCATTGAATCACCCTCAACATTTCTTGCTCCATCGTTCTATGCGGTGTTTGGACCTGTTCTATTCTTGGA
This sequence comes from Nitrosopumilaceae archaeon, assembly GCA_040877295.1. Taxonomy (GTDB): domain Archaea; phylum Thermoproteota; class Nitrososphaeria; order Nitrososphaerales; family Nitrosopumilaceae; genus VHBM01. Next base: position 7,282 of record JBBDOC010000078.1, read on the forward strand.
ATTGTGGTTCCATCCTGCATTTTTTTAGAATAATATCTGATTAATCCGTTTGACACATTTTCTATTGTATAGTGGAATGATAGACCGTTGTAAGCTTCTGATCCGTCTTTATTGAAATGATATTGTGTGATAACCCAGTCTTTTACTTCTGGAATGTGAGGTTGAAAAGAAGTTAATTGTAATAAGTAGAATGATATACTTGACATCTCTTGAAGCAAGGAATAAACACCAGATGAATCATAGACAATAGGCTTGTAAGTACAGCCGATGTCAACCTGAACGGTCTTTGGGTAAACAAGAATCTTGGTAGTGATATTATTATCAATAGATGGAAAATCTACCTTTATGGAATGATTAGACTGATTTACAGAACATCCCTTACTAACTAACACAGCATGAAGATTGTCTGATGTGAATTGCACTTTGATATCGTGAATCATAGCTGGTTGATCTCTTACCGATTCTAGCAGATCAATGATTTGGGAGGTATCCCCCATAGGCTTATGCGTTACAGAATGGGAAGCTCCTGGCAGTTCTACACCTTTGACTCTGTAAAATACTGGCTTGCTCTTTTTTTCAATCTCAAGATATGGCCTTAGTCTGTGTATGTGCTGCCTGTAATTGCCTGCTGTATAGCTCTCGAAGTCTTGTTTTGAGAATGGCCTATGCTCTATTTGGTTGATGCGTTTGGCCCTTTCATAGAACTTCCTCAAGCCCCTTGGTAAAACGTTACAGTGATCCGTTACAGATCCGTTACTTTGAGGTTCATACTTTGCAATTGGTTGTGCTGTGTTATTGTTTTGACTCATTCTTTCTTCACTCCGGCTTTTTGAATTAACTCTTTGATGTACTGGGAATAGGTCTTAGTTCCTTTGATTTCTTTTAATGAATCCCGAACTTCCTCATCAACTGGAATTGCTTTTTTTCTCAAACTCATAGTAGTACGGTTTTATACGGTACTCTTCGTTATATTGATTGAGTGTGAATAATTGTTTTTTTTTTAAGATTTAACCCGAAAAGATGTATAATTTTTTTATATCATAAGCTAATTTGGTATATAATATACTTTTTGCTTCTCTAACGACCCTCATCAGATCGTAGCTCGTCCTTAACCAAGTCCATCATGTTTTCTTCCCAATTACCTTCCTTTTCTAATTCAAGTTCTCTTATCTTGTCGTCCATAAGATCCATTTTTTCATCCATTGCCTGCTGTTTTTGTTTCATCGACTCGATCTCTTTTTGCTTTGCTTCTAGTTCGCTTATCTTCTTGGTCTTTTCTTCGAGCTCAAGGCGTTGTCTTTCAGAAGGATCTATGGTTAATTCTTGTATGGCTTTAGCAAATTCTGCAAAACATTGCTCCCTAGTAGGTTTTAGATAGGTGCCATCAAGTCCATTTGTGTGTGCCATTAATTTTTCTGCAATATTGGAATTTACTTCATTGTTAAGCTTCAAAATTCCGTTAAACCTTTTTCTAAATCCATAGGTAAGAGCCTTGTCGTACCTTTTGCCGTTCTTGACACGTTCAATCTTTGCTGTTTCCATCACATTATTAAGAATCTGGTAAAGTGAGGCTTTGGATAGGTGATCATTTTTCTTATTGTTGCTGTCTTCGTTTTTAAAGATTGGTGAGTTGTCATCTAGATTTTCTCCATTTAGCTTTCTTGATTTAAAATAATCTTCTAAGCTTGCTGCAGCTTCTGGGGTAAGAAAAGTCCAATAGCCATACTTTGATTCATCATAGACCTTGACGGCCTTGCATCCGTTTGGTATGTTGTATAGATGTTTTTTCCTTAATGCCGGATCTTCAATAGACGCTGGTCTTATTCCCGTGCTTGCTAAAAAGTGAACTAATGCTTTTGTTCTAAGCTTGGTTGTGCTTGATAGCATTCTAGCTATCTCTTCGGTAGTAAAAGGAACATCTCCACCTAGAACTGAATCATCGTATTTTATCAATGCCCTGACAACTTTTTTATGAAATGTTACCTCATTCATATCCAGAAAGTGCTCGACGGCTGCAAGATAGGCCTTGACTGAACTAGGTTTTAGTTGCTGCCCAAGATCCATAACCCAGTTTTTTAACAAGTCTTGAAGCTTTGGTGTTGGAATTTTGGTTATCTTATCCAAGTTTGGATAGCGTGAATATTTAAAAAAGGCATATAGCCAGTTATCGTAATTGGTTAAGGTTGCATTGGTTTTGATAGACTTTTCAAACACCTTGTATGATTTTCCCTTCTCAGGTTCAGTGAATTTACTCAACAGACTAGGTATGATGTCTTATAATATAAAATCATACTCTATATACACATAATGGGCGTAATATGAAATCGATTTATTTTTTTGATGAGGGAGACGGCAAAAA
>JBBDOC010000079.1:0-9512 GCA_040877295.1 Nitrosopumilaceae archaeon
CAAATTTATTGCCAAAAAAAAGTTTAATTTTTAACCGTATGATTCGTATTTTACTTCAAAGCTTCCATCTTTACGTTTGTCATGTTGAGTTACAAAGCCCTTTGGAGACATATAGTCCATTACACCATCGATTGTTCCCTGCCAGCCACAAATGTAGAACATTGTATTATCTTTTGTAATTTTTTCTCCAACAAGTTTTTCTAAAGGCGACATTTCTCCGTTACTTGATCTTAGGAAACTTTCAACTCTACCTGTTTGGCCTTTCCATGATCTGTTAAACCATTCTTCTGGCCTGCTTATACTGGCCCTATATGTAAAGTTCCACTTGTCTTTTCCTCTGTCAATACTTTCAGTTTCTAAAGCAGTAAAGAGTCCTTTGTAACTTAATTCGTCTACATAACTGGATCCATGTAAAACAACGATCTCTCGTTTATCGCCTACCACATTAAGATGGCGTGCAAAGCTTACAAAAGGTGCGATGCCAGTACCGCCCCCAATGCATACAATTCTTCTTTCATCTTTACTGCCATCTGGCAATTTTTGATTAATTGTTAAGGCGTTTCCCGTTGGTTTACTCAAATATACCTGCTCTCCTTCACTTGCATAAAATAACTGGGTGGTAACACGACCAGGTAAAGGCTTTCGAACCCATCTAACTACAAATTCAAAATATTTTTTGTTTTCAGGATGCGAAGCAATTGAATATGCTCTGCGAACAATCTTGTAATTTTCAGCTACTACTGGAATACCTATAGTAAGGAATTGACCTGATTCGTATTCTGGCATAACACCATCATTTGGAGATATACGAAAAATCATAAGATCTTCTTTAAGAAATTGAGTGTAGGTAAGAGTTGCTTTAATGTCTTCTACCATGCTTGAATAATTTGCTCTTCAATGGTTAAATATCTTATCATGATTTGTTATGAAAATATTTTCAAAATCAGGATCTTCTGGAATAGGTTATCCTAATTTGTGAACTTGATGATTAGTGTCTAGAATTTTTGTTAAAATTTATGAAAAAAATTTTGCGGGTTTTTATAAAATTTTAGGCGTCGGGAGAGTGAATAGCTAATAAAGTTTGACACTCTCACCATTTTGTATTTAAAGTCTCATGATTTCAACTTTTGTAGAGTTCTTTTTCTGATTCCAAATGTCTGTAAATACATACAAGACATACTTTAATTATAATATAATCTGTATAGTAAATCATGGAAATATCTCAGAAATCAAGAAAATTCACTGTCATAGTAAACAAGGAAAAGGAAGGTGGCTACAGTGGTCAGTGTCTAGAACTGCCTGGAGCTATTAGCGAAGGTGAAACGCTAGAAGAGTTAAAAACAAACATGACCGATGCTATCAACCTTGTTTTGCAATCGATTCAGTCAAGGGCAAAAAAAGGAAAAAGCAAGATTATAGAAATTACAACCTAAAAATTGAGTTTACGTAATCATGGTTTTCGTGAAGTATTAAAAGTTCTAACAAAACATGGTTTTGTAGCAGACAGACAAAGTGGAAGTCATATTCATCTGGTGCATGCAGATGGCAGATTTGTTACTGTACCACGACATGATCCAATTAAAGAGGGAACTTTGAAATCAATTCTTTTTCAAGCGAAGATTTCAAAAGAACAATTTTTGAAAGAGATTTAATTGCTTTTTGAACCAAATATAAAATTAGTTTCTTGATAATTGTAAATTAGTTCAAATCTCTTGTGGTGTTCCATTGAACAAGTTTGGAACTCCGGAATTTTGTTCGTAAATTTTAGTTGAAAAACGAAGAGCGCCGGGAGAGAGATTTGAACTCTCGAACCCTTGCGAGTACGCGCTTTATGGTTTGTATTAATTTCCAGGCGCGCGCCCTACCAGGCTAGGCGATCCCGGCATAATTTTTCGCCAATTTTAGTTCGGAAAAGCTGATTATATAATACGTTATTTTTTGCAATTTTCAATCATTTGAGAATATTAATAGTGATTGATTTTTTGATAGTTTTTCCTTCGTCATAATTTGCAGTAGAAACTATTTTGTATCTCCCTTCTATTACTTGTTCTCCATCATTTTTTATTTGATCCCACACAAAAGTTTGTTCCTCTTTTGGTTCAAGTGCTGATACTACTTGAGCTGCAATTGGAGAATAAAGTGTCCTTCCATCCAAACCAACAATTTGCAACCCATATGAGGCATCAGAAAAGACAAGGGGTGTTGTACCTGTATTGATTATTTTAATTTGTATATTTTCACCCACGCTAAAATCCATTTTTTCTGTTAGAATTGAAAGTGAGGGGCCGTCAACAAATGCTAGTTACGGTCTTTGGCTGTTTATGGTTAATGCAAACACTCCAAATATGGCAGATGCGACAACTCCAACTGTTATTCCGATTATTACTCCTCTTGGAATCATTTCTACAACATTCAATTATTTTATTTCTTAGGCTGCTTTGAGTGCCAATTTTTTGGATAGGTGCTTGGTGCCATAATGATTCGTCTAGTTTGAAATGCATATCCTTTTGTGTTCTCTTGTATTTCAGATTCTGCAAGTAGTGCTTCTGCAAGTGCAACAACTTCACCTTTTTGAGTGTAAATTGCAACTAGATCGTCTTTCTTAAGATTCTGTGATATTGCCAAAATTCCTGGAATTGCAAGTTGTGCTCCATGACATAAAGCATCAACAGCTGAGTCACGTATGATGACAGATTTTATTTCACTTAACGCATGTTCGATTGGTTGTAGTAATCTTAAAAGCTTTGAATCGTCTTTGTTTTCTTCCCATAATGCAAAAGCATCTGCTAGATCATGCATAGTAACAAGATTTTTGTCATAAAACTGATGAACCCTAGTTCGACGTAATTCGATCATTGTAGCTCCCTGACCCAATATTTCGCCTATGTCATAGCATAATTTTCTAATGTATGTGCCTGCCTCACATAATACACGTAAAAGAACTAGTCTTTCTTTTTGTTCTAGCGATTCAAGCTCATATATGGTTCTTGTTCTGGTCCTTCGAAGAACAGATGAACGCTGTGGTGGTTTTTGGTAAATTTCGCCTTTGAATTGGTTCAATACATTATCTAACTTTTCTTTTGTAGGTAAAGAATGAAGACGCATAATTGCATGATACTCTTTGGGTCCCAAAAGCAGAACACCTAGTGCTTTTGTAGCCTCACCAAGACCCAATGGAAGCACCCCTGAAACCTGTGGATCAAGTGTTCCGCTATGTCCTGCTTTTAAAATCTTTAAGATTCGTTTTACCCATGCTACAACTTCATGACTTGTTGGACCTGGCGGTTTATCTAAAATTATCAGCCCATATTCCAAAAGTTGTTTTACTGTTCGCTTATCATAGTATGTTCCATAATTATCATTGGTAACATCCTGATCAATTGTAACAAGATTCTGTAGCTGCTTTAAGGTCAAAGTAACTCTCGTACAACATCTTTTGCAACATCTAGTACTTGTTGAGCGTTTAATCCATCTGTATTAATGACTTTGTCAAAGACTGACAAGTCTTCGCCAAAGTTAAAATTGTATAATTTCTTGTATAGAAGTTTATTTTCATCATACCTTTTTTGTACAATTTTTAACGCTTCCTTTTCTGTCAACTTATCTCTTGACTTCATCCTATCTGCACTATTATGTTGTGAGCCAGAAAGCCAGATCTTGATACCATCATCAACAAGCCATGGAAGTGTGTAGCTAGTAATTACAAGACCGCCTTGCATAAACAGCTCTTTGAGTTTTTCATCAACTTTTTTGTCAAATGTAGGATCTTTCTGTCTCTGGGTTAGAAACTTCATTCCGTCTGGCTTGTCCCACCAGTCATCTCCCTTGGTTTGAAAACCTTGTTCCCTTGCTAGCTCTTTTAAAATATCACCACCGCCAAGGTATTTCATACCAAATTCCTTTGCAAGCCCCTTTGCAATTGTAGTCTTTCCAATTGCTGGAGGGCCAGAAATTATTACAGATTTCTTCAACTTGTTTAGGTAATATCCATAGTTGTTTTTGTTAGTTTCATTATTATGCCACTAAATGCTATAGATGCTAAAAAGTACCAAGCCCAGAAATACAGTGCATTTTCTTGATGACATATGTTACCGTCAACCTGTGATGCATCACACGTAAGATGGAAAAAATTTCCAGGTATGATGTTTAATGAAATAGGTGAAATCGCAACTGTGTATGAGAACAGTACAGGCAGTACAAAGTAGAATATTAGAATTAATGGGATAAAGGTAATCATCATAGGCCTCATATTCATCTGCATCATCTCCATGCTCATCTTGTTCATGTATGCTGATTTTTTGCTCAATTCTGCAATCTTTTCCTGATCCTTTGCTCTAAATGCGGTCATTCGTTCCTTTTGCCATGCTCTTGTCTCTTTCATGATTCGTTTCAGCTTTGTTTGATCCACCATCTTTCTTCTAATCGCTGAATTAAACAGATTTAGTAAAATCGCAAATCCTACCATAGCAAGCGATGATGGTATCAATCCTTTGATTACCGGATCGGCACTCCCTAATGGCCCACCACCGCTCAAGCCAAAAAAATCGCCTTGTAAAAAGACTGAATCTATAAAGTGTAAAATGAAATTTAGTTCCATAGTCCTATTGCATGTATTACAGATTTGGCGGCTTCTTCAATCTTTCCTTCTGAATTAAGGATAACTTTCATTGGTGCGCCAGTAAAAACAGAACAACTTGAAAGCATGGCATCCTGAACAGCCAGTTCTTTCTTGATTGATTCTATTGATATGATGTCTCGACTTCTTGTTTTATCCTCCATTCTTCTATTGTAAATTTCTTCAGGTCTTGCAGATATTGCAATAAAATTTGTTGGATGGATTTGCTCCAAAACGTTTTTTGGCAAACCTGGATAGAATCCTTCCTTTGTTGAAATGAATGCATGTGTATCAATAATTACCACGTCATCACTCATTTGGCCTATTGATTTTGCGGCTAATGTTTGCAACTTCTGTTGAATTTCCACTGGCGCTTTTCGCAATTCATCTCTGTCATGAATTCCATTCTTGTTTGCTTGTTCTAGCATTACGGTGCCAAAACTTTTCATACTAACAGCTTTGTTTTTTTCTTTAAGAATTTCTACAACCTTTGTTACAATTGTAGATTTGCCAACTCCTGGAATGCCCACTATGATTACTTTTTTATGTTCTGCCAAGCAATGCACCAAGCCGCGGCATTACAACTTCTACTTGTTCTTTTATTAGTTGGTTGTAGAAGTTTATCATAATGTCTACCATAAGCAAGATGCCAATTCCTGAACCAAACAAGCCTAATACATCTGAGACTCCAGCTATCAATCCAAGTATCATTGAACCAATTAAAGTAACTGATGGGATGTATCTCTCAAGTAAGGATTCGATTGGTTGATTTGAACGCCTAAAGCCAGGCACTTGTACATCGGCATCAAGAAGATTTTTTGCTGCACTTTTTGGCGATAGTCCACCAAGCTCAACCCATAGTTTTCCAAAAACAACTACAATTCCTATCATAAATAGCACGTAAAAAACGGCCCTTAAGGGATCTAAGGCAGCAATGTCTAGTCCTCTTGGAGGAGTGATATAGTAAATTATTCCACCTATCGGAGTAGCTGGGCTTGTTGGATCAAACTGTCCTATTATGTTCATGAAAGCGTTGTTGTTTCTTGGGTTAAAATTAGCCCAGAACATTTGACCAAGAAAAACTGCATTGGCTGTTAAAGCAGTTGCAAGAATTACTGGAATGTTTGATACATACATTAGTTTGATTGGATATACTGCTGAGAATCCCCTGTATTTTGTAGATACGATTGGAATCTCGATTTTCATTCCTTGTGTATAGATTAGAATTAACAGTACCCCTGCAGTAAGTGCTAACCCAAATATGCTTGGAAGCTGGTTTGATCTAAACAAAATATTTGAAAGATCTCCACCTGAGATTGATTGTCCTATGTATGGCATGATGCCAATTGTGCCGCCATCTCCTGCCGGTAACGGGCTAAATAGACTCCATAGTATCTGCTGAGCTACACCTGCCATTATGAAGAGGCTTATTCCACTACCAAGACCCCATCCTTTCTGAACCAGCTCATCTAGGAACATGATTATTATTGATGCAGCCATTAGCTGGCCAATTAGAATATACAGTACGTTTGGATCGGTTATTCCTGGACCATAAACTGCTATACCGTAAACAATTGTTTCTGCAACAATTACTACATATGTAACAAGCTTTGTGGCTGTTTGAAATGTGCTTCGTTCTTCTGGTTTTTTGAAGTCAAACTTGATAATTTCAGAACCTTTCAAAAGCTGCATCAAGAGTCCTGCTGTAACTATAGGACCTATACCTAGCTCAACTAGAGTTCCTTGTTGAGATGCGAAAATTACTCTTGCGAATGCAAGAAAGTCAAATTCTGGAGTAGTCGCTCCAAAAAGTGGAGTCTGACCCATAATCATGTAAATTAGTAGTACAAGTGAAGACCACAGCAAACGTGTTTGTAATGACAGTTTTCTTTTTGGTTTTGGTACTTGTGGAATGTATGGTTCAGCTTTTTTAACGACGTTTCGGATTAAAGTGGTTGCTGTACTTTCAGTCATTTGCCGATATCACCTCGCCCCCTGCTTGTTTTACCTTTTCTTGTGCAGACGCTGTAAATTGCTTTATCTTTAAGGTGTAGGCATTTTTTACTTGACCGCCGCCAAGGAGTTTATCATACCCAAGCTTTGTTAGGTCAAGAAGTTTTTTGTTATCTTGTGTTGTTCCAAATTTTGCAAACAAGCCATCAAGGTCCCTAACATTAATCCATTTTTTGATTATGTTTGGGTGAGGTGGATGAGTTGAATCATGACCAAAATGATCAGGATCATACTTTAACATTGAACTATAATGGTGCTTTAGCAGTCCAGATCTGCCAAGACCGCCCTTATGGCCACTTGCCCTATGCTGGCCTATCTGTCCCCAGCCATGTGTTCTAGAACCTCTGAGTTTTCGAGTCTTTCTTAACCGTGTTGCCATTTTACATCATATTCTTTATCAGCGAAGATAGTTCTTTATTGTGCCCAAGGATACCGTCTTCGCCAAACATTTTCTTTGTATTCCTTTTAAATCCATGTCTTGGAGGTGCTAGTGCAAACCAAGGTTTTAATGGTTTTAGTTTAGATAATGATGTTTTTCCATCTGCTAAAGAAGATGCAAGTTCTTGTGTGTTTTTAAAGCCAATTTTTCCAAGATCTTGTTCGGTAATTTTCTTGTATCCCATTTTACGTCCTTTTTTATCCAGTAATTCTTTTGCTGTTGAAGCATCAACTTCTTGCCAAGAAACATAGTGTTTTACTTTATCTAACATGCCCAACGTATTGTCTTTAGCTGGAATGATTGTTGCACGAAATTTTTTTTCTAGTTTTAAGAGTTCAAGCGTGGTTTTAGCCCAATAAGGCACACCGATTTGTCCCTTCATCCTGACTACCAAAAATGCCTTTCCCATTTGGATCAACCTTGACTAAATGTTTGTCTTAGACAATCTAAGAGAGCTTTAGATGTTGAGTTCATTGTGTTTGTAGAGCCGTTTGCTTTTGTCCATGCATCTTTAAGACCTGCAAGTTTCAACAAATTTCTGATTTTTCCACCAGCTACAAGTCCCAGGCCTCTTGGTGCAGGTACAATTTCTATTGTAACACTACCTCCCTTTCCTCGTACCTTAAACGGAACAGAATGTGGCTTGTCACACCTACACTCCCAGCTTCCACAACCTAGTTTGACAGGACTGACGTTAAGATATGCTGCGGTTGTTGCCTTTTCGATTGCAATTCTCATTTGTTTTGCCTTTCCATGTCCTATACCCAGCCAACCATTTTCGTTTCCAGCTGCAACAATTGCTTTAAACCTAGTAGACTGTCCATTTGATGTCATCTTCTGAATAATTCCAACATCAATAACTTCTGTTTTCAAATCTGGTAAGAGTTTTTTTATGATTCCAGCCTCCTGAATTCTATATCCGTTAGATAGTATTTCTTCCATCGAAGTTATTTGTCCTGCTACAATTTTTTTTCCAAGACTTGTTTTTGGGATCCATACCTCTTCATCTTTTCTCTCGTATCTTTTACGGGGTTGTCCTCCCTCAGTTTTTTGCATTTGACTCATTGTTTCTTTACCTCGCCGTCTATTGCTGATTTTATTTTTTCAGTGTCATTTTTTACTTTAAGATGTTCGCCTTTTATTCTATCCAGAGTAGGAAATGTTTCTTGATCTGCAGGAATCTCCAGTCCAGCGTCAACTACTCCTTTTAGGGCAGCTGCCATTCTTTGTGTGTATTTGCCTGTACCGCTATAAAGAATAGCATTTTTCAATCCTTTAGATAGCGCCTTTTTTCCAGCAAAATATCCAGTAAGATATGATGCTGAAATGCTCTTTCTTGAGCCCTTCCATCCTTTATCAAGTAAAAATCTAGAATGTGCAGATGCAATTACCATATCTCCTAGCAATTCTGGTTTGTGTATCTGGACTTGGATATTTTCATTAGAAATTTGTACCGTGATAAATTCACGTTTGCTCATAAGCATTGTACTACGCCGTCTGTAGTTTGTCTTCTTCTCTCGCAATCTTCTTAATGTTTGTGTAAATGCCATCTATACGGCAAAAGCTTGAAACAGCTCTTATAAACGTTAGATGCGCAATAACGATACCAACAAAGCTTTTTGGGTATGCAACCTATTTTCAGTTTCATCCCAAACTACAGACCGTGGTCCATCAATTACATCAGCTGTTACTTCCTGACCACGTTTTGCAGGCAGGCAGTGTAAGAATATGGCATCTTTTTTTGCTTTTTTCATAAGCGATGTGTTTACTTGAAACTTTGGCAGAAATTTTTTGATTCTTTTCTGATCATTGTGTATTGTAACAAAAGTATCTGTCATGACAACATCAGCATTTGTTACGGCAGAAGACGGATCATTTGTAAGTAATATCTCTACATGTTTTTTGGATTCCTTTACAACCTGCGAATTTGGTTCAAATTCCTTTGGTGTTGCAATTGCCATACTGATGCTAGATTTTGCACAGCCATAGATAAGAGAGTTGCATACATTGTTGCCATCTCCAATCCACGCTATTTTCAGTCCTGCAAGTTTTTTCTTTTTTTCTTTGATGGTCATAAGATCGGCTAGTATTTGACATGGATGAAATGAGTTTGACAAGCCATTAATTACAGGAACTGTTGCATTTTTTGCAAGCTCTTCTACTGTCTCGTGCTCATAGACACGAGCCAAGATGGCATCTACGTATCGCGAGAGTGTTTTTGCAGTATCGCCAATAGATTCGCCTCTCGATAATTGCAAGTCATTTGATGATAAATTTAGTGCATAGCCGCCTAATTGGAACATTCCAGTCTCAAAGCTGACACGAGTTCGTGTGGAAGGTTTTTGGAATATCATTGCCAGAGTTTTTTTTTCAAGTAATGGCGCGTCGTTTCCTTTCTTGTGTTCTTTTTTTAGTTTTATTGCTAGTTCAAGTATATCTGCCAAC